>JBBINC010000010.1:0-53709 GCA_037444085.1 Acidobacteriota bacterium | reverse complement strand
CGCAGGGAGGGCCAAGCCCGACCGGAGTCTGTCTGGCTCGTGGGATGGCCGAGGAGCGCAAGGCCGGGGGTGCTCATGAGTCATGAGGCCACCCTGCGGCCTGGGTTCTGGTGGCACATCGGTGGTTTCGGGGTCGTTGTTGTCTCCTCCTTGGAAAGAGATGTCCTTGCTCTGCGAGCAGCGGAGGTTGTGGGAGGTGTGGGCATCCCGAGGGTGGGGGGCGGGGGCGGGATGTCCAAGGGCTGTGGGAAGCTGGGGAGGGGCGTTCCGCTCTCCAAACTCGCGCCAGGGCGGCGTAGACTGCGCGGGAAAGGAGAGGTGCTGTGCTTGAGACGAGCAAGGAGCACTGGACAGCGCAGTTCGTGGACGTGATTGCGCGCGCCTCGACGCAGCTGCCCCCTGATGTGGTGGAGGCGCTGCGCCGCGGCCGCCGGCGCGAGGCCGAAGGTTCGCTGGCCGCCGAGGCGCTGGACACGGTGTTGCGCAACATCGAGCTGGCCGGGGGAAACTGGCAGCCAATCTGCCAGGATACGGGGACACCCCTGGTGTGGATCCACCACCCGGTGGGGATGTCCACCCGCATGTTCACCTCCGCCTACGAGGAGGCGGTCCGGCAGGCGACGGCGCGCCAGCTGCTGCGCCCCAACGCGGTCGATCCCTTGCGCGACAAGAACACCGGCAACGGTGCCGCTCCAGGAATTCCCACCGTGCACTGCGAGGAGTGGGACGAGGAGGCGGTCGAAGTGCGCATGATGTTGAAGGGGGGCGGCTGCGAGAACGTCGGGGCGCAGTACACACTGCCTCACGCTGCGCTCAAGGCGGACCGTAATCTCCAAGGAGTCAAGCGCTGCGTCCTCGACGCGATCTACAAGGCACAAGGCAAGGGCTGCGCCCCGGGCGTCATCGGTGCTTGCTTCGGCGGCGACCGCGGGAGCGGCTTTCTCGAATCCAAGCGCCAGCTCCTGCGCCGGCTCGACGATCGCAACGCGAACCCCGAGCTCGACGCCATGGAGCAGGAGATCTTTGAGAAAGCGAACCAGTTGGGAATTGGCCCGATGGGTTTCGGCGGCTCGACGACGGTGCTCGGCGTCAAGATCGGCTACCTGGGGAGGCTGCCGGCCAGCTACTTCGTATCGGTGTCGTACATGTGCTGGGCGAACCGCAGGGCGGGGGCGCGCTTCGCCGCCGACGGGACGGTGGCGTGGCTGGAGTAGCGGTCGCGGCTCAAGCGATGGTGAGGAGGACGGCATGAAGCTGCAGTTACCCTGTGACGAGGCGACGATCCGATCTCTCAAGGTCGGAGACTTCGTGGAGCTGTCCGGGCGTATCACCACGGGCCGCGACTCGGCGCACCACTGGCTGGTCAACGAACTCCGCAGGGAGGTACTGCCGTTGATGCGCGGCTCGGTGATCTATCACGTCGGGCCGGTGGTGAAGCAGCACGAGGACGGCACCTTCAGCTTCGTGGCGGCCGGACCCACCACGTCGGCGCGGGAGGAACCGTATCAGGCCGATGTCATCGGTCGCTACGGCCTGCGCGGGGTGATCGGCAAGGGCGGTATGGGCGCCAAGACGCTGGCCGGACTGCAAGAGCACGGTGCGGTGTACTTCCACGCCATCGGTGGGGCGGCGCAGGTGCTCGCCCAGTCGGTCAAGCGGGTGGAGACGGTGTTCAAGCTGGAGGAGTTCGGCGTGCCCGAGGCGCTGTGGGTCATCCAGGTGGAGGACTTCCCGGTGGTCGTCACGATGGATTCCCACGGGGGCTCACTGCACGCCGCCGTGGACGCCGCGTCGAAGACCAAGCTGGAGGAGGTCCTCGGCCTTTCAGCCTGAGCGCGTGTCCGGCCGCTGGCCGCCGGCATTCGCCGAGGAACTGGCGCGGGCGGCGACGATGAGGAGCAGGTTGGTGAGGATGATGGCGAGGGAGGCGAGGCCCAAGAGGAGCCCGGCGCCGTCGAAACCCCTCTGACCCGCCTTGAGGGCGAGCACGGCGCTCACCAGCCCCCGCGGCTGCAGCAGCAGTACCGCCCGGCGCTCCTCCCGATCAAGGCCAATCATGCCCTTGTCCGTCGCGAAGGAGAGCGTGGCATGTCGGGCCGCGAGCATGGCGAGCACCGCCGCAGCGGCGAGGGCGTACCCCCTCCACGGGAGGTGGAAGAAGCTCACGACGACCCCGAGGAACACGAAGAAGTAGGCGCGCACCACAAAGGTCAGCTGGGCGATGAAGTCGTGCAATCGGCTGACGGTGGCGCTGATGGCCGTGTCCTCCCCGGTGCCTGCCGCGCCCAGCTTCGTCCGGAGCGCCGGCTCGTTGGCCAGGGTCAGACCGAAGGCGAGGACGCAGAGCGCTCCGGAGGCGCCGGGAATCTCGGCGACGCCCCACAACACGAGAGCGAACCCGAAGGTGAGCACATCCACGAAGCGTCGGTCGCCCAGACGCCCCAGGACGCGCGGCCACACCACCCCGGCTGCCACCGCGATCAGCACGCTGAACAGGGCGGCCAGGAGCGTGCCGAGAGCCAGCAGCCCGGCGAGTCCGCCGGCCGTCCGCAGGGTGGTGGCCATGCCCATGGCAAGGACGGCGATGACGTCGGCGAGCGCCGCTTCAAGCACCAGAAGGGTGCGGAGTTCCTTGCGGAAACCCAACCGGGGCAGCAGCGGGATGACGATGGCGCCAGAGATCGGAGCCAACACGATTCCCAAGACGAACGCCTCGGCAGGCGGCATACCCGTGGCCGCGGCGACCGCGGCGACCATCACGAAGGTGAGGAAGAACCCCAGCGAACCGAGGATGAGTCCGGCGCGCAGGCGGCTGGAGACCTCGCGCAACTCAAGATCCAGCCCACCTTCGAAGAGGATGAGGAGAAAGGCGAGAGCGCCGAAATGAGGCGCCACCTCGACGAAGCGATCGACGGGAAGAACGTTGGAAAGTGGACCCAGGCCAAGCCCGCACGCCATGAGCACCAGCACTGGAGGGATGCGCAGCCGGGAGAAGGCCTCCTCCGCCAGGAAGGCGACGACCAGCAGAAAGCCGAGCAGAGTCAGAAAGAACTCTGGTTCCATCACTCTCTTACCTGAAGGTCTGGCGAGCGGCGCTGGCATGGGTGGCGACCCAGGCCACGGTGAATGCAATGGCAGTCATCGATCTCAGGCGTCATGGGTGACCAGCCATCCGAGGAGAGCGGCGTTCCACGCCTCCGGCGTCTCCAGGCAACAGGCATGGCCGGCTCCGCCGAGGATCAGGAGGCGCGCGCCGGGGATTTCCCTGGCGAGGATGCGCGAGTAGGGATCGAGCGGTTTGATCGCGTCCAGTTCGCCCACGACGATCACGGTCGGGACGGCAATCTTGCGCAGCTCGGCTGTCCAGTTGATGTCGAGAAACGCCTCGCACAGGCGCAATACGGCGTCGAAGTCGAGTTGCTGGTAGCGCGGAATCGAGGCCGCTTCCCACTCGGGGTGCGAGGCAAGCCACGCCTCGCTGAAGTTATCGGCTACCGAGCAGCGGTAGAGCAGCTCCCCGTCGTGCCGGCGTACCGTCTCCATCCAGCCCCTGATGCGAGCCGCGAGCAGGGGGCGCACCTCGCTCACCGCCGACGAGATGAAGAGCGAGCGCACCATGTCCGGGAAGTCGAGGGTGAAGCGCTGCGCGAGTTCGCCGCCATACGAGATTCCGGCGATGTGGGCGCGCTCGATCCCCAGCGCCCTCATCAGCGCTTGAAGGTCCTGAGCGTGAAGAGCCATGCTGCAGGCGCCGGATGGGTGATCCGAGGCACCCTGGTTGCGGCAGTCGTGCAGCAGCACGCGATAGCGCCGGGCCAGCACGGGAGTCTGCAGCGCCCAACTGGAGGTGTTCATCAGCACGCCGTTGAGCAGGGCCACCACCGGCGCATCCTCCGGGCCGTGCAGTTCGTAGTAGAGGTTGACCCCATTCGCCGCCAGGGTAGGCATTCGCGTTCCTCCGCGTCTGCTGTCAGGGTAGCGCGTCACGCACCCGGCGTGTGGGGGTGGCCGGAATCCGATAGACTTCCCCGTGCTGATGGAGGCCGTGTGAGTTCGGAGCATCTCCTTCCCCCCCGGTTCGACCCGAAGTCGTTCGAAGAGCGTTGGTATGAGAGGTGGGAGCGCTCGGGTGCATTCACTCCCGAGGTCCCTTCCTCCAAGCCGCCGTTCGTGATCTTGATCCCCCCCCCTAACGTGACGGGCAAACTGCACATCGGGCATGCGCTGCAGTTCACCCTGCAGGACCTGGTGATCCGCTGGCGGCGCATGCAGGGTCACAACGCTCTGTGGCTGCCCGGCACCGACCATGCGGGCATCGCCACGCAGGTGATGGTGGAGCGGGAGCTGGCCAAGGAGGGTACGTCACGGCACGCGCTGGGTCGTGAGCGGTTCCTCGAGAGGATGTGGGCGTGGAAGGAAAAGTACAAGGACAATATCTCCCGGCAGGCGCGCGCCTTGGGCGCCTCCTGCGACTGGACGCGCGAGCGCTTCACGCTGGACCCCATCCTCTCTCGGGCCGTACGCCACGCATTCGTAACGCTTTACGAGGAGGGTCTGATCTACCGGGCGCACCGTCTGATCAACTGGTGCCCGCGCTGCCTCACGGCGCTGTCGGACCTCGAGGTGGTGCACAAGGACCTCGACGGCGGCATGTGGGACTTCGCCTATCCGGTTGACGGCGGCGGCGAGATCGTGGTGTCCACCACCAGGCCGGAGACGATGCTCGGTGACACGGCGGTGGCGGTGCATCCGGATGACGAGCGGTATCGGCATCTGATCGGTCGCAGGGTGGTGCACCCGCTGCTGCCGCGCAGCTTCCCCATCGTTGGCGATGCCGTTCTGGTGGACCCGGCGTTCGGCACCGGCGCGGTCAAGGTCACGCCGGCCCACGATCCCGAAGACTTCGCCACCGGCGAGCGGCACGGTCTCGAGAAGATCAACATCCTTACCGAGGACGGGCACATCAACGAAAACGGCGGCCTCTTTGCCGGTCTCGAACGCATGGCGGCCCGCAAGGCGGTTCTCCAGGCGCTGCAGGAGCAGGGCTTGCGGCGCGGCGAGCGCACTCACCGGCACGCCGTTGGACACTGCCAGCGCTGCGACACGGTGGTGGAGCCGTACCTCTCCAGGCAGTGGTTTGTCAGGGCCCGGCCGTTGGCACAGCCGGCGCTTGAGGCGGTGCGGTCAGGCGAGGTCCGGCTCATTCCCGACTTCTGGGCGGCGACCTACTACAACTGGCTGGAGAACATCCTCGACTGGTGCATCTCCCGCCAGCTCTGGTGGGGGCACCGCATTCCGGCCTTCTACTGCGACGCCGGCCACACCACGGTGTCCATGGACGACGTGACGGCGTGCGCCACCTGCGGTGCACCGGTTCGCCAGGATGAGGATGTGCTTGACACCTGGTTCTCATCGGCGCTCTGGCCGCTGTCCACCCTGGGGTGGCCGGATGACACGCCGGATATGCGGGCGTTCTATCCCACCAGCCTGCTCATTACCGGGTTCGACATACTGTTCTTCTGGGTGGCGCGCATGATCATGATGGGGTGTCACTTCACGGGGAAGGCGCCATTCGCCGAGGTGCATCTTACCGGACTGGTGCGGGATGCGCGCGGCCAGAAGATGTCCAAGACCAAGGGTAACGTCATGGACCCCCTTGAGCTGGTGGAGCAGTTCGGGGCCGACGCGGTGCGCTTCACTCTCGCGGCGCTGGCCTCACCGGGCCGCGACCTGCCCCTGGATCCGCGGCGCATGGAGGGCTATCGTTCCTTCGCCACCAAGCTTTGGAATGCGGCGCGCTTCGTGCAGATGAATCTGACCGGCGACGAGAAGGAGCTGCACGAGCTCAAGCCCGGCAAGCTGGCGTTGCCGGAGCGGTGGATCCTGGCCGTCTTCGAGGAAACGATCGCGGCGGCCAATCAGGCGTGGGGGACCTATCGTTTCGACGAGGGGTGCCGCCGCCTCTACCAGTTCGTCTGGAACGACTTCTGCGACTGGTACGTGGAGATGGCCAAGCCCCTGCTGGCCGGCGCCGGAGACGGCTCCCCTCTGGAGGGGGCCGATGCAGGCGAGCGACGGTGCAGGCGCGACGTCCGTTCGGTCGCCCGCGGAGTCCTGCTGGAGGCGCTCGCCCTGCTCCACCCCGTGATGCCATCGATCACCGAGGAGATCGCCGGGCATCTGGGCGGGCGCGAGCCCCTGATCACCGCCAGCTACCCCGCTGCCACGGGGCGCTTCCAGGATGCCGCCGCGGTCCAGGCGGTGGCAACCATGCAGGCGGTGGTGGAGGAGGTGCGCTCGTACCGCCACCTTGTCGGCCTGCCGCCGGGGACGCCGCTGGGGCTGTATCTGAGGGAGCTCGACGGGGGACTGCTGGCTGATCTCACGGCGATGTCGCGGGAGCTGGGACGTCTGGCGGGGATCTCGCGGCTGGAGGTGGGGGCCGAAGTGGTGCCGGCCGGCTCGGTGCGGACCGTGGCCGGAGGCGTGGCGCTGGCGATTGAACTCCCGGACGGAGCGCTCAAAGGCGCCGAGCGCCAGCGCATGGCGAAGGAGCTGGAGCAGGTGGTGGTCGAGTTGCAGCGGGCGCGCGCGCGCCTGGCCGACCTGGGCTTCCGCGAGCGGGCGCCCGCCGACGTGGTGCACGCGGCCGGCCAGCGGGCAGCGGACCTGGAGCGCAAGGAAGGGTTGTTGCGGGAAACGCTGGAAGCGCGAGTGTGAGGCCGCTGCACCTCCCGCCGCCAGCCTTCAACGTCGTCTGGCTCGATTGGGTCGATTCCACCAACCTGCTGATGCAGCGGCGTTTGGACGCCTGGGAGGGGAGCGGCCGCATGGCGGAGACGCTGCTCGTTGCCGGCTGTCAGTCGTCCGGGCGGGGGCGCGGACGACGGTCGTGGGTGTCCCCGGAGGGCGGCCTCTATGCCACCTGGCTCGGCTGGGTCGACGTGGAGGTTCTGGGCACGGTTCCCATGGCCGCCGCGGTAGCCCTGGCGGAGGCGCTCGAGGCCCTGGCGGGAGGGATGAGCGTGGGCGTGAAGTGGCCGAACGACCTCATGGCCGGGGGCAGAAAGCTTGGCGGGGTGCTGTCGCAGGCGCGCGTGTGCGGGACGCAGGCCGGGGTGATCGCTGGCTTCGGGGCGAACCTCGCCGTCACCCCATCGGTGGCGGCGGGGTGGGGCACGCCCACGTGCGCGGCGGAGTGGGGGTGGCACGGGGACCCGAAAGACGCGGCGGTGTCGCTGGCCGTGGATTGTGTGATGCGCCTGCGCACCTACCTTGAGGCGCCTGCGGCGGCGAGGGCGGCGTGGTCGGCGAGGTCGGTTCATCGCTGCGGGGATGAGCTGTGCGTCCGTGCCGGCGACGAGGTGGTCCGTGGCCGTTTCGCGGGTTTCGGCGACGCCGGGCAGCTACGCCTGGCGGTGGAAGGGATCGAACGGGAGTTTCTTGCCGCGGACCTGGTGGCGACGCTCTGACTTGAGCGGGGAGGGGAACATGCTCTTGGCGATGGATGTCGGCAACACCCACACGACGATCGGTGTGTTCCGCGAGGCGGAGGTCCTTCGGCGCTTCCGCCTGACCACGGCGCGCAACCGCACCGTTGACGAGCTGGGCTTGCTGCTGCGGCAGTTGTGCCAGTGGTCGCACATCGCTGCGGAGGAGATCTCGGGCGTCATCGTCGGCTCGGTGGTTCCACCCCTCGACGGCGCCCTGCGCGCCGCCGTGGCCACCTACCTTCACGCCGATCCGCTCTTTGTGGCCCCCGGAATCAAGTCGGGGATGCCGCTGCGCGTCGAGACCCCGCACGAACTGGGGGCCGACCGGCTGTGCAACGCGGTGGCGGCGTTTGCCGAGTACGGCGGGCCGTGCGTGGTGGTCGACTTCGGGACGGCCACGACGTGGGATGTGGTGTCGGCGCAGGGAGAGTTCCTGGGCGGGGTGATCTCTCCGGGCCTCGAGATCGCCGCCGAGGCGCTCTTCTCGCGTGCCGCCAAGCTGCCTCGCATCGAGCTGGCGGCGCCGCCCCGGGCCATTGGCAAGGCCACCGTGGACTCCATGCAGGCTGGCCTGGTGTTCGGATATGTGGGTCTGGTGGAAGGACTGACGCGCCGGGTGCTGAGCGAACTGGGGGGCGGCACGGTCGTGGCAACCGGGGGACTCGGGAACGTGATCGGCAAGTACACCGATATCTTCGCCGCCGTGGACGATGATCTGACTCTGAAGGGCCTGCGACTGCTGTGGGAAAAGAACCGGCCTGGGAGGAACTGAGCCCCGCGGAAGCGGCGTACTACCGCTCTATCGAGGATGCCTTCGCACGCCTGCGCGGCACGCCGTTCCTCCTTTCGCCCAGGGACTTCGCGTTGCTGCAGCGGTGGTGGGCTGAGGAGGTGCCCCTGGCGGCGGTGCTGGCCGGGCTGGCCGAGGTGTTTGCAAAGCGCCGGGAACGTCATGACGACCCGGTGTCATCTCTGGCGCTCTGCCGGCACGCGGTGCAACGGCACGCGCGCCGGCTGGCGGCGGTGGCGGTGGGGAGCGAGGAAACCCCGAACCTCGACCTGTCCCAGGCGCTCGCACGTTGCGTGGCCCAACTCGAAGAGGCCGCCCGGCGTTGGGAGAAGCAGCCCGCATTGCGCGATGGCATCCTGGCGCTGGCTGCGGCGGTGAACACCCTGCCGCGCGAGGCCGCGCCCGCTGCCCTGGACCAGACCCTGACGCACCTGGAGGCCGGCGCGGTGGAGCGGCTGGCCGAAGAGCTTCCCGGGGAGTGCCGCCGAAGGGCAGAGGAGCGGATCGCCCGGGCCTTGGCGGGAATGGAGGCGACGCTGGAAATCGTGGAACGGACGCGGCGCGCCGTTTCGCTGCGCGAGTGGCGGCGGGAACTGGGATTACCCCGCCTGGAGCTGCTCGGAAGCGACGGGTGAGCCGTGGCCACGGCACGCCGGCTCGACACCCCCGCGGTGGGTACGGAACTGGTGGCCATGGCCGCTTCGGCGGTGGTGGCGGCGTTGGTGTGCTGCTGGTTCCCTCCCGCGCACGGCTGGGGCTGGGCGCTGGCCGGCATCTCGGCGGTGGCGGGCTGGCTGGGACTGTGGCGAGCGCGGCGGGGGTGGTGGGTGGCGTGCGGCGTCCTCGCCGGCGGCGCGGCGGCGGCGTTCGCAGTTCCTGACCCGGCGCTAGAAGGTGCGGCGCGACGCACGGTGCGTTTCGAGGCGACGGTGCGGGACGGCTGGACTCCCACCGCCTTTGGCTGGCGGACCCGCGTTCGCTTGCACGAGGCGACGGCCGGCGAGCGAGCGGTGCGCCATCCGCGCGAGCTCACCCTGACCATCGGAACATCAGGTGGAGTCGCTGGCTTGCCGCCGGCAGGATCGCGCATCGCCGGGTTGGGAGAGCTTCGCCTCCTCGACGGCCCGACGATCCGGCGCCCGGTGCTGAACGTCAAAAGTCCGCTGGTGCTCAGGCAGCGGCATGGCGCCGCGGGGCTCGATGCGGCTCGAGACGCCGGCGTCGCCGCGTTGTTGCGGGCTGGCGGCGTCGATCCCGGGCGGATCCGGGCCGCGGGGCTGGCCGCAGCGCTCGTCCTGGGAAGGCGCGAGGGATTGTCGGAAGGCGAGGTCGGCGCGCTGAGGTCGGCGGGTTTGGCGCATCTTCTGGCGGTGTCGGGGCTTCATGTCGGCCTGGTGGCCGGGTTGGTGTGGTTCGGTCTCCGCCTCATCGGCGTGCGCCCGGGTACCGCGCGCTGGGTGGTTCTGGTGACGGTCGGGCTCTTCGCGCTCGGTGCGGGCATGGCCCCGCCGGTACGGCGGGCCGCCACCGCCGCCATCATTTACCTGGCAGCACGCCAACTCGGTCGTCCTCTGGAGGTGTTCCCCACTGTCTGGGGCGTTGTGGCGCTGTTGGCGCTGATGGAACCCCATGTCCTCGTCGAGCCCGGGTTCCAGCTTTCCGCTGGTGTGACCCTGGCACTTGTCCGCTGGTCTGGCCCCTTGGCCAGTCATCTGCCGTTCCCCAGGGGCCTGGCGGCGGCTGTCGCCGTGCCCGTGGTGGCGCAGGCGGCCGCGTTTCCGATCGCCGGCGCCCATTTCGGGTCGGCTGCGCCGCTTGCCGTGCTCTCGAACCTGGTGGCGGCGCCGGTGGCCGTGGTGTTGGTGGCGGCCAGTGTGGCGGCGGTCCCGGCGGCGCTGTTGGGGCCGTCGCTGGCAGCCCCGCCCCTCGCGCTGATCGCCGTGGCGCAGCGACTGCTGGCAGGAGTGGCGGGAGCTACCGAGGCAGCGGTGCGGAGTTTTCCGCCGCTTCCGGCCTCACTTGCGCTCCTGCTGTTCGTCCTGGGCCTGGCGGCCCTGGCTCGCTGGCGGCGCGCCTTCATCGCGGTTCTTGTTGGCGTGACGGCCTCCGTGGTGTGGGTCGTGGCCGGGGGTCGCGGACCGGCCGGGGAGGCGGAGGTGCGGCTGCTGCCGGTGCGCGAAGGCATGGCGATGCTGCTTTGCAGTGGCGGGTCCAGCGTGCTGGTCGATGCCGGCCGGCATCCTCTCGAAGCGCTGCGCGCGTTGGCGGCGCTGCGGGTGCGGGACCTTGACGCCCTGGTCCTCACCCACGCCGATGAGGATCATGTAGGGGGAGCAGAGGCGATCCTGGGGCGCCTTCGGGTGGGCGCGTTGGTGCTCTCGCGGGCGGCTGAGGACGAGCCGTCGCTGGCGCCGCTGCGGCGGATGGCGCGCCGCCGGGCCGTGCGCGAGAGCTGGGTTGCGGCTGGACACGGGGTGCGACTGGGCAGCATTCGTGCGGACGTGATCTGGCCCCCGCAGGGGACATCGCTTCGTGGCAACGATTCCAGCCTGGTGCTGCGCGTTCACATGGCGGGCGCGCAGATGTTGGTCACCGGCGACATCGAGAGGCTCGCCGAGGCGCACCTGGTGGCCAGCCGTGCGCCGCTCGGCGCGCAGTTCCTGCAGGTGCCTCACCACGGCTCGCGCACCTCGTCCACGCCTGCATTTCTTTCCGCCGTGTCACCGCGAATCGCGCTGGTCCCAACAGGAGAACGGCCGCGGTGGTCGCACCCCAGCCCCGAGGTGGCCGCGAGGGTCCGGGCGATTCCTGCCTTGCTGCTCGCCCAGCGCGACGGCCACGCTCGCATCTGGTGGGATTCGGGCGGCGCCGCGTGGGTCGGCGCCGCGCGGCCGGTGCGGGTTTACCTCGCCCCTCGGGAGGCGCCATGAGCCACCCACCCTTGGTCGTCGTGACCGGGCCGACCGGCGTGGGAAAGTCGGCGCTGGGCGTGAAACTCGCCGCTGTTCTCGGCGGGGAGGTGATCTCAGCTGATGCCTTCGCGGTGTATCGTGGGTTGGATATCGGCACCGACAAGCCCGACGCGGCGGCGCGTGGGCGTGTGCGCCATCACCTCATCGACGTTGCCGACCCGCGGGAGTGCTACTCCGCCGGCAGGTTCGTGCGCGAGGCTGAGAGGGCGGTCGATGACGTGAGGACGCGCGGCCGGCTGCCGCTGCTGGTTGGGGGAACGATGTTCTACGTGCGGGCGCTCTGCCGCGGCCTGTTTCCCGAGCCGCCCAAGGACGCGGCGCTCCGGGCACAGCTGGAGGCCGACTGGGAGCGCGATCGGGCGGCGGTACGAGCGCGTTTGGAGTCGCTGGACCCTGAGGCAGCCAGGCGCAGCGCCCCGGGCGACCGGCAGCGTACCCTCAGGGCGCTTGAGGTCTGCCTGGTGGCGGGTAGACCCATTTCGCATCTGTGGACGGCCTCCTCGAGTCGCGTCGAGGGGCGCCCCGCCGTGACCATCGCGCTGGCCAGGCCGCGGGAGGAACTGCGTGCTAGGATACGGCAGCGGGTGGAAAGAATGTTCTCCGCCGGATTGGTTGAGGAGGTTCATCGACTCCTGGAAGGCGGTGTGCCGCCAGACGCGCATGCGTTGAAGGCGATCGGGTATCGGCAGGCACTGGGAGTCGTAGAGGGTGCGTGGAGCGTGGCGGAGGCGCGCGAGGCGACCACGGTAGCGACGTGCAGGCTGGCGAAGCGGCAGATGACGTGGCTGCGCAGCGAGCCAAAGGTGGTGTGGCTGCACGCCTCCTCGCCGACTCTGCTTGACGACGCTCTGCGTCGATTGGAGGCTTGCGGTGAATAGAGACGCCGATCGGTCCAGACCGACCAACGTGAACGTCCAGGACGGCTTCTTCTACGCGATGCGCCGCGACGCGCGACCGATACACGTCTATCTCATGACCGGCAAGCGCATCACCGGCATTCTGAGGCGTTTCGACCGCTACGTGTTGGTAGTCGAGAGTCATGGGCTGGAGCACCTGGTTTTCAAGCACGCCGTCGCCAACGTCTGCGCAGCGCGTGCCGAGGGGGATGTGGTTGGGTAGGTCCTGCCCGACTCTCGCGTTGATCGTGGCGATGGCCGGTCTGGCGGCATGTCGCACGGCCGCCCCGCCGGTGCGGCCGGCGCGGGTCCCCGATCCGCTGCCTCCTCCGCCGTCGGCGCGCCCACTGGCCGCGGCCGAGGGTGAGGCGATCTACCGCGCCCTGGCGGCCGCAGAGCAAGGCGACGAGGCAGCGGCTCGTCGCGCGATCGGCCGCGCTCCGGCGGGCCACCCCGCGGTCGCCCTGACCTTGCTGGAGTTGCGCTTCCTTCTGGGTGAACGCGTCGGCGACGAGGCCGGCCGGCTGGCCCAGGCCCAGGCCGATTACCTGCAGGCTCACAGCTTCGCCGCGCAGGCGTTGGAGGCCGAGGGGCGCCTCGCAGACGCTCTGGCCGCGGCGCGGAAGGCGTTGCCGCTGGGCGGCGAGGCAGGCGAGGTGCGCCGGGTGCGCGAGCTGGAGGCTCTGGTCATCGGCAACGCCCTCGACCTCGCCCGGGCCGCTCTGGCTGGCGGCGATGGTGAACGCGCCGTTGCCCTGGCCAGCGATGCTCTGGACGTCGTACCGGGGGCGGTGTCGCTGCTCGAGGTGCTGGTCCGTGGATACCTCCTCGAGGGGGACGTGCGGGCGGCAGCGCGCCTGGTCACCGCTCTTCCCGACGATGGCGAAGGGCTGGAACTGAAGGGGCGGGTGGCGGCGGCGGGCCAGCAGTGGGATGTGGCTGCCGGCCTGTTCGGCCGCCTGCCAGCAGGTCATCCTGGGCGCTGCGCTCTGCTACAGGACGCCCGTCGCCGCGGTCGCCTGGGGCAGGCCCCTCCCTACGTGCAACGGGCCCTCGGGTCGGCCAACCTGTCGCGGGCGGAGCTGGCGGCACTGGTGGTGTGGGAGGTTCCCGCCGTGACCGAGCATGCGCGCGGGGCGGCGAGCATCTTCGAGGACATCGTCAACCTCGCCGAACGCCGGGATGTGGTGGCGGTGGTGCGCGCCGGCGTGATGACCGGGGACACAGTCACCCGCAGGTTCCTTCCTCACCGCCGCGTGCGCAGTGGCGATCTGATCGAGGTTGCGGAGCGGCTGGTCGAGGTGATCGGGCGGCCGCGACTCGCGTGGTGCCCTGAGGGGCGCCCGGACTCGTGTCTCGAAGTCCCGGGCGAGGTTGTGACCGGGGCCGCCGCGTCCGCCCTGTTGCGCCGGGTAGCCCTTGGAGGGGAAGAGACATGTCATTAGAAGTCAGTGATATGCTGGCTCGGTCGCCGCTCTTCGGCGAGCTCGCGAGGGACGAGCTGGGGGCGCTGGGCGCCGCCGCACAGCGCCTCGATTTCGCCCGCGATCAGGTGATCTTCTCCATGAACGAGGCCCCGGATGGGCTGTACGTGGTGGCGCGTGGGCGCGTCAAGGTGTGCGTGCCCACCGCGGCGGGCAAGGAGCTCATCCTGGCGACGTTGGGCCCTGGCGAGGTGTTCGGCGAGATGGCGTTGCTGGACGACGCGCCGCGTTCGGCGAGCGTCGTGGCGCAGCTCCCCACCACCGCCTATCGGCTGCGGCGCAGCGACTTCTCGCGCCTGCTCGAGGAGCATCCGAGCATCGCCCGCAAACTCTTGTTGGAGATGTCCTATCGCCTGCGGCGGGCCAACGCCCAGGTCGAATCTCTCGTGTCCCTCGACGTGGTCGGAAGGCTGGCGAGGTACTTCATCGATTTGACCCGGCAACACGGGCAGATGCTGGGGAATGGGTGGGTGGCGGTGCGGCGTCCGACGCATCAGGATATCGCGGCGTCCATCGGCGCCACCCGCGAGACCGTGACCAGGCTGATCGCCGAGTTGGAACAGCGCGGCCTGATTGTCAACGAGGGCAAGATGACCTATCTGCGCGAGGAGAACCTGGGGCGCGAGTGATGGAGCGGCGCGGCCAGCGCGGGGGAGCGCCGCGGCCACGCGGCGCGGCAGGGCGGGTGGCACAGCGGGCGGCGCGTGAGGTGCGCGACGCCCTGAGGCCCTTCACGATTCCCAACGGGATCACACTGCTCCGATTGGCGGCGATCCCGTTCTTCGCCCTGGCCGTCGTATCGGCAAACCACCAGCTCGCTCTGATCATCTTCGTCGCAGCCGGCGTCTCAGACGCGGTTGACGGCGTGCTGGCGCGCCACCTGGGCATGCGCTCGCTGCTCGGCGCCTACCTCGACCCCATTGCCGACAAGGCGCTGCTGGTCACGGCGTACGTGGTACTCACCTGGCCGAACCCGGGTGTCGTGACGATCCCCCTGTGGTTGACCGTGCTGGCCCTCTTGCGCGACCTGCTCATCGTTCTGGTGGCGCTCATCATGTACCTGGCTGCCGATGTGCGCAGCTTTCCGCCGTCACTCTGGGGCAAGGTAACGACCTTCGCGCACATCGTCACGATCGGCATGGTGTTGCTCGCCAACGTGATCCTCGTGCCCGAGCCGGTCCTTCTGGGCTGCTTCTACGGGGCGCTGGGACTCACGGTTCTGTCGGGCGTGGACTACATTCGCCGTGCGGCGACCCAGGTCGAGTCTCTGCACACCGAGGGAGCGGCGGGAGCGGGCGACGGGGATTCCGGCGGTTCGGCAGCGTAGAAAGGACGGAGCATGATCGACACGACGGTTCTGCAAGGCGGGCACTATGCGGCCGAGGTGGAGGCGCCCGGAGTCTATCGCGCCCGCCGGGAGGCGCTCCAGGCGCAGCTGGGCGACGCCGCGCTGGCGGTGCTGCTGGGGGCCTCTGACGCCAGGGGCTACGGCGATGTCGGCACCTTCAGGCAGGACCCGGGCTTTTTCTACTTGACGGGAGTCGAGCTTCCCAACGCGGTTCTGGTGCTGGAGAAGGAGCATGAGACGCTTTTCCTGCCCGAGCGGCGGCCCAACATCGAGGCGTGGACGGGCCCCAAGCTCGGTCCGGGGGGGGAAACGGCGGCGATTCTCGGTTTCGAGCAGGTTCTGGCACGGGAGCCGTCGGAAAACGTCGTCGACGCCCGGCGGCGGCCGGTGCCGGGTTTCGAAGGCCGCTTGGCGGCAGCCCTGGCCGAATCGCGGGAGCTCTGGGTGCGGCTGCCCTCGCCGTCGTTGAATGGCGAACTGAGCTCCGAGCAGCGGCTCGTGGAGGCGCTTCGCCAGCGCCTGCCGTCGTTCTCGCTGCGCGACCTGTCGCCGCTGCTGACGGCCATGCGCCTTCGCAAGCAACCGGGTGAGCTGGTCCTGCTGCGCAAGGCGGTGGCGGCGACGGCGGCGGGGATGCGGGCGGCGGCGGCGGCAGTGCGTCCGGGGGCGCGGGAGGGAGCGGTGGAGGGAGCGGCGTTCGCGGCGCTGCGCGCCGCCGGAGCGGAGGGATGGGCGTTTCCCCCGATCGTCGGTTCGGGGGTGGCGGGGTGTGTGCTGCACTACGACGCCAACCGTGGCGTGCTGGGGGACGGCGAGTTGGTGGTGGTGGACGTGGGCGCCCGCTGGGGGTACTACTGCGGTGACCTGACGCGCACGTTCCCCGTCTCCGGGCGCTTCAGCGAGCGCCAGCGCGCTCTCTACGGCGCTGTGCTCGCGGCCTACGAGGCTGCCGTGGCGGTGCTGCGCCCCGGGGCGAGCATCGCCGAGGCTCGCCGCGCCGCCTTCGCGACCCTGGAGGGCAGCGGGTTGAAGGGCGACGGCGGGGCGTCGCTGGGCTCGTTCTTCATCCATGGCATTGGACACTTCCTGGGGCTCGAAACTCACGACGTGGGCGGCGAGGAGCCCACCCTGGAGCCCGGCATGGTCCTCACCATCGAGCCGGGGGTCTATCTGCCCGCCGAGGGTGTGGGCATCCGCATCGAGGACGACTACGTGATCACCGACCGTGGCGCCGAGTGCTTGACCGGGGGATTGCCGCGCGAGCCGGAAGGAGTGGAAGCTCTGGTGCTCGGCGAGGGTTAGACTTGCTCGGGGGGGATTTCATGGCGATGCCGGTCCACTCGTCGGCTCATTCGTCGTTGCCGGAGAGCTCTGTCGATACTGCCTGGTTGCGAGCCGAGATTCTCCGTCTCAAGCGGGAGCGGGGGGCGATTCTGCTCGCCCACTACTACCAGGAGGGAGCGATCCAGGATCTCGCCGACTTCGTTGGCGACTCCCTCGAGCTGGCGCGCGCCGCCCAGCGCGCCAATGCTTCGACCATCGCTTTCTGCGGCGTGCGCTTCATGGCAGAGGTGGCGAAGATCTTGAACCCGGGGGCGGAGGTGCTGCTTCCCGACCTGGAGGCCGGATGCTCCCTGGAGGAGTCGTGCCCGCCAGATGACTACCGTCGATGGCGGGAGGAGCACCCGGGGCACGTGGCGCTCACCTACATCAACTGCTCCGCGTCGGTGAAAGCGATGTCGGACATCATCGTGACCTCGTCGTCGGCGGAAACGATCATCAGGCAGATTCCCGAGGGCACGCCGATTCTCTTCGCCCCCGACCGACACCTGGGGGCGTACCTGGAGCGGGTCACCGGGCGCTCGATGGTTCTCTGGCCGGGGACCTGCATCGTGCACGAGCAGTTTTCCGCCAAGGCGCTGATCGAACTGAAGGTGGATCATCCCGAGGCGGTGGTGACGGCACACCCGGAGTGCCCGGACTCGATTCTCGCCCTCGCCGACCACGTGGGCTCGACCTCGTCGATTCTGCGGTTCGTGCAGGATCATCCGGCGACGACCTTTCTCATCGCGACCGAGCCCGGAATCATCCACCAGATGGAGCGTCTGGCGCCAGGAAAGCGCTTCATTCCCGTGCCCGGGGGGTCGGGGGAGTGCGCCTGCAACACCTGCCCGTACATGAAGCGCAATACTCTCGCGAATCTCTACACCTGTCTTCGAGATGGCCGCCCGCGGCTGAACTTGCCCGAGGAATTGCGGGTGCAGGCAGTGCGCCCGCTGCAGCGCATGCTCACCATGACCGCCCCCACGCCCGCCGCCTCCACCGACTAGAAGCCCCTCGGACGCGCCTGCCGGCGGCGGCCCGCGCTGGGACCTGCTGGCTGCTGCGCTGGCATTGTGAGGACGTCCTCGACGCCGTTTCAGCCACGCCGGCGGGCCTTTTGCTCGGGTGCTAACACCTGGAGAACGCCATCGCGAGGAGCTTTCTGGTCGGCTTCCCGGACAAGAGCCTGGCGCGGCTGGCCGCGCCGGTGCCGGCGACGGGGCTCGCCGTGCCGGCGACTCGGCCGGTGCTACTCTGAAACCATGAGTGGGTTGGTGGACGAGATCCGGCGGCGGGGCGTGGTGACGTTCGCCGAGTTCATGTCGCTTGCGCTGTACCATCCCAGGTGGGGGTATTACACCCGCCCGCGAGCCGGGGCGGGCCCGGTCGGTGAGGGGGGCGACTTCGTCACCGCGCCCACGACGGTTCCGCTCTTCGCCGCGACGCTCGCCTCGATGTTGCAGGGGCTGGCGGGGAGGCTGGGACAGCCGCTGACGTTCGTTGAACTGGCCGCCGGTGAGGGTGCCTTGCTGCGGGCGCTGGCCCGGTATCTCGGCGCTGGCCCGGGGGCAGTGGTCGGCCGGTGGGTGGCGGTGGAGATTGCCGCCTGGGCGCGGAGGCGTCTGCGGCGTCTGGCCGGGGATCTCGAAGTCGTGAGGCGCCTGGCCGACGCGCCGCGGCTCATCGGTCCGGTGGTGCTGTTCGCCTCGGAGTTGTACGACGCCCTGCCGGCGCACCGGGTGGTCGCCGAGGCGCGCGAAGGGGTGATATGGCTCAAGGAGTACTACGTGGCTGCCGACGAGACGGCGCCGCAGTTGTGTCTTCGACTGGGAGAACCATCGTCGCCGGCACTCGGCGAGTACCTCGCGAACCACGCGGTGGCGCTCGAAGACGGCCAGGTGGCAGAACTTCGGCCCCAGGTGCGGGCGCTGCACGCGGGGCACCTGCGCTGGTGCGGCGAGGACGCCCTGGCGCTGATCATCGACTACGGGTACTCGGCGCATCGCCTCTACAACGCCAGGGCACGGCGCGGCGGTACGCTCGCCGGGTATCGACGACACGAGTTGGTGACCGAGGTGCTCGACCAGCCGGGAAGCACCGATATCACCGCCCACGTCAACTTCGACGATCTGGCCCGGGCGGGCGGCGATGTGGGCTGGGAGAACGAGCAGTTGGAACCCCTGGGGAAGTTTCTGGCGTTGCACGGGGCGCTGGACTTTCTCCCCACGGCGAAGGGAAGGGCAGGGCCGCTGAGCGCCGGGGAGTGGGTCGATCTGGCCGCCGCGAAGCGATTCCTGTCGCCAGCGGGCATGGGAAGCGACCTGAAGGTGTTGGCGCAGGGAAAGGGTAGGGCATGGGCGGCCTACCGGCAACTTGTAACACGCCCCCCTGTGGAGGCGTAAGAGGAGAAGATGAAGATCTCTGCACTCGCTCGACGGGCTGGGATGGTGGCGTTGGTGGTGGCGCTCCTCTTGCTGGCGGTGCCGCCAGGAGCCGTCCAGGCTCAGCGGGGCAAGGCCTCCGCGCTCCCCGAGGAGTGGCGCCGCTGGCTTCGGGACGAGGTGTACCCCCTCATCTCCGCCGAACAGGAAAAGGCCTTCTTGCAGTTGGAGACCGATGAGCAACGGCGCGCCTTCGCCGAACGCCTGTGGCAGGTGTGGGGCACGCAGAGCGGTCTAGGCACCGCTTTTCGCAGCATCTATCAGGATCGGCTGCAAGATTGCCGAGAGGAATTCGGGTCCACCACCGAGGACCGTGCTCGCACCCTGCTCCTTCACGGTCGCCCGGACCAGCGCAAGAAGATCGACTGCGAGCAGGTCTTCAACCCCCTCGAGTTCTGGTACTACGCACGCATCGAGGGGCTCGGGCAGGACATCGTGGTGCTCTTCTACCGCCCCTACGGTCTGGGGCCGTTCCGCCTCTGGGATCCCGGCGAGACCCGGGCGGTGTTGTACAGCACAGCGGGGCAGATGCTGCTCCGCCAGGGCGGCTCGTCCGGATTCGACCGCCCGGACCAGCGCTGCGGCGAGGGCGACGAGCTGGCGCGGCTGTTGGCCGTGGCCGAGTACTGGATGCGGGATCACAGCGCTCGCGCTCGCTTTGCGAGGATGCCGTCCGAGGAGTCGATGGGAAATGAGGCCGCAGCCGCCCGCTTTCTGCAATTCTCGACGCTCGTTCCTCCCGGCGCAGCGCCCCTTGCCTTCTCGCTGTCGTCCTCGGTGGCCGGACGGCGCGCCGGCAAGCTGAACGTCGAGCTCAAGGTCAAGCTCCCCAGGGGATCGCTGGCTACCGCGATGGTGGGCGACGTGCAGGTGATTCAGCTCGACGTGGTCGGCGAGGTTTCCAGGGACGGGGTGATGGCCGATCGCTTCCGCTACGCTTTCACATTCTCCTCGGCGGTGGAGGAGATCCCCCTCTTCATCACCAGAGAGTTGCGCCCAGGGCGATACCGGCTGCGCCTGAAGGTCGCCGACGCCAATTCCACGCAGGCGGGAGTGCAGGAATCGGACCTCGTGGTCGAGATTCCGGCCGGACTCGTCGCTGAAGGTGGGCCAGCCCCCGTGACGCCTGCCGAGGCGGCGAGGGCGGAAGAAGCGGTGACGCGCTCCTTGAGCCTCACCGGGCCGGAAGGTGAAGGGGTGGTTGGGGTGCAGCGTTTCTCCGCCCTCACCGGTCCCGAGGTCGTCAGGGTCGAGTTCTACCTCGACGGGGAGTCGATTCTCACCAAGAACAAGGCCCCCTTTGAGGTGTCGCTGGATCTCGGGCCGCTGCCGCGACTTGCCACGGTGCTGGCGATCGCCTTCGACGCGGCGGGGAGGGAGCGGGACCGGGCGGAGGTGGCGCTCAACGTCGGCCGGGAGCGCTTCTTCGTTCGGCTGCAGCCGCTCGGCGACGCCGACCGCCGGCCCGGAGCCATCCGAGCCTCGGTGGCCGTCAAGACGCCTACCGACCGCGAACTGGACCGCGTCGAGCTCTACCACAACGAGCAGTTGATGGCGACGGTGTACCAGGCCCCATTTGAGGCGTGGCTGCCGTTTCAGGATTCCGGCGGGGTCGGGTATCTGCGCGCGCTGGCGGTCTTGCGCGACGGCGAACAGGCGGAGGACCTGCAGTTCGTCAACGCGCCGCAGTTCCTCTCGGGTATCGACGTGGAGGCGGTGGAACTGCCCATCACCGTGGTAGATCGTCAGGGCAGACCGGTGGAGGGCCTCACCCAGGCGGACTTCGAGGTGCTGGAGGACGGAGTGGTGCAGTCAATCTCCCACTTCTCGTTGCAGAGCGATCTGCCGGTGCGGCTGGGGCTGGTGCTGGACACGTCGGGCTCCATGGAAAAGATCCTGCCCGAGGTGCAGCGAGTGGTGCTCTCCTTCCTTCGCAGCCTGCTGCGCGCCCGCGACCGTGCCTTTGTGTTGGCCTTTTCGGATCGCCCCACCCTCATCGAGGGTTTCACCGCGGACTTTGCGGCACTGGAGCGTGCACTCATCGCGCTGCGCGCCGACCGCGAGACGGCGCTGTACGATGCACTGGTCTACGGGCTTTTCCAGTTTTCCGGGGTGCGCGGCCGCAAGGCGATGATCGTGCTCTCGGACGGCAAGGACAACGCCTCGCGCATGGACTTCGAGCGCGCCATGGACTACGCGGCCCGCGCTGGCGTCACCATCTACACCGTCGGTATTGACCTTTCCATCGTCGAACTGAAGACAAGATCGCAGCTCTCGAGGCTGGCGCAGACGACCGGGGGACAGGCGTTTTTCCTTCCAGGCGAGGCCGACCTTGCTCCGGTGACCGCGCAGATCGATCGCGAGCTGCGGACCCAGTACCTGATCGCCTACACCTCCAACTCGCTGGCGCCCCGGGACCGGTTCCGGCGGGTGACGGTGCGAGCGACGAGGCCTGATCTGGAAATTCGCACCGTGGCGGGGTATTTTCCACGCCAGTAGGGAGCGAGGTGTGGCGGGAAGGGCCGCCGCGAGAGCAAGATGGGCATGAGAATCAGACGTCGGCTGGCGGTCGCGGTATCGGCCGCGGTGGTGTTGCTGGGGACAGGGGCGTTGTCCCTGACTCCCGAGCGCGCTCAGCCGAGACTGGACTTCGAGATCACCCACGAGGTGGTGGGCCGGCGCGGGGGCCGACTGCTGGTGGCGCTGGCGCTTGCCGTGGACAGCGAGGGCATCGCGCGCTCCATCGTCGGGGGAGTCGAGGTGGCGCGGTTTTCGCTGCGGGGTGAAGTGAGTCGCCAACGATCGCTTCTCGAGACGTTCGAGTATGCGTTCACCATGCCCGTAGAGGAAAGGAAGATCCCCATCGTCATCGAGCGCGAGCTGCGCCCGGGGGAGTACGACGTGCGTGTGGAACTTCGCGATCTGACCTCGGGGCGTAGCGGCGAGCAAGTGCTCCCCTTGCGGGTGGCCGTGCCCGAGGTCTTTCTCTCGTCGGCAGCCAGCAGCGTCAACGAGGAACGCCGAATCGCTCGCAAGATAGTTCTCGCCGGGCCGGGTGATGACGCGCTGGCCGGGCTTCAGGTGTTCACGGCGGCTGCGAGCAGCGAGGTTGCAAAGGTCGAGTTCCTGCTCGACGGCAACCTCGTTATGACGCGCAACCGGCCCCCGTTCCAGGCGCAGATCGACCTCGGCCCACTGCCGCGGGTGGCAACGCTCACCGCGGTGGCGCTGGATTCCGGCGGTAACGAAGTCGACCGCGCCCAGATCGTCGTCAACCAGGGGCGAGAGCGATTCGTCGTGCGACTGGAGCCCATCACCCCGGCCGATCGACGTGACAAACAGGTGTTGCTCCGGGCGGCGGTCCACACGCCGCCCGAGCGGCGGGTAGAGCGGGTGGAGTTCCACCTGGATGAGTCTCTCCTCGCGACGATCCCTTACCCGCCCTTCGAGGCCTGGGCGCATCTGGGCCGGGACGCTGCCATCGTGCGAGCCGTCGCCATCCTGGACGACGGCGCACAGGCCGAGGACGTCACCCTTCTCAGCGGGGCCGCCTTCACCTCCGGGGTGAGGGTCGATGCCGTGGAGCTGCCGGTGACGGTGCTGGGCGAGGACGGCAGGCCGGTGGAGAACCTGACCCGCGACGAGTTCGAGGTGGTCGAGGACGGCGTCCCTCAGCGGCTGACGCACTTCGCCCGCCATGGCGACGTTCCAGTGCGGCTAGGGGTCGTGGTGGATTCCTCAGGGTCGATGGAGACGACACTCCCCGAGGTGCAGAGGGTCGCCATGGGCTTCCTGCGCAATCTCCTGCGCCCCACCGACCGGGCCTTCGTGGTGACCTTCTCGGATCGGCCAGTGCTGCTGGAGTCGATGACCCGGGACTTCGATGCTCTCGGCCGCTCGCTGCTGGCGTTGCGCGCCGAGCGGTTGACAGCGCTGTACGACGCGCTGGTGTTCTCGTTGTTTCAGTTTTCGGGGGTGCGCGGGAGGCGCGCCCTGGTGGTTCTCACCGACGGCGCCGACAACGCCTCGCAGCACACGTACGAACACGTCGTCGAGCTGGCCTCGCGTACCGGCGCGACCGTGTATGCCATCGGCATCGATCTTTCGGTGCGAGAGCTGCTCGCCCGCGCCCGGCTGCAGCGACTGGCCCGCGCCACCGGCGGCGAGGCGTTCTTCGTCGCCCGCGCAGGCGGACTCGAGCGCGTGTACGCCAGAATCGAGCGCGAGCTGCGCAGCCAGTATCTGCTCGCCTACACCTCCTCCTCCAGCGCGCCGGAGGGGCAGTGGCGCCGGGTGGAGGTGCGCGTGCGGCGACCAGGGGTGAAAGTGCGCACCGTCGCGGGCTACGTCCCCGAGTGATCCCGGCCCGTCCCTCGGGTGCCCGTGGGGCAGGCCCTATGCGGCGGGGTCTCTTCCGGCGAGGAGGGTGGGCAGGTCGGCAATGCTCTCGACACGGATCAGGTCGACGCCGGGGGGAAGGCCGGCGGACATGGCGGCGGGGAGAGCACAGGCGGCGAACCCCAACGCGGCCGCCTCCCGCACCCGCTCGGCGGCGCGAGTGACGCCGCGCACCTCGCCCAGCAAGCCCACCTCCCCGAACAGCGCCACGTCGGAGCGCAGCGGCTGCTCGCGCACCGAGGAGAGCAGCGCGGCGGCAATCGCCAGGTCGGCGGCTGGCTCGTCGACCTCGAGACCGCCGGCCACATTGACGAACACGTCACGATCACCCAGCCGCAACCCCAGCCGCTTCTCCAGGACGGCAAGCAGGAGGGCCAGCCGGCCGCTCTCCACCCCTTGCGCGACGCGTCGCGGGCTGGCGTAGGGCGAACGCGCCACCAGTGCCTGCACCTCCACCAGCAGGGGCGTGCTGCCCTCCAGCACCACCGCCACCGCCGAGCCGGGGGCGCCGGCGGTGCGATCCGCCAGCAGGGCGGCGGAAGGGTTGGCCACCTCCTCCAGACCGCGGCCGGTCATGGCGAAGAGGGCGAGTTCCATGGCTGGTCCGAAGCGGTTCTTGGTGGCGCGCAGGGTGCGGTGCGGGTGGCTGGAGGAACCGTTGAACTCCAGCACCACATCGACCAGGTGTTCCAGAGATTTGGGACCGGCGACCAATCCCTCCTTGGTGACGTGACCAACAACGACCACCGGCGGGCCCTGCCGCTTGGCGTACTCCACCAGCTGCGACGCCACTTCGCGGACCTGCGTGACCGAGCCGGGCACGGCCGGCACGCGGTCGGAGTACATGGTCTGCACCGAGTCGGCGATGATGGCCGCAGGTCTGGCCGAAGCGGCGGCGGCGAGGGCGCTCTCCACGCCCGGCTCGGCCAACAGCAGGACGCCGTCGTGTAACACCTCCAGGCGATGAGCGCGCATCGCCACCTGGCGCGCCGATTCCTCGGCACTGACGTAGAGCACCGGACCGGCTGGGGCGAGCTTCGCAGCGACCTGGAGCAGCAGGGTGGACTTACCAACCCCCGGCTCGCCCGCCAGCAGCACCGCCGATCCGCCGACCAAACCGCCGCCCAGCACCCGGTCGAGGCCCGCGATCCCCACCGGCCAGCGCGGTGCGTCGGCCAGCTCCGCAGCGGTCAGAGGAACCGGTGGGCCGCTGCGCGGGTTGCCGGGGGTTCGAGCATGTTGGGGAACCTCCTCGAACGTGTTCCAGCCGCCACAGGAAGGGCAGCGCCCCATCCACTTGCTGCTGCGCTGTCCGCAGGCGGTACACTCAAGGTGAAGACCGCCCTTCGTCACGGTTACCGCCCTAAACTCCCGGCCGTTCCCAGCAGGTACTTCAGGTCCTCGTCGCCCCAGGTGACGCCGCCGCCGAGAATGGCTGACGAGCGCTGCCGCCAGGTCGGATCATCCCATCCGGCGTACGCAAAGATGTTCCGGGTGAGAAAGTAACGCCCCTCGACGCGGATGTGGGGAGGGTTGGTAGCGCGGCTGAAGTCATACGCCTCGAGCGTCAGCTTGAGCTTCTTGTCGAGGAAGTGGGTGTCCACGCCAACACCGCCGGTGGATTCGAACAGCCCGGCGCGCAGCGAGGCGTTGCGGAAATCCCAACCCACCTGGGCGTTGACCGTGGCCGAGTCGGTCACCCGGGTGACCTCCTCGACGGTGGTCTCCCGCCGGCCGTCGGGATGGATGACCACGGTGGTCGAGGTGGCGACATCGCGACGGCCGAACGGCGAGTCCACCAGCTCCAGGCGGAAGAACCGATTGGGGGTGGTGCGCAGGTCCAGCCCCAGGGCGCTGCGGGTGGTGTTGCCGTCATCGTCGAGGCCGGGTAGAGCTTCGGTGCGCAGGTTGACGGCCAGCTCCCAGCGTTGCGCTCGCCCAAGGGTATCTCTCAGACTCTGCACGCCGCTCTCCACCGATTTGAGGGCGGCATTGAGGTTGACGGCGGTCTCATCCTCGTTCACCAGCTTGCCGATGGAACCCTCGCCGCGGGCGATCTTGGAGGTGATCTGGTTGAGGTTGTCGGCGGAGGTGCGCAGCCTGCCCGAGAGGTCCCGGATGTTGGCAATGGAGGCGTTGAGATCCTCGCGGTTCTCGTCGACGAGCGCGTCGACCCGGCCGGCCAGCTCGTTGAGCCTCGCCGCCAGTTTGGGGAGTTCGGTCTTCAGCGTCTCGGAGAACTCGCGGAAGTTGGCGATAGTGGCGTCGACGTTGGTTCGGTTGGCGGCCACAAGGGCGCGCGTTTCGGCGGCTAACTGGCGGACGTGCTCGAGGATCTCATCGATGCGCCGTTCCCCCTCCTCGCCACCCAGGTTCTTGCGCAGCGCTGCCGTGACTTCCTTGACGTCGCCGGCGATGGCGTTGGCTGTGCCCAGCACCTGGTCGAAGGAGATCGGACTGGAGCCGGTCAGGATGGTTCCCGGGAGCAGGGGCGGGCCGCCGAGCTCGCCGGGGTTGAGCTCGACGTACTTGTCCCCCAGCATTCCCAGGCTGATCACCTCGGCTGTGGCCCCGCGATGGAGGCGCAGACCCGGGTCGAGGGCGAGCGTGACAAGGGCACGGTTGCCATCCAGCTCGATCTTCTCGACAATCCCGACGCGCACGCCGGCGACGCGAACCGGGCTCTTGGCATCGAGCCCGGCGACCGACGGGAACGCCGCCTGTACGCGCTGGCGCTTACCCCCAACGGCCAGCGGGATCTCCTCGATCTTGACGATGAAGACGCCCAGGATGACCAGGGCACCCAGCATGAAGGCACCGACCTTGGCGGTGGGGCTCATGCGACCTCCTCGTGGTTTTCGGGATACGGCTCACCGGCGAGAAACGACTGGATGTAGCGATCGGGCAAGCGGACGAACTCATCAGGGGCCGCCACCGCCACGATCTGGCCGGCGCGGAGCATGGCGATGCGGTCGGCGATGCGCTGCGCCGACTTCATGTCGTGGGTGATGGTGACCATGGTGACCGGGAGGTTCTCCCGCATCTCCACGATGACCCGGTCGATGGCTGCCGCAGTGATCGGATCGAGGCCGGTGTTCGGCTCGTCGAAGAGCAGGATCTCTGGGGACAGGGCAATTGCGCGGGCAAAGCCGACGCGCCGGCGCATGCCTCCCGACAACTCGTTGACCCACTTGTTCTCGACGCCATCCAGGTGGACGAGGGCGAGGCACTCTCGGACGCGCGCGGCGATCTCGCCGGCGTTCATGCGGGTGTGGCGCCGTAGCGGAAAGGCGATGTTCTCGAAGACGTTGAGCGAATCGAAGAGTGCCCCTTCCTGGAACGACATGCCGAACTTCCTGCGCATCGCCAGGCAGACGTCGGTGGCGGCGCACGCCAGATCCTCGCCGTCAACGACCACGTGACCGCGGTCGGGTCGCATCAGCCCGATGAGGTGTTTGAGGAAGACGCTCTTGCCCGCACCGGAGCCGCCGACGATGACCAGCGACTCCCCGGCCTCGATCCCGAGATTGATGCCGCGCAGCACAGCCCTGTTCTGGAAAGACTTCCACAGATCGATCACGGAGATCTTGGGAACTGAGCCGCTCTTGGAAGCCGGGACCGGCGGGCTGGACGAGGTCATCATGGCTGCGCCATCGCTTGAGCGCTCCTAGAAGAGGATCTTGGTGAGGAAGAAGTCCGACAGCAGAATGACGAGCGAGGCCATGACCACGGCGGCGGTGGTGGAGCGCCCAACCCCCTCTGCCCCGCCGGTGGTATGGAAGCCCTTACTACACCCGGTCACCGAGAGGATGAGACCGAACACCGCGGCCTTGATCAGCCCGGAGAAGACGTCGTTGAGTTCCAGGAACTGAAACGTCTTTTCCCAGTACACCACCGGGTTGGCGTCCATCAGCCCCACCGCCACGCCGAAACCGCCGGCAATGCCAATGCCGTCCGCCAGCGCCACCAGCGGCGGCAGCATCAGCGTGGTGGCGGCGACCCGCGGCACCACCAGGTATTGCACCGGCTCCACCGCCATGGCGTGGAGGGCGTCGATCTGTTCCGTGACCCGCATGGTGCCGAGCTCGGCGGCCAGCGAAGAGCCGATGCGTCCGGCAATCATCAGGGCGGCCAGAACCGGGGCCAGTTCCCGGGTCAGCGATAGCGACACCACCGAGGCGACAAACGACTCGGCGTGAAAGCGCTCGAAGCCGCGGTAGGTCTGCAGCGCCATGACCATGCCGGTGAACATCGCGGTCAGGCCTACCACGGGGATCGAGTCGACCCCCACCCGCACCATCTGGCGCACCCACTGACTCAGGTCGAAGGGTGGCCGCACGCTCCAGTACAACGCCAGGTAGAGCATGGTGAAGAAGCGCCCCACCTCCTCGAAGATGTGGGTGGTGCGGGCGCCGAGCCACTCCAGCGCGGCCAGCCCGCGGCTACGCCTCGCCGGTCTGCTCACATGGCGCTCCGCGCGAGATTCTCGAAACGTGTGAACTTGTCCAGGTAGACAAGACGGAAGGCGTCGGTGGGTCCGTTGCGCTGCTTGGCGATGATGACATCCGCCGTGTTCGTATCTTCGACTCCCTCACTGTCCTGGCTGCGACCGGGCACGGTGCGGCGGTTGATGAACACCACGACGTCGGCGTCCTGCTCGATGGAGCCCGATTCGCGCAGGTCCGAGAGCTGCGGGGTGTGATCGCCGCCGCGTTGTTCGGGCCGCCGCGACAGCTGCGAGAGCACCAGCAAGGGAACGTTGAGCTGCTTGGCCAGGGCCTTGAGGCTGCGGGAGATGGCGGAGACTTCCTGGGTACGGTTCTCGGCCTTGAGCCCGGCCGACATGAGCTGCATGTAGTCGACCACCACCAGGTCGAGGCCGTGCTCCAGGGCCAGGCGACGGCACTTGCCGCGCAGTTCCAGGGGCGAGATGGCCGCCGTATCGTCGATCCACATCGTCGCCGCGGCGAGCGCCTGACTGGCGGTGTGCAGGCGCTCCCAGTCCGATCCGCCGACCGAGTCGCTGGCCCGCGACAACAAGCCACGCGCCAGCCGGCGAAGATCGATGCGCGCCTCCGCCGCGAGCAGCCGGCGGACCAGGGCGGAGGCGGACATCTCCAGAGAGAACACCGCTACCTTGGCGCCCTTGCGCAAGGCGCAGTGGGCCGCCACGTTGAGGGCAAATGCGGTCTTGCCCACCCCCGGCCGGGCGGCGAGAATGATGAGTTCCTGCCGCTGCAACCCCGATGTCAGTTCATCCAGGCGCTGATAGCCAGTCTCCAGACCGGTGTACGGGGCGGCAGAACGCGAAACCTGCTGGATGTAGCCCACCTCGGCCTTGGCCAGGACCCCCACCGGCTGGGGTCCACTGGTAACGGCTCGCTCGGAGATGGCGAGCACCCCCGCTTCCGCCATCTCCAGCGCCTCCATGGCGTCGCCCTCGTCCCGCCCGGCGGCGCCCATCACCTGCTGCGAGAGGCGCAGCAGGTCGCGCTTGACGGCGCGCTCGCGCACGATGCCGGCGTAGTGTTCGACGTTGGCGGTGTCGGGCAGATCCTGGGTGAGGCTGGCGAGGTATGAGACGCCGCCGGCCTCATCAAGCGTGCTGGAGCGTTGCAGCTGGTCGGCGGCCGTGAGGAGATCAATGTCGCGGCTGGCCACGGCGAGCGCCGCGAACGCCTCGAAGATGACGCGGTGAGCGGGAGTGTAGAAGTCCTCCGGGCGCACCAACTCCACCACGCGATAAAAGCAGGTGCCGTCAACCAGAATGGCGCCCAGCACGGCGCGCTCGGCGGATGGGTTGGAGGGGATGCGCAGGGTGGCAGGGGGCGCCGCTTCCTGCGCCACCACCCTGGCGCGACCGCCGCCTGACGCCCGTGCGCTCACGCGCCAGATGCTAGCACGCCGGTGGAGCCCCGGAGATGAACGCCCATTGGGCGGCGGGAGGGCTTGGTGCCACTCCCCCGCACTTGGACAATCGCGCGAAGCGTCGTAGAGTATCGGTGACTATCGAGCCGATCCTCGCCGCAGGCAGGTGTCGCAGGCGCCGGCACGGACAAGGCGTTGCGGGGCGATCGGCCCGAGGGGGTGTGCGGTGATCGTGACTTGCCCGCAGTGCGGAGCGCGCTACCGGTACGATGAGAGTCGTTTCGGCAGTGCGTCGTCGCGCAAGCTCAGGTGTTCGCGGTGTTCCGCCGTGTTTGAGGTGCACCGGCCTGGATCGGTGGAAGATTCCGCCGAGGCGGCGGCACAGCACCCACGCCGCGACCAGACCACCAAGGACCTTGACATCCGCAGCGCTCAGGCGGTGGCCGAGGAACATGCCCTGGTGCAGCTGGCACCTCTTCCAGCGCACCGCCGCTATTCGCTGGCGGTGATTCTGGGTGCCAACTCGGGTCAGATCTACCAGCTCGTCAAGCCGCGGGTGATACTGGGCCGCGGCGCCGGCTGCGACATCCAGCTGCCCGACAGCGAGGTTTCGAGGCGGCACGCCATGCTCGAGATCCGGGAGGAGGAGGCGACGGTCAGCGACCTGGGATCGACCAACGGTACCTACGTTGAGGGAGTGCGTGTCGAGTCGACCACGATCGCGTCGCACCAGGAATTCAGCCTCGGCACGTCAACGCTGATGTTCATCGTGACCGAGACCCACGACACCCTGCTGCCGTGAGCCAGGCGCGCCATCGCCCGCCCCAGGGGCGCGTCGTCGTTGCCATGTCGGGGGGCGTGGACTCGACCGTGGCGGCGCTCCTGCTGGTCAGACAGGGTTTTGCAGCTGTCGGCGTGACGCTGCAACTGGCGGATCTGACCAAGGTCGGATTTGGCGCCTCGCGCTGCTGCTCTGCCGCTGGCGTGGAGGCGGCGCAGCGGGCGGCGCGGCTGCTGGGTATTCCGCACGTGCTGCTGGACGTGCGCGAGGAGTTTTCTGAGCACGTGCTCGAGCCATTCGTCAGCACCTACCTGCGGGGCGAGACCCCTTCGCCGTGTGTGTACTGTAACTCCGCCATCAAGTTCGGGCGACTCCTGGACGTCGCCCAGGCCATGGGAGCCGGGCGTATCGCCACCGGCCACTACGCCCGCGTGGTGCAGGGGGTGGGGGGGGAGGCGGAGCTGCACCGGGCGCGGGAGGAAGCCCGCGACCAGTCGTATTTTCTCTTCGAGATCGGGCGCGAGCGCCTGCGCTCCGTGCTGTTGCCCCTGGGCGAACTCCGCAAGGACGAGGTTCGATCCATCGCCAGGGCCGAGGGTCTTCCCAGCGCCAGTCTGCCGGACAGTCAAGACATGTGCTTCGTCCCCGAGGGGGAGACATACATCGGCCTGCTGGACCACCTGGCGGGGGAGCAACTCGCCGGCGGGGGGGACATCGTCGACCGCAACGGCCGCATCCTCGGCCGGCACCAGGGAATTCACCGCTACACCATCGGGCAGCGGCGGGGCCTCGGTGTCTCGGCGCCTCACCCGCTCTTCGTGACCGCTCTGGATGCTGCGAGCAACCGCGTGGTCGTGGGGCGCGAGTCCGAGGTGCGACGGGAGCGCATCGTGGTGCGCGACGCGGTGTGGCTCACCGATCCCCAGGAGGGACCGCGCCGCGTCGCCGTCCAGATCCGCTCGCGCCACCGGCCGGTGGCGGCGAGTATCACCGCGGTTGCGGGTGGGGCTGAAATCGTCTTCGACGAGGCGGTGGCGGCGCCGTCACCGGGCCAGGCGGCGGTGTGGTACGAAGGCGACCGTGTGCTGGGCGGTGGCTGGATCACCCCCAGCTGAGACGGGGTGGCTACATCGTCTGCTGCATCGTCGCGACCGGAGAAGGGCCGTCCGGGATTTCGCCGAAGTTGCGTTCATAGATCGCCACGTTCTCGCTGAGGGCGCGGAGCAACTGCTTGACGTGCACCGGGGTCATCACGATCCGGCTCACCACTTCCACGTGCTCGCGGCTCGGGACGACACGCCCGAGGTCGACGATGAATTCCGCGAAGTTGTGCACGATCGAAGCGAAATTGGCGTACGTTCCTAGGATCATTTCGTCCTTCACCACGATACTGATTTTGCTTTCAGATCTGGGCGCAGTCATGGCGAGACCTCCACGGCTATTGTAACGGCGTTGCCGCCGCTTCCCGGTGAGTCGGCGAGCAGCCCAGCAGACCCAGCCAGGGGGAGCCGTGCCGGGGCAGCCCATCCGGTAGGTAGCCCGAGGGGGGCGGAGTCGGTTCGCCTGAGACGGACACGGTGGGCGTCACGACCATCTCCTGGCCCGCACGGGCGGCCCCAACGGGCACTCGCCACGGCGCCGGCGCCCCTGCTCCTGTTTCCCAGGCCAGCAGGTACGCATCACGCCACGCCGCCCAGGCGGCGTCCGGCAACGCCACCCTGGGACCGGGGGCGAGGGCGAGGTTGAGATAGCCCGGGTCCACCACACCGAGGCCGCGCCACGGGTCCTCCAGGCGGCCGTCGCTTCCCACCCACCAGCCGCTCCCCGTCACCCTGCCGCCCTTCACAAGGCGGGGCGCAACTCCTACCGTTTCAGGTACCTGGAGCAGGGCCAGCAACGTCTCGAGGGCCTCTTGGGGAGGGACACCCGCGGGCCACCGCACGACCACCGGTGACTGCGAACGCGCCACCGCGGCCAGGACTGTTTCCGGGGAGGTCGCTTTGGGCAAAGGCAGAACCTCTCGAATGCAACCGCCTGGGGGCACTGGTGTGCCGGGGTCGACCAGCAGTGACACGGTGAGGTCGGGGGACGGGGCGCGTCGCACCCGAAAGAACGACGCGGGGGCGAGTAGCACCTCGGCGGTGGCGGTGGCGCCTCGTGGCCACCCGGCTGCATGTTCGCGCAACGACTGGAGCGCATGGGCGTGCGCCGCGGGCTTGTCGGCCGCGGCGCGGGCCATCGAGCCGGGGACCACGCGCCAGTGATAGAGCACGCCGCGCAGGTGGGAAAAGCGCCCGCCCGCGGCGAGGACGCGCAGCGCGAGGTCGTAGTCCTGGGCGCCATCGAAGCCGCGCCGGTGGCCGCCCACCCGTTCCAGCATGGCGCGGCGCACGACTCTGAAATGCGCCACGTAGTTGAAGGTCAGCAGCAGATGCCGCGACCAGCCGGGTTTCAGGCAGGGCTCGCGGTGGCGCCCGCGCTCGTCCACCTTGTCCTCGTCGGAAAACACCCAGTCCACCTCGGGGTGGCTGGCCAGGTGCGCCGACACCAGCTCGAGGGCGCGGGGATGGAGGAGGTCGTCGTGATCGAGAAAGGCCACGAACTCGCCGGCGGCGCGAGCCAGGATGGCGTCGGAGGCCCCGGCGATGCCGTGGTTGTGATCCAGGTGCAGCGTCTTGACCCGCGGATCCCGGTGCGCCTCCTCGGCGAGCACACGGCGCACGTGGGGATCGGGGGAGGCGTCGTCCGCCAGGTACAACTCCCAGTGGGGGTAGGTCTGGCATCGCACCGAGTCGATGGCGGCGCGCAGGTGCTCCTCGGCGACCCGCCACACCGGGGTGGCGACGGTGAACAGGGTCTGGCCCGGCGGGCCGACCTCGACGACGAGTCTTCCGCCATCGAGGAGTGCTCGCCCCGCCCGTTCCCGGCGCATCCGCAGGAGCTTGCGCAACGCCTTGCAGGCGAAGACGTGGGGATTCTTGACGTAGAAGAGGAACCCCGCCAGACGAGGGTAGGGAGTGATCAACTCCAAGAACCTCTCGCCGAGCCGGCTCACTCCGGCTCCTTTCCGCGCCACGTTCGCCAGCGGCGCCAGCAGCGGTGCAGCCACCAGGTGGGCCCGAGCAAGCGGGCGTCGGCCAGCTCGCGGATGAAGCGCGTCTCCTCGCGCAGCCTCACGTTGTCGCCCTCCACTTCCTCCGCGCGCCTGCGATGTGCCGCCGCCTCCCGCCGAATCTCGCTGATGTCGCGCTCCAGGCGGTACATCCTGCGCACCAGGAGGGCCGGCGACACCAGCGGCCAGTGCTTGGCGAAGAGCTTTTCCATCGCCTGCCAGCGTTCCGCTGCCATGACCCCGCCCACCGACGCCGGCCCCGCTCGGTAAACGGACGTCACCTGGTCCACGTAGACGAAGTCCTGCCGCTGCGCCAGGCGGATCCACAGGTCCCAGTCTTCGAGAAACGGCAATTCCTCATCGAAGCCCCCCGCCGCCAGGACAGCCGCCCGAGACACCAGCGTCGCGCACGTGGGGATGGTGTTGGCGAGCAACAGGCCGTGGCGGTCCGCGGGCGAGCCGATCACCTCCTCGCCGTCTGGCCGCACAAGCCGGCAGGCGGCATGGGCCAGTTCGGCAGGCGAACCCACCAGGGCATTGCTCAAGGTCTCCAGGTGATGAGCGAGAAAGAGGTCATCATCGTCCAGGATGCCGATCCAGGTCCCCTGCGCCACCTTCACCCCGGCGTTGGCGGCGCAGGCCCGCCCCAGTGCCGCCGGGTGAGAAACGGGGCGGACGGTCAAGCGTTTGGCGAACGACGCGAGAATGTGGCCGACCGGCTCGCCGCCGTCGTTGACCACCACCACCTCCAGCGGGGCGCGCGTCTGGCGGGCCACGCTCTCCAGGGCTTCCGCGAGCAGGCGGGGGCGGTCGCGGGTGCGTATGAGCACCGATACATCGAGGGGAGGAATCGTCGACACGGGGGCATGATAACCGCGAGCGGGGAGAGGTGGGTCCACCTCGGCGAAATCCCATCGCCGGGGAAAGAGGCGCCCGCCTGTCGCCACCACCGCCGCGGGCTGCCGGGCGGGCGGGTTGACCCTTTTCGATCCGCCCCGTATGCTTTGCCGGCGCCGGGTTTGTGCCACGCCATCACAAGCGCCCCGTGCCCGCGCCAGGAGGAACCATGAACGGAGTATTCCCCATCCCGCAGCCCGTCAACGAGCCGGTGCGTGCCTACGCTCCGGGCTCGCCCGAGAAGCGCAGCTTGAAGTCGGCTCTCAAGGAGATGCGCAGCCGGGAGATCGAGATTCCGCTGCTCATCGGCGGCAGGGAAGTCCGCACCGGCAAGCTGGGGAGCTGTATCGTCCCCCACAACCACGGCCACGTGCTCGCCCGTTATCACAAAGCCGGTCCGGCCGAGGTGGAGTTGGCGATCGCGGCAGCCCGCCAGGCGCGCGCCACCTGGGCGGACATGCGGTGGTACGACCGCGCCGCCATCATGTTGAAGGCGGCCGAGCTGCTGGCCGGGCCTTGGCGCGACACCCTCAACGCCGCGACCATGCTCAACCAGTCCAAGACGGTGTTCCAGGCGGAGATCGACTCGGCCTGCGAGATCATCGACTTCTGGCGCTTCAATCCGTACTTCGCCCAGCAGATCTACGAGGATCAGCCGATCTCCTCGCCGGGCGTGTGGAATTGCGTCGAGTACCGTGCCCTGGAGGGGTTCGTCTTCGCCGTGACTCCATTCAACTTCACCTCGATTGGCGCCAACCTCCCCACCTCGGTGGCGCTCATGGGCAATACCGTGCTGTGGAAACCCGCCTCCACCGCCGTGCTTTCCGCGTACTACATTTACAAGCTCCTGGAGGAGGCGGGCCTTCCCCCAGGCGTGATCAACCTGGTGGTGGGGTCGGGCAGCCAGGTCGGGGATCCCGTCCTCGCCTCCGGGGAGCTCGCCGGCATCCACTTCACCGGTTCGACCGGCGTCTTCCACGGCATGTGGAAGACGGTGGGCGAGAACATCGCCCGCTACCGCTCCTACCCCCGCATCGTCGGCGAGACCGGCGGCAAGGACTTTGTCTTCGTTCACTCCTCGGCCGATGTGGATGCGGCGGTCACCGCGCTGGTGCGGGGCGCCTTCGAGTATCAGGGGCAGAAGTGTTCGGCAGCGTCCCGGGCCTTTCTTCCCGCCTCGCTGTGGCCCGCCATCAAGGACCGCCTGACCGGTCAACTCTCCGAGGTCAAGATGGGCGACGTGGAGGACTTCACCAACTTCATGGGGGCGGTGATCGACGCCGCCGCCTTCGAGTCGATCAAGGAGTACATCGACTACGCCAAGGCTTCGTCAGATGCCGAGATCATCTTCGGCGGCGGTTGTGACGCCAGCCACGGCTACTTCATCGAGCCCACCGTGGTGCTCACCACCGACCCCGGCTTCCGCCTGCTGGAGGAGGAGATCTTCGGTCCGGTGCTGACGTTGTTCGTCTATCCCGACGCTGAGCTCGACCGCGCCCTGGAGCTGTGCGATCAGGGTTCACCCTACGCACTCACCGGCGCCGTTTTCGCCCAGGATCGCGCCGCGGTGGCCAGGATCATGCACCGCCTGCGCGATACGGCGGGTAACTTCTACATCAACGACAAACCCACCGGCGCGGTGGTCGGGCAGCAGCCGTTCGGCGGGGCGCGGGCCTCCGGGACCAACGACAAGGCCGGCTCAAAGTGGAATCTGATCCGCTGGACCAGCCCGCGCGCCATCAAGGAGACGTTCGTGCCGCCCAAACACTTCTCCTACCCCTTCATGGGCGAGTCGTAGACGCGCCGCCTGCACGCCGGATCGGTGACGGGAGTCATGGAGGCCGAGCGCAGTCTCGCCTCGGCGGGTGGCGCCGTTCGATGTCGTGTGGGATCAGTGGGCGACGTGGCCAGCTGGTGTGGCGCCGGCTATCGCGCCTGCGCCACCAGCTCGTTCCACACGGCGCGCTCCAGCGCCCCGGTCAACTCGTCCAGCTGCAACTTCATCGCGAACGCCGTGGACAGCAGCGCCGACAACGTCTCCATGCGCGCGCTCGCCCCCGGGTCAAGGTAGACGCTCTCCATCGCCCAGTTGGGGAACATCCGGCTCGGCACGCCGTCCTGGCTGCCCAGCAGCAGCACCTCCTGATGCCGGTCGTCGGCGCAGATCGTGCGGAAGCGGCCGTCGACCTCCTCCGCCAGCCGTTCGAGGATCTAAAAGCAAAAGCCCCCCGGCCACCAGCACGCCGGTGATGCCGAGCTGCGCGTTCTTCTCGGCGGCGCTGGCAGCGATGGTGTCCACGTCGGCGCGAGTGGTGATTGCAAAGATGCGGCTGATGTACTTGATGCGCCTGCGCATGGCGGTAAGTCGAGGAGATGGCTGGGAAGGCCGTCAAGGACAGGTCCCTCGCGACCGCGATGATGAGAAGCCGATGACAGCGACTGGTTCGGCGCCGGGAGCGGAACGCGGCTCAGCTTCAGTCGTGGCGCCGAGAGCGGTTCGAGCCCGGGAATACGGCCCCATGCCCCGGAGGTTCGACCGCCGACGTGGAGGTCCTCATGGCCAGATCGGTGGTGTTGTTTCGGGCTGCAGTCCTTTCTCTGGCGGTGGCGTTTCCGCCCTTGGGCGAGGCCGCGGATCCCGTCCTGCAGCGGCTGGTCAAGCAGCTCGCGTCGCGCAAGCCGGCGGATCGAGTGGAGGCGGTACAGGGGCTCGGCAGGCTCGGCGTGGAGGAGGCGGCGGCGCCTCTCGGAGCGGCGCTGTCGGATGCGGATCGCGGGGTGCGGGCCGCGGCGGCCTCGGCGCTCTGGCGGCTGGGCGAGAAAGCCTCGCCGGCGAAGGAGATGCTCGTCGTGGCGCTGGACGACAATGACATGGAAGTGGTTGTGCTATCGGCGGGCGCTCTCGAGACCCTGGGCGAAGAGTCGGCGACGCTCGCCCCGGCGCGCCGGCGGGCGCTGGCGTCCGGTGACCTCCGGATCCGCTTCGAGGCGGCGCGTGGGCTGGTTGGGCTGGAGCCTGGGCCGGCGCTGCTGCCGCACCTGCTGGGCTTTCTGGAGCGCGAGGCGGAACGCGGCGAGGACTTGACCGCCGAGTACCGTTCCCGGGACGCGGCACGCGACAACGTCCAGCGAGCCGAGAGAGCCCTGCAGCGGTTGATCGCCACCGGTGACGCCGGGCTCGTGCAGCCGCTGTTGACACGGTTGGCCAAAGACGGGCCGGGACAGGCTTCGATCCTGCAAGTCGCCAGCGAACTGCCCGACCTGTCGGGGGGTTGGGACCAGGCGCTTGCGAGGGGGATGGCCTCCGCCAATGCCAGTACGCGGCGGGCGGCAGCGCGGCTCGCCGGCACGCGCCTGGAGCCTGAGCAGGTGGCGGCATGGCTTCCGGCGGCCACTCGGGCGCTGGCGGATGCCGACGAAGCGACTCGCGGGAGTGCCTTGCGGGCGGTCACAGCAGCCGGCGGCCTGGCCGCGAGCGCTGCACCGGCGCTTGTTACCCGCCTGACCGCGGAGCCTGCCGGGGATCTGCGGCAACGCGTCGCCGAGGCCCTCGCAGCGGTCGGTGATCGCTCCCAGCCGGTGACCCAGGGCGTCAAGGCGGAGGTCGCGAACTTGGCGCGCCCGGCGCTGGCGCGCGCCGCCATCCAGGACGCCGAGGGCAAGGTGAGACGGGAGGCTGTGAACGGCCTTGACCGGCTGGCGCTGCCCGCCGAGGAGGCGGTGGTGCTGCTTGCCGGCATCGCCAGGGAATCCCGCGACGACGAGGTGGTCTGGCAGGCGCTGCGGGCCCTGCGCAACCGGGGCCGGGAGGCGGCGCCGGTGCTGGGGTCAATCAAGGAGTTGGGCGGTCATCGTAGCAGCCAGGTTGCCGACTACGCGACCACCATCGCCCGGGAGCTGGAGAACGATCTGGCGGGGCCAGCGGGGGTGGCACGACGTCCTGTACAACGGGAGGTTGAGGCATCACCGGCGGCGCGCCGTCCGGATCCGGCGGCCGAGGCGCGGGGCCTTGCCGTATTGCGCCGGCGGGGGGCGGAGGTCAGCGAGACCGCTTTGCAGCAGGCTCTCATGAGCGTCGACGCGGAACTGGTGGGGGCGCTGCTGGACGCCGGCATGTCCCCTTCGCACCCCTTCCCCGAGGTGAACGGCCGGCAGCCGCTGCACCTCCTCTTCTTCTTCCCGGCGGCGTGTAACAGCGCCATTCGACCCACGCCCGAGGCCACCCACGCCGTCGTCGACCTGCTGCTGGCGCGAGGCGCCGAGCCCAACGGGCAGGACGAGATGGGCAATACGCCGCTCATGTTCGCAGCCGACAGGTGCGACGCCGCCATTATCGGCAAACTGCTGGCGGGCGGCGCGAAGCACGACGCGCGCAACTCCATGGGGATGGCCGCCCTGGAGATGGCGATGTGGTCCGGGAATGACGGCTTGCAGGCGCTCATCGACGCGGGCGCGCGCCTCAAGCCTGAGACCGCGAAGGCGTATGCCGAGGCGTACCAGAGCAACCCGAAGGCGCTGGAACTGATCAGAAAGGCGACGGCCGCCAAGTAGATCTCTTGGGGTGTCACCCCGAGTCGCCCGGCGGGGCGGCCCGGTGGCGTCAGCCAGCCGGTCCCCACGCCTTCGGAATGCGCATCCCCGGCACCAGGTCGCGCTCTGCGTGGACGATGATGGCCACTGGTCGCTCCGGACAGGCGGCCTCGCACAGCCCGCAGCCGGTACAGGCGGCGGGCATGACCACAGGCCTGTGCCCGATCATCCGGATTGCCTCGCCGGGATAGGGGCAGACGCGCACGCACACGTCGCACCCCTCGCCGCGAAAGGTCCGACAAAGGCGCGGGTCCACCTGAGCGACTCCGATGCGGACCTGCCGCGCCGAGCCAGGGTGAATGAGCGCTCCGTCCGGGCAGACCGCGGCGCATGGCACGGCGTCGCACAGCACGCACGGAACGCGCCCTACCTCCAGGACGGCGATCTGGCGTTCGGGGTCGGCCGGGGAGGGATGAAGTCGAATGGCGTCCTTTGGGCACACCTCGACGCAGGCGCCACAACCGGTACACGCCTGCAGGTAGCGCTCGTCGGGGAGCAGGGCGCCGGGGGGGCGCAGCAACACTGGCGGCCGGGGCGGAGCGCCAGTGCGAGCAGAGGTGGCCCGCCGCCCGACGCCGAGCAGTTCGCGGAAGAACTCCTTGCGGGAGAGGTCGCGAGTCATGCGCGTGTCCCTCGTGCCAGGCCTGCCAACGACGGCCACGGCGCCGGCTCGAGGTAGGCGACCTGGGTCTGCCGCTGGATGTCGCGCGCCCAACGCTCGACGTCCAGGGCGCCTTCCGCCGCGGCGCAGGCGGCGGCGCTGGCGCCGGTGGTGGGGTGGCGCGGTTGCAGAAAGGAACAGCAGTCGGCGTGGGGCAGGATGGACAGCTGGTAGGTGCCGATGCGCTCCGCCAGATCGACGATTTCCTGCTTGTCCATGCTGATGAGGGGACGCAACACGGGCAGCCGGGCGATGCGGTCGATGGCGGCCAGGTTGGGCAGCGTCTGCGACGCCACCTGGTTCAGCGCCTCGCCGGTCACCAGCGCCTGGCAGCGCCACCGGCGGGCGACGCGCTCGGCGACGCGCAGCATCATGCGCCGGTACAGGACAACCCGGAGAGCCTGCGGGCAGTGGGTCAAGATCTCCTGCTGGCACTCTCCGAACGGCACCACCGCCAGGCGGGCCGGGCCCTGGTGGCGGTTGAGCAAGGTCACGATCTCCTCTGCCTTACGGATCGAGGCGTCACCAACGTAGGGCTGCGAGTGGAAGTGGATGAAATGGGCGGTGACGCCGCGCTTCAAGGCCAGGTACGCGGCCACCGGCGAGTCGATGCCGCCCGAGAGGAGGACGAGCACCCGGCCGGAGGTGCCCACCGGCAACCCACCGGGTCCTGGCAGCCGGCGATGCACCAGGTACACGCCGTCGCTTTGCACGATGACCCGCACCGTGACATCGGGAGAGGTGAGGTCCACGGCCATGCCCGTGCACTCGCGGAGCAAGGACCCCAGCCGGCGCTGAACGTCCTCCGAAGTCAGCGGAAACAGCTTGTCCGAGCGACGACAGCGGACCGCGAAAGTGGCCCCGCCGCGCAGCGCCGCGGCGTTGGCGCGGCAGTACGCCTCCAGCTCCTCCCAGGTTCGCCCGATGCGCACCACCGGCATCAGCGCGTTAAGTCCGAAGACGGTGGCGAGCCGCTGGTGCACCTCCGGCCAGGGAACGTCCTCCCTGAAGCGCACGACAATTCTGGCGGGGAGGGAGATGTCGGCCACCGGCAAGCCGTCGAGAGCCCTCGTGACGTTACGGATCAGGGTGCGTTCGAACTTTCCGCGGTGCGCCCCCTTCAGCGCCAGTTCGTGGAAACTGGCGAGTGCGTGCCGGATGGTCTCCACTCCCACCCCCGGAGCGAGCGTAGCACAGGACACGGCAGGCAGAGGTTGAGCGCGTACAATGCGCCCACGGGGGGCGTATGGGAAGGACGGTGAGGGTCGGCAACGGCCAGGGCTTCTGGGGAGACTCCCCGGATGCGGCGATGAACCTGCTTCTCGGTGGGCGGCTCGATTACCTCGGCCTCGATTACCTGGCCGAGGTGACGCTGTCGATCATGATGCGCCAGCGCCTCCGCGACCCTCGCCGGGGGTACGCCACCGATTTCATCTCTCTGCTCCGCCGCGCCCTGCCGGAGATCGTGAGCGGGGGGGTGAAGGTCATCACCAATGCCGGCGGCCTCAACCCCGCCGCCTGCCGGGACGAAGTGCTCCGGCTGGCGCGGGAGATGGGGTATGCGGGCCTCAGGGTGGGGATCATCGAGGGTGACGATCTTCTGCCGAGCCTCGGCGAGCTGTGCCGCGGCGGTCATCACCTGCTTCACATGGAGACGGGCGAGCAACTCTGCCAGATCGAACACAACAAGGTACTGTCAGCCAACGTCTACCTGGGGGCGCGACCGGTTGTGAGGGCGCTTGAGCTTGGGGCGCAGATCGTGCTGGCGGGGAGGATCACTGACACCTCACTGGCACTTGGACCGCTTGCGCACGAGTTCGGCTGGGCGGCGGACGACTGGGATCGCCTGGCCGCCGGCACCATCGCCGGCCACCTCATCGAGTGTGGCGCGCAGGTTACCGGGGGTAACCACTCGCGCTGGTGGGAAGTGCCGGCGCTCTGGGACGTGGGCTATCCCATCGTGGAGTGCCATGAGGACGGCAGTTTCGTGGTCACCAAGCAACCCGGCACCGGGGGGCTGGTGTCGGTGGGTACCGTCTCCGAGCAGCTCCTGTACGAGATGGGTGACCCCACCCGCTACATCACCCCAGACTGCGTCGCCGACTTCACCTCCGTGCGACTGGAACAGGAGGGTGCGGATCGGGTGCTCTTGACCGGCGCCAGGGGTGGACCGGCGACCGAGACCTACAAGGTGTCGGCTTCATTTCACGACTCCTTCAAGGCGGTCGGGCAGCTGGTGGTGTCCGGACCGCGGGCGATCGAGAAGGCGCAGCTGTGCACCGAGATCGTCTGGCGGCGGCTGGCCCGCGCCGGGGTGACCTTTCCCCCTGAAGATCGTGTGGTCGAGCTCCTGGGGACCGGCGTGTGCCACCCGGGGTTGGTGGAGCCGCCCCAGGATCCTCCCGAGGTGGTGCTTCGCATCGGGGTTCGCAGCAAGGATCGGGCGGCGGTTTCCCGTTTCACCCTGGAGCTGGCGCCGCTCGTCACTTCCGGCCCGCCCGGGGTCACGGGCTTCGCTGGCGGCCGGCCCAAGGTGCAGGAGGTGGTGGCCTACTGGCCAGCGCTGGTCGACAAGGTGGCCGTGGACGGGCGGCTGCGGGTGAGCGTGGAGACGGCGTAACTACCGTTCGCCCCGGAGGATCTCGGTGGGGGCGAGGGCGGCGGCGCGGCGCGCCGGCGCCACCGCGGCGAGGGCGCACACGATCAGGGAGATGCCGAGGGCGAGCAGGTAGAACCACGGGTACTCGACCATGCGCAGGTGCTCGTTGCGCAGCACCGCGGCTTCGCCGAAGTCGACGGGGATTCGGGCCACAACCCGGATGAGCAGCGCCCCAGCCGCCCACCCCAGCGCAGCGCCCAGCAGCCCCAGAAGAACTCCCTGGTGCAGGAAGATCACCCCGATATCGTGGCGGGAGAAGCCGGCGGCCCGCAGAATGGCGATGTCCCGGCGCTTGTCCGCCACCAGCTGGACGAGGACGTTGGCGACGCCGAAGGCGGCCACCAGCACGGTGAACAGCACCAGCACCCGGGTGATGAGGTTCTGGCGCTCGAACGCCTCCACCTGGGAGGCGGCGCGCTGCTGCCAGGACCGGCACACATACCCCAGCCGCGACTCCGCGGCGCGGGCAACGCCCTCGGCCTGGCGCGCATCGGCCAGCTGCAGCCGCACCTTGCTCGCCTGGTCGCTGGGAAGTCCGGCCAGCGCCTGCGCCCGATCGAGTGGGACGAGGGCCAGAGCACGGTCAACGGTGGCCAGTCCTGATTCCACCAACGCCACGACGCGCAACGGCAGCAGCCCCCCGTCCGGGCTTTCCGCCTGCAGCTGGGCACCCACCTCGACCCCCAGTGAGCGGGCCAGCTGGCCACCCAGGACGACGCCGTCTCGGCTGCGAACCAGTTCCTGCCAACTGCCGCTCACCACGCGCTCGTCCAGCACGGTCAGCGCTGCCTCGTCCTCGGGAATCACGCCGGTCAGCACCACGGGCCGGCGCACCGTGCCGAAGGAGAGAATCGCCTGGGCTTCCACCGCGGGCGTCACCAGGCGCACCCCGGGGAGGGCCCGAGCCTGCGCCAGCACCCCGGCCAGTGGTCGCACCGTCCGCTTCTCGTCCGGGACGTGGTGGCGACGCAGCGCGTAGACGGCCTCGCCGGCCCGCAGTTCGATACGCTGCAAATGAGCGGGCCGCAGCGGCAGCACCTCGACGTGGGCGGAGGTCTCCACCGACTTGGTGATGAAGTCCTCGGAGAGACCGGTGGTGAGCGATAAGGTGACGATCAGCATGGCAGCGCCCACCGCCACGGAGAGCAGGGCAATGGCGGACTGGCGGGGCCGCCGGCGGAGCTGTGCCTCGGCGATCGCCAGGTGCGGGATCACCGCCGTCGCACCCTGGCGCCGGGCGCCAGGTCCGCCGGGGAGGCGATCACCTCGTCTCCCTCCTCGAGCCCGGCGAGCACCTGGCAGCGTTCGGCATCGCACACTCCGACCCCGACCTGACGGGCGACGGCACGACCGCGACCGTCGATCTGCAGCACCTGCCGATGCGGCCCCGTGCCGGCCAGCGCCTCGCGCGAGACCACCAGCGCCGATTCGACCACCGAGGCGAGCAGATTGACGGTGGCGGCCAGGTCGAGCTGGAGCGGCGGGACGTCGGGGGGAAGGGAGACGAGCACGTCGGCCGACTTGGTGAGGCGGTCCACCGCTGGGACGACCCGCCAGACACTGCCTTCAAGCTGCAAGTCGGGAAAGGCGTCGAACACCACCCGGGCCGGCAGACCCGGCCGGATGCGGCCCAGATCGCGTTCGTCGACTGCGACACGGAGGTAGGCCGCGGACAGATCCACCACCGTCATGACCTCGTCGCCCTCACGCAGGACGTCGCCGGTGCGGCGGATCAGGGCGCTGACCGCGCCATCGAGAGGCGAGCGAAGAAGCGTCCAGGATGCCTGTTCCCGGGCCAGCGCGGCGGCGGCGGCCAGCGCCTCGGTGCGCCGGCCGAGCTCGCGTGCGCGTTCGCGCTGGCGCACCCACTCGTTCTCGGGCAGCAGACCGGTGAGGTGCAGCTGCTCGGCCCTGGCCGCTGCGTCCTGCGCCTCGGCCAGGCCGGCCCGGGCCGCCGCCAGCTCGCTCTCGGCCCGCTCCACGGCGAGCCGCGTCTCCGTGTCATCCTGTCTCGCCACCACCTGTCCGGCGGTCACTGTCTCTCCCGGCCCCACCAGCACGACGGTGAGCGGCGCGTTGCGGCGGGCCCGCACGGTGGCGCGACGGTCACTGTCCAGTCGGCCGGTGGCGTAGACCGCCTCGACCACCCTGCCCCGCGCCACGCGCACGGTCCGCACCTCGGCGCCGCGCGCCCGCTGCCAGACCAGGCGGCCGAGGGCACTGCCCAGCCCGGCCAGGATGAGCAGCAGCACGATCCACCGCCGCATCACGCACCTCCTCCCCGCAACTCGACCTGCGTCACTGGTTCTCCTCCGCTTGAGCCCGGCGCTCATCGGCGACGATACGCCCGTCGAGCAGGCGCAGCACCCGGTCCGAGGCGGCCGCCCAGCGGGCGTCGTGAGTGACCACCAGGATGGTCTGCCCCTGCTCGCGGTTGAGCCGGCGGAACAGCTCGTACACGGCCTGCCCGTTGGCTGAGTCGAGGTTGCCAGTCGGCTCGTCGGCGAGGAGCAGGCGCGGCCGGTTGACCAGCGCTCGCGCCACCGCCACCCGCTGCTGCTCGCCTCCAGAGAGCTCCCTGGGAAGCTTGTCCAGCTTGTCCGCCAGTCCGACTCTCTGCAGGAGGTCGGCTCCCCAGGCGCGATCGCTCCGGGAGCGGCCGCCGCCACGCGCCCACAGCGGCATCAGGACGTTATCCAGGGCGGAGAACTCCGGCAACAGAAAGTGGAACTGGTAGACGAAGCCGAGAAGCCGGTTGCGCAGGCGCGCCAGGTCGTCGTCGCGCACCGCCGCCAGCGGCGTGCCGCCGATGAAAACCGCTCCCTCGTCAGGGCGGTCCAGGCCGCCCAGGAGGTACAACAGCGTCGACTTGCCCGAGCCGGAAGGCCCGGTGAGGGCCGCGAACTCGCCCGCTTCGACGGTCAAATCGATGCCGCGCAGGACCTCCCTGGCCGCTGCCCCGGCCCCCAGGCGGCGCGCCAGACCGATGGCCTGCAGCACGACGCCTCCGCTGGCCGGCTCGGGAGGGGGCGAGGCGCGGCGCCGCTCAGGCCATGCCACGCAGCACCTCCACCGGCAGCACTCGCACCGCCCGTCGTACTGCCAGCAGCGCCGCCAGCAGCGCAATGGCCACTGCCACCGCGGCGATGAGCAGGTAGTAGCGCGGGTCGTTGGCGAGGTACAGCTCGGTGTACGCCAGCGCCGCCCCTTCCCGGGCTCCGAAGCGAATCGGAAAGGTCTGCAGATAGACAATGGCCAGTGCCGCCGCGAGGCACCCGGCCAGCGCGCCGGCCACGCCCATCAGCAGGCCTTCTAGCACGAATACCGCCCGGACCGCCCGGCGTGAGAAGCCGCAGGCGCGCAGAATGGCGATGTCTCGCTCCTTGTCCAGGATCATGGTGGCCAGCTTGTTGCCGATGCCCAGCCCCGCCACCACCAGGACGAAACCGGTCAAGAGGTAGGTGGTCACGCCGATGGTACGAAACAGTTGCAGGGCGGCGCGGTTGCTCTCCTGCCAGGTGTCCACCCGGTAGCCGGCCAGATCCCGGGCACGCCGGCGCAGCTCCTCCAGCCCGGTGAACTCCGCCGTTCGCAGGCGCACCTCGCTGGCCTCGTCGCTGCCCCACCCGGCCAGTCCCTGCGCCACCGCCAGGTTGACGATGGCGGTGCCTTCGTCCAGGGCACCGACCCCGGCCGCCAGGATGCCGACCACCTCCAGGTCCTTGGCAGCGCCGCTCTCGCCGGCGGCGACGACGCGGTCCCCGACCTTGGTGCCGAGGCGCCCGGCCAGGTTCACGCCGAGGATGACACCGTCGCGGCGCGCCGCCAGGGCATCCCAACTGCCGTCGGCCAGCAGGCGCCACAACTCGGTGACACTGCGCTCGGCGGCGGGATCCAGCCCCAGCACGACAGCCCCTTCAGGAACGGTACCAAAGGAGATGACGCCCGCCGTCGCGGCGGCGAGTGAGACGCCCGCAACGCCGGTGAGTGCCGACAAATCGCTGGCGAGGCCCGGGGCGCCGCGGATGGTGGGTCGCTGGTCGGGCACCGGCGGGCGGGAGAGGAGGAGGACATCACTCCCGGCGCTGCGTTGCAGGGCCATGCGGGCGGGCCAAGCGTCGAGCCGCTCCGGCAGCACCGTGAGGGTGGGGGAGATCCTGAGGATGCGCTGGGAGAAGAAGACCACCAGCCCGTCCATCATCGCCACGGTGAAGATGAACACCGCCACTCCCACCGCCACCCCGGCAACAGTGAGAGCCACCGGGCGGGGGGCCGCGGTCAGGTGTCGCCACGCCAGTCGGGTCACCGCGCTCATGCGCGACCATCAGCGTAGCGCTTTCGGCCGCCTGGCCGGAAGAGGGGGAGGGCGCAGGAAGCAGGGGCACACGGGCCGGAGGAACGAGCGCCTTCGGCGTGCTAGACTTCGCCGGTGCGGGTCGAAGGCCCGCCCGCGAGGTGTTGGCGTGGATCTGCAAGACGTGATCCTGGCGCTCACCCGCTTTTGGGGTGAGCGCAATTGTGTGGTGCAGCAACCCTACGACCTGGAGGTCGGGGCGGGGACGATGCACCCGGAGACGTTCCTGCGTGTCCTGGGCCCCGAGCCATACCGCGTGGCCTACGTGCAGCCGTCTCGCCGGCCAGCCGACGCGCGCTTCGGCGAAAACCCTTTCCGGTTCGGCAAACATCTGCAACTCCAAGTGATCCTGAAACCATCCCCGCCCGACGTGCAGGACCTCTACCTGGATTCCCTGCGCGCCCTGGGCATCGATCCGGCCGACCATGACGTGCGTTTCGAGGAGGATAACTGGGAGTCGCCCACCCTGGGCGCCTGGGGGGTGGGGTGGCAGGTGCTGCTGGACGGCATGGAGGTCACCCAGTTCACCTATTTCCAACAGGCAGGAGGGATCGATCTCAAGCCCATCGCCGCGGAACTGACCTACGGCCTGGAGCGCATCGCCATGTTTCTGCAGCGGCAGCACGACGGCTTCGCCATGCGCTGGGGCGGCGGGGTGACCTACGGGCAGGTGCGCCACCAGGATGAGGTGGAGCTGTCGCGCTACGCCTTCGCGGTGGCCAGCGTCGAGATGCTGCGGCGCCACTTCGAGGACTGGGAAGGCGAGGCGCGCCGGTGTCTGGAAGAGGAGGAAGCGCTGGTGGTGCCGGCGCTGGAGGCGGCGCTGAAGATGTCGCATCTGTTCAACCTCCTCGATGCCCGCGGCGCCATCTCGGTGACCGAGCGGGTGGGGCTGATTGCCCGGGTACGCCGGCAGGCGGTCGCGTGTGCGAAGGCGTACGTGGCGCAGCGCGAGCGACTCGGGTGGCCGCTGCAAGGCGGGCACACGCCGTGAGCGGCCACCAGTTCCTGCTCGAGCTGCTGTGCGAGGAGATTCCGGCGGGGGCCCTCGCCGCCGCTGCGGCGCAACTCGCGGAGGGTATCGAGACCCACCTGCGCGAGGAGGGCGTCGGGGAGGCGCGCTGCGCCTTCAGCGGGTACACCTCGCGCCGCCTGGCGGTGTGCTTCGTCGGGCTGCCGCCCCGCCAGGGAGACCGCACCGCCGAGGTGCTGGGGCCGCCGGTCAAGGCGGCGTTTGCGGCGGACGGGTCACCGACGGCGGCGGCACTGGGGTTCGCCAGGGGTCAGGGTGTGCCCGTCGACGCCCTGCGTGTCACCGAGGGTCCCAAGGGCCAGGTGGTGGCGGTGACCCGGACGCGTGCGGGCGACGCCATGCCGGCGGTGCTGGCGCGGGCGGTGGAGGCGGTGGTGCCGGCGCTGCGCTTCCCCAAGACGATGCGCTGGGGAACGGGCGAGCATACCTTCGTCCGCCCGCTTCACCGGGTGGTGGCGCTGTTCGGCGCCGAGCGCCTGGATGCCATCGTGCCGGTGATGCTCTTCGGGGTGACCGCGGGGAGCGTCACGCTCGGCCACCGGGTCACGCATCCTGGCGCGGTGGAACTGCTGGGGGTCGCCGGGGTGGAGGACTACGCCCAGCGCCTCGCCGCGGCTGGTGTGGTACTTGCGCCCGAGCGACGGTTTGAGGTGCTGCGGGAAAGGGCGGCCACCCTGGCCAGCGAGGTGGGGTGCAGCGTGCGAGACGACGCGGCCCTGGTTCGCGAGCATGTGGACCTGCTGGAGTGCCCCGGGCTGGTGCGCGGCGCCATTCCACCTCCTGCCATGACTCTCCCCGAGGAGGTGTTGGTGACCACCCTGCGCCACCATCAGAAGTGCCTGGTGCTGGAGCACGCGGGGCGCGTCGCGCCGTACTTCCTGGCGGTCATGGACCGCGCCTCCGACCCCACCGGGCTGGTGGGGGAGGGCAACGAGTGGGTGGTGGGGGCGCGCCTGGCCGACGCCGCGTTCTTCTTCGCCCAGGACCGGCGCATGCCGCTGGCCGAGCACGCCCGCAGGTTGGACCGCGTCCAGTTCCACCAGAGGCTCGGCTCCTATGCCGACAAGGCCGCGGCCGTGGCAGCGGTGGCGCAGTGGTTGGGTGCGGGGTGTGGCAACGACGACGAGATTGTCAGCGCGGCCTCCCTTGCGCGCGCCGATCTGGTCACCAGCCTGGTGGGGGAGTTTCCCGAACTGCAAGGGGTCATGGGTGGCGTCTATGCCCGCCTGGATGGGCACCCGGACGCGGTGTGGCGGGCGATCTCCGACCACTACCGCCCCGCCGGCCTGGAGGGCGAGCTGCCATCCGGGACCCTGGGTGCCGTGGTGGGGGTCGCGGATCGCCTGGACACGCTGGCCGGCCTGTTCGCCGTGGGTGAGGTGCCGAGCGGCTCCAAGGACCCGTTCGCGCTGCGCCGCGCCGCGCTGGCGGTGGTGCGGGTATGCGCCGAGGTTCCCCTGCGGGTCGATCTGCAGGCCGGCATCGAGCGGGCCGTGCGGGGGCGCGCCGCCCACGCCGCCGGACGCGAGGCCGAGGTGACGCGGCAGCTGGCCGAGTTCCTGCGGGAGCGGGAGCGTTTCTACCTGACTTCCCGGGTGGGGGTGGCGGGTGAGGTGGCCGACGCGGTGCTGGAGGCGCGCTGGGGTCTGGTCCCCGATGACGTGGCGCGGGCGCAGGCGCTGGAGGCGGTGCGCCACGAGCCGGTGTTCAGCGAGCTGGCGCAGGCTTTCAAGCGGGTGCGCAACATTCTCGCCAAGGCCGACACGGGCCTCGGAGCCGAGCAACTCCTCGTCGAGCCGGCGGAGCGGGCGCTGCTGGAGGTGTTGGACAGCGTCGAGAAGGGAGTGGCGCAGGCCGCGGCGGCAGGTGACCACGCGGCCGGGCTGCGCGCCCTGGCCGCGGTGGCGGCGCCCCTCGACCGCTTCTTCGTCGAGGTGATGGTGATGTGCGAGGACGCGGCGCTGCGGCAGGCGAGGCTGGCACTGCTGGCGCGCCTGGAAAGAGTATTCCTGGGCCTGGCGGATCTTTCCAGGCTGGGGGGTGCGGCAACGTAAAGGTCCGACACAATCCGGATGACGAAGACGCGCGCCGTGTGGGCTACCCGGCGGGCAGGCACGATGGGGAGGACTGATGAGCGACAAGACGGTCTACTTCTTTGGCGGTGGCGCGGCCGACGGCCGGGCGGACATGAAGAACCTGCTGGGCGGCAAGGGTGCCAACCTGGCCGAGATGGCCAACCTGGGCATTCCGGTGCCGGCCGGTTTCACCATCACCACCGAGGTGTGCACCCACTACTACGAGGCCGGGCGGACCTATCCGCCGCAGCTGGAGGGCGAGGTTTCGGCCGCCCTGGCCAAGGTGGAGCAGGTCATGGGCGCCACCTTCGGCGACGCCGAGAATGCCCTGCTGGTCTCGGTGCGCTCCGGGGCCCGCAGCTCCATGCCGGGCATGATGGAGACGGTGCTCAACGTCGGGCTGTGCTCGAAGACCATCCCCGGTCTGGTCAGGAAGACCGGCAACGAGCGCTTCGTCTACGACGCCTATCGCCGCCTCATCATGATGTACTCCGACGTGGTCATGGAGAAGGCGGCCGGGGTGGAACCCGCCGAGGGGATGGGGATCCGCCAGCAGCTCGACCGCATGCTGGAGGAGGTGAAGAAGAGCAGGGGGTACGGCAGTGATGCCGACATACCCGCCGCCGAGCTGAAGGAGCTGGCCGAGCGGTTCAAGGCGAAGATCCTCGCGGTGCTCGGCAGACCTTTCCCGGACGACCCCGTCGAGCAGCTCTGGGGTGGAATTGGCGCCGTGTTCTCGTCGTGGAACGGCAAGCGCGCCGTGTCCTACCGGCGCATCGAGGGGATCCCCGACGAGTGGGGAACGGCGGTCAACGTGCAGGCGATGGTGTTCGGCAATATGGGCGACACCTCCGCCACCGGCGTCGCCTTCACCCGCAACCCGGCGACGGGCGAGAACGCCTTCTACGGGGAATGGCTGCCCAACGCCCAGGGCGAGGACGTGGTGGCCGGGATTCGTACTCCCAACCCGTTGAACGAGGCCACCAAGAACGACCAGAACCGCCACCTGCCATCGCTGGAGGCGGCCATGCCCGACGTGTACGGCCAGCTCAAGGGCATCCGCGACAACCTTGAGAAGCACTACAAGGACATGCAGGACATTGAGTTTACCATCCAGGAGGGGCGGCTGTGGATGCTCCAGACGCGGGTGGGCAAGCGCACCGGCACGGCGGCGTTGAACATGGCCATGGACATGCTCGCCGAGGGCCTGATCGACGAGCGCACCGCGGTGATGCGCGTCAAGCCGTCGCAACTCGACGAGCTGCTGCACCCGCTGGTCGATCCCGCCGCCGAGAAGACCTCGACCCCGCTGGCCAAGGGGTTGCCGGCCGGGCCAGGGGGAGCGGTCGGCCAGATCGTCTTCACCGCTGCCGACGCCGTCGCCTGGGCCAAGCAGGGCAAGACCGTGTTGCTGGTGCGCGAGGAGACCAACCCCGAGGACGTCGAGGGGATGCGGGCGGCGGTGGGCATCCTCACCGGGCGCGGCGGCATGACCTCGCATGCCGCCCTGGTGGCGCGCGGCTGGGGCAAGTGCTGCATCGTCGGCGCCGGCGCCCTGGAGATCGACGTGCACGGCAAGACCATCCACGTGGGGAACGTGATCCTGCGCGAGGGCGACGTCCTCACCCTCAACGGCACCCGCGGCCTGGTCTACCAGGGTGCTCTGCCGATGGTGGACGCCACCGAAAACCCGCGCTTCAAGCACTTCATGGCCCTGGCCGACGGCATCCGCGCCATGCGCGTGCGCACCAACGCCGACACCCCCGAGGACGCCGCCAAGGCCATCGAGTTCGGTGCCGAGGGGATCGGCCTATTCCGCACCGAGCACATGTTCTACGGCAAGGGCTCCGAGCAGCCGCTCTTCCTGCTGCGCAAGATGATCGTCGCCTCCTCGCAGGCCGAGCGGCGCGCCGCCCTCGACGAGCTGTTCCCCTTCGTCAAGCGCGACATCAAGGCCACCCTGGCGGTGATGGACGGCTTCCCGGTGACCATCCGCACCCTCGACCCGCCGCTGCACGAGTTCGTGCCCCAGGGTCGGGAGGAGCGGGAGAAGCTCGCCCAGGCGGTGGGCATCACCCTGGAACAGCTCGCCAAGCGTGCCGACGATCTGCACGAGTCGAACCCGATGATGGGGCACCGCGGCGTGCGCCTCGGCGTCACCTTCCCGGAGATCTCGGAGATGCAGTTCCGCGCCATCTTCGAGGCCGCCGCCGAGCTGCTGGCCGAGGGCACGAAGGTCTTTCCCGAGATCATGATCCCGGTGGTCGGGCAGGTCTCGGAGCTCGACCACCAGAAGGCCATCGCCGTGCGCGTCTACGGTGAGGTGTGCGCCAAGTACGGGGTGGCCGAGATCCCCCACATGTACGGCACGATGATCGAGATTCCCCGCGCCGCCTTGACCGCCGATCAGATCGCCCGCACCGCCGAGTTCTTCTCCTACGGCACCAACGACCTCACCCAGATGACCTTCGGCTTCTCCCGCGACGACATCGGCGGCTTCGTACCCGACTACGTGGAGGGCAAGCTGCTGCCCGGCGATCCGTTCCAGGTGCTGGACCGGGAGGGGGTGGGGCAGCTCGTCGACATGGGCATCAGGCAGGGCCGTGCGACCAGGCCCAACCTCAAGGTGGGAATCTGCGGTGAGCACGGCGGCGACCCGTCGTCGGTGGAGTTCTGCCACATGGTGGGGATGGACTACGTCTCCTGCTCGCCGTTCCGCGTGCCTATCGCCCGGCTGGCCGCCGCCCAGGCGCAGATCAACCACCCGCGCTCGTAGCCTCGTCTGCGCAGGCACCCCCCGGGGCGGACCTCCCGTCCGCCCCCGGGGGAGTCTTCACAGCGCTGCAGTTCCGGCGGGTGGGCTTGCGCGCTCACGGCGTCAGACTCGTATACACCATGAACACGTCGATCGCCTTATGGCGCTTCGTTCGACCTCGCCACTGCTGGTCAAAGAAGGAGACATGTAACGGAAAAGGTTGCCGTGGCGATCCCGGCGTCCGATGGTCCTGTAGTCGAGATCAATGGCGACAACCCCAGCGTCCTCAATCATCGTCATCTCGCTGGCTTCGCACACGCCGTCAGCATTTTCGTCGAGCCACAGGAGCAACGATCCCCAGCCCGCATCTCGCACGTCCACGATACCGTCGTCGTTGCCCCCGAAGGCGACCTCGTCCAACACCGCGAGTGCGACAAACCCGTTCTCCGCGAACGACCCGTCCGGCAGGGCGGTCGCCGTACCAAAAAGTTCGGCGGCGCCATCGACCAGCCCGTTCCCGTCGAGATCTCGCGCCAGCAGAGCCGCGTGACCACCCGGCTCGATCCAATTGACCCACTCGGGCCAGCCGTCCCCGGTGATGTCGAACAGCACGGCGGCGTTCTGACCACCGAGCCGAATCCCCCGGCCGCTGAGGTCAAGGAGAATGGGACTCGCCTTGCAGTCATCGGGACTGCTATCGCGAGCACACTGGTGAGGATCCTCCGGCTCAGGGGGCGCTTCGATCATCTGATTGGATATGGCCTGGCAATCCTCGAGGGAAATTTGCGTTCCTGTGCCAGTCGCAAACGCGTACATCAGGCTGCTCGCGCAGTTCTGACTCCCCACGTCGTCAAGCCCGAACAGGTGCCCGAACTCATGAGCAAGCAAGAACGGGACATACTCGTTGGTGCCACCGCCCGGCAGAACCAGGGGCGTCCACTGCCCGGCGACGTGGCAGCCGTGGGCAAGGTTTATCAAAGGCCAACTCGTGGGGTTCCGGTAGTGGCCAGGGGCGAGGTACTCACCGCAAGCCCCGCTCTCCACACCACCAAGTTGAATGCCAACGTAGACATCCGCGAGCCCCTCAAAACGGACAACGGGAAAAGGTGTGACTCCTTCACACGCGTACTTCCAGAGATTCGCGGCCTCGATGGTGCGCGCCGCGAGGTCCTCAGAGCCTGGTCCCTGGTAGTAGACACCGACGCTGCGCCAAGGAATGATGCCGTTCAACGAGTTCGTGCCCTGCGCTTCCACCGCCGAAAAGGACACGAGAGAGGCCATGATGAACGAAAGGAGATTCCGATAGCTGGGCGATGGAATTCTCGGGAGCATCTCGTCATAGCCTCCCAGATCGCTGCGATTTGGGGATCTCCGTTGGCTGAATCCATGTGCTATCGAGCATAGAAATGAGCTGCTCGGCGTCGTCCAGTGAAGCGACATCGCCGAGCGTGTCTGCAAAGGATTGGCGCCAGCGCGTGCTCCCGGAATTCACGACCAATGCTCCGTCGAGAGTCTCGTACCAGAGGTACTCCGGCCGATCCACGACGACGACCCGCATATCCTGATCTACGGGGATAGTCGGAACGAAGAGCATGACCTTCTCGCCAACCTTTGGGGCATGCCGAAAATCTGGGGAGTCGTGACAGAAACTCTTGCCACCGAATAGAAAGCGGGCGTGAGGATGAGCCACGAGTAGTTCGCCGCCGATGGCAAAAGCTCGCGGTGGCTTGACGGTCCGTTCAATTCGCACCTTGAGGAGGGACCAGGGATAATACCCAT
>JBBINC010000009.1:0-55265 GCA_037444085.1 Acidobacteriota bacterium | reverse complement strand
GGGAACCTCGGGCGATCGGTCCGGTCTCAAGCCGCGGAAGGGAGATCGCCATGAAGGGCACGGCGCGCTGGAAGCTGGTCAGGGAGATTCCGAACAGGGTCATCGGCGCCGCTTTAGGAGGGCTCAAACTGGTGCCGCCGCTGCTCGCCCGCCCGGCTGCGATCACCGGCGGCGACCGCACGCTGTCGCCCTACTTCGTCATCCCCGCGGGGCGAGCCGGGGGTGGATCGGCTGCCGTTGAAGTCCACCGGCGCCGAGGTGCACATCGCCGGGCCGATCGCCGAGGTCGCCGTCACCCAGGTCTACCGCAACGACGGGCGGCGCGCCCTCGAGGCGATCGACGTGTTTGCGGCCTCGACGCGCGCCGCCGTGCACGGCCTGCGTCTGCGCATCGGCGACCGCGTCATCGAGGCGGTGGTCAAGGAGCGGGGGCGGGCGCGCGCCGACTACGAGCAGGCGCGGGCGAGTGGGCGCACCGCGTCGCTGTTCGAACAGCAGCGCCCCAACGTCTTCCAGATGAACGTCGCCAACATCCTGCCCGGCGATGAGGTGAAGGTCGAGCTGCGTTACACCGAGCTGATCGTCCCGGACGAGGGGGTCTACGAGCTCGTCTACCCGACCGTCGTCGGGCCGCGCTACTCCAACCATCGGGCGGCGGGCGCCGGCGACACGGAGCGCTGGGTCGAGGCGCCGTACCAGCACGAGGGGCGCCCGCCCGCCTACGCCTTCGACTTCTCGGCGACGATCAACGCCGGCCTGCCCATCGTTCGTGTTGCCTGCCCGTCGCACCGCACCGAGGTGACCTGGCAGGGGAGCTCCGAGCCGCGCTCGGCGAGACCGCCTCCGGGAAAGGCGACCTCGTGCTGCGTTACCAGTTCGCCGGCGGGCGGATCGAGGCCGGACTGCAGCTCCTGCGCGGCCGCGACGAGAACTTCTTCCTGCTCCCCGCGCAGCCGCCGGCGCGTCCCGCCCTGGCGGACATCCCGCCGCGCGACTCCCTCTTTCGTTGTCGACATCTCCGGCTCCATGCACGGTTTCCCTCTGGAGGTGTCGAAGACGCTGCTGGGTGACCTCATCGGGTCGCTGCGGCCGACCGACAGCTTCAACGTGCTGCTCTTTGCCGGCAGCTCGGCACTGCTCGCCGAGCGCTCGGTGCCGACCAGCGAGGCCAGCATCCGGCGCGCCCTCGACCTCATCGACCGCCAGCAGGGCGGCGGCGGCACCGAACGGGTGCCGGCGCTGCGGCGGGCGCTCGCCCTGCCGCGCGGGGAGGACTCGTCGCGCACCATCGTGGTGGTCACGGACGGCTACGTCAGCGTCGAGAAGGAGGCGTTCGAGCTGATCCGCGACCACCTCGATCGTGCCAATCTGTTCGTCTTCGGCATCGGTACCTCGGTCAACCGCATGCTCATCGAGGGACTGGCCCGGGCCGGGACGGGGGCGCCGTTCGTGGTCTCGAAGCCGGAGCAGGCGGCGCCCGCGGCCGAGCGTTTCCGCCGCATGATCGCGGCGCCGGTGCTCGCCGGCCTGCACCTGGAGTTTGCCGGGTTCGAGGCCTACGACGTCGAGCCGGCCCATCTGCCCGACCTACTGGTGGAGCGCCCGGTGGTGGTGGTCGGCAAGTGGCGCGGGCCGGCTTCCGGGCGCATCGTGCTGCGCGGGCACGGGGGCAGCGGCGCCTACCGCAGGTCGTTCGAGGTGGCTGCGGCGCAGCCAGCGGGCGGCGAGGCGCTGCGCTATCTGTGGACGCGCCGTCGCATCGCCGAGGTCGGCGACGACTACAGCCTCGACCGCGATCCGACTCGCGCCGCCGAGATCACCCGGCTCGGCCTCGCCTACAACCTGCTCACCGAGCTCACCTCGTTCGTGGCGGTGGACACCCGCGCGCACGCCGACGGCCGCCCTCCCGAGACGGTGCAGCAGCCGCTGCCGTTGCCCGAGGGGGTGAGCGACCTGGCGGTGGGTGAGGTGGCGGGCGTCAAACTGGCGATGACGCCGGGCGCCGTCCCCATGGCGGGCCAGGCGCTGTACCGCAGACGCGCCGACGATGAGAGCCGCGAGGTGCCCGATGCAGCGAAGGTCGAGGGCACGGCGGCGAGGTCGCGGGGCAACGAGGTACGGCTGGCGCGGCCGTCCGACGAGCCGGCCTGCCTCGAGAAGGCATCGCAGCGCTGGGCGTTCCCGGTGTCGGCCGGGGAGACCACCGTGACCCTCGCGCTGAAGGTGACCGCCGGGCGCGCCAGCCTCGAGAAGGTCGGCAGCTCCAGGCCGCTGGCCGCCTCGGCCGTCTGGCCGGTCGTCGCCGCGGAAATGGCGGCGCTCGGGCGCTGCCTCGGGCGCGACCGCACGCTCAGACTCCGACTCCTGGTCAACGCCACAGGCGCCGTCAGCCGCGTGGAGGTGCTGCCGTAGCCCGGTGCTTGCGCTCAACCACGGACCGGCGCCGGGTCTTCCGGCGCCGGCCTCGCCCGCATCCCGGGTTGGGTGGCAGCGGCCGGGGACCGTTTCCATCCTGCCGGGGCGTGGGCGGGGCGAGCAGGTCGGCGAGGTAGGCTCCGGTGAAACTGTCGCGGACGGTGGCGATCTGTTCGGGGGTGCCGCCTGATCCGCGGCTGGGGTGTGGGTCAGGGGCGGTTGACGGAGCCCCAGTCGAAGTTCTCGCCCGCGGGCCGCGCGCCGGTGGGCCAGCGCAGGCGGTAGGCCGGCGCGGGCCGGAGCTGGCGGGTGAGCGCCGCGGAGACGTCCAGCGCCGAGGGCATCGCGGTGGCGACCGCCCGCCGCATCGCCAGGAAGGCGGCGAGCGGGAACTCGTCCTCGCACCTCTCGCACAGCGAGTGGCGCACCACCGCCGCCAGCGGATCGGGCGCGAGCCACTCGCCCTCCAGCCGGGCCATCGCCTTCCACATCGAGAGCCCCGGCGCCGTGTACGTCCCGTCCGGCCGCGCCACGAATCCCTCCACGTCCTCGGGTGTGGCGGGCAGCGACACCGAGAGCGCCGCCGGGAAGGGGTCGAAGAGGCGACGCGACCTCTCCTCCAGCGAGTGCCGCGAACCGGATGAGGGCTGGTCCCGCCGCCCTGCCGGCTGGTGGGTGGTCGCTGGTGTTCCTCTCGCAGCCGAACCGTTACTGCTCCCGCTCCGCCTCCCCGACCCGAACCCGCCGACCTCGACCAGGACGTGGTCAGCTTTCCCCCCCAACCCGGTCCAGGTCAGCGGCCATGTGCAGGCCGAGGTCCAGGCCCGTGCTCGTCAGCACAGCCCCTGTCGGGCCATGCCCCGGGGGGTGCCTCGCTCCCGGAGAGGCGGCCTTCGACCCGGCCCCAGAGGACCGGCAGGACCACGAGCGTGAGCAGGGTCGAGGTGACGATCCCGCCCATGACGACGGCGGCGAGGGGTTTCTGGATGTCGGCGCCGGAGCCGGTGGCGAAGAGCATCGGCAGGTGGCCGATGAAGCTCGTCAGCGCGGTCATGAGCAGCGGCCGGAACCGCGCGTCGCACCCCTCGACGACGGCCGAGGCGACGTCGCGGCCGCGCTCGCGGAGCTGGCGGAAAAACGCCACCAGCACCACGCCGTTCTGCACCGCCACGCCGAGCAGGACGATGAACGCCACCGCCGCCGACACCGACAGGTGCATGCCGAACGCCGCCGCGGCGAGCACGCCGCCGACCAGCGCGAACGGGAGGTTGAGCACGACCAGCACCGCGTTGCGCCACGTGCCGAGCACGCCCACCAGCAGCAGCAGGACGAGCACCAGCACCACGGGCACGACGAAGGCGAGCTGCCGCATCGCCCGCTGCTGGTTCTCGAACTGGCCGCCGTACTCGATCCAGTAGCCCTGGGGCAAATCCCGCTCGAGCGGGGCGAGGCGCTGCTGGACCTCGCTCACGAACCGGCCGAGGTCGCGGCCGCGCACGTTGACCTCGACCACGACGCGCCGCATTCCCTCCTCGCGGCTGATCTGCGACGGTCCCTCGCCGACCGAGATCGATGCCACCTGGGCGAGCGGCACGCGCTGGCCGCCGGGCGTCGAGACGAGCAGCCCGCCGAGAGCGTCGAAGTTTCTCCGGGACTCCTCCGAGAGGCGGGCGAGCACGGCGGTGCGCCGCTGCCCCTCCACCATCGTCGTCACCGCGCGGCCGGCCACGCCGAGCTCCAGCATGTCGTTGACGTCGCTGGCGCCAAGCCCCCAGCGCGCCATCGCGTCGCGGTCCGGCGTGACCACGATCCCGGCGAGGCCGGTCACCTGCTCGACCTTGAGGTCGGACGCGCCCTCGACGCCGCGCACGCGCTCGGCGGCCTGGTCGGCGAGTCGCTTGAGCGCCGCGAGGTCGGGCCCGAAGACCTTCACCGCGAGGTCGCTCTTGACCCCCGAGACGAGCTCGTTGACGCGCAGCGCGATCGGCTGCGAGAACGCCAGGCGCAGCCCCGGGATTGCCCCGATCTCGCGCTCCAGCGCCGCCACCAGCTCCTCCTTGCTGCGCCCGCTCCGCCACTCGAAGCGCGGCTTGAGCATGATCATGACGTCGGTCTGCTCGGGGCCCATCGGGTCCTCGGAGATCTCGGCGCGACCGGTCTTGCTCACCACGGTCGCCACCTCGTCGAAGCGCCGCACACGCTCCTCGATCAGCCTGGCAACCTCGACCGAGCCCTCGAGCGAGGCGTTGGGGAGCCGCACTACGTTGACGGCGATCGCCCCCTCGTCCAGGTTCGGGATGAACTCGGTTCCCAGGCGCGGGACGACGGCGAGCGAGGCGAGCAGGAAGGCGAGCGCGACGCCCAGGGTCAAGCGCGGCCTCGCCATCGCCCGTCCGAGCAGCCGCAGGTAGGCGGCGTGCAACGCCCGCACGAAGGCGAGTTCGCGCTCCGGGCGCTGGGCGAGGATGCGCTCGCACAGCGCCGGCACCACGAGCAGCGCCACCACGATCGAGGTGAGCAGCGCGAACATGAGGGTGAGGGCCAGCGGCCGGAACATCTTCCCCTCGATCCCCTGCAGCGTCAGCAACGGCACCAGCACGAGGGCGATGACGAGGATCGAGAACGCCACCGGACGGGCCACCTCGGCGAGCGCCTCGGCGACGACCCGGCGGCGCGGCGCGTCGAGACGGCGCGCCAGGTGGCGGCGGACGTTCTCGACCACGACGATCGAGGCATCCACCACCATCCCAACCGAGAACGCGAGGCCCCCGAGGCTCATGAGGTTGGACGACAGACCCGCGGCGCCCATGACGATGAAGCTGGCCAGAAACGTGAGCGGCAGCGAGAGCACGACGATGAGCGAGGTGCGCAGCTCGGCCACGAAGACGAACAGCACCACGACGACCAGCAGGGCGCCCCAGCCCAGCGCCTCCAGGACGGTGCGGAGGCAGGCCCGAATCAGGTCGGTGCGGTCGTAGAAGACGTCCAGGCGCAGGCCCGCGGGGAGCATCCTCTGCACCTGGGCGGCCCTGGCCTTGACCGCCTCGACCACCGTCCGCGAGTTGGAGTCGCGCAGCATGATCACCATGCCGGCCACGGTCTCCCCTCGCCCGTCGCGCGTCACGGCGCCCTGGCGGGTCTCGCTGCCGGTCACGACGTCCGCCACGTCGCGCACCAGCACGGGGGTGCCGCCGGAGACCTTGAGGACCACCTTCTCGACGTCGGACGGCGAGCGGAACAGGCCGTCGCCGCGGATCACCATCTGCTCCCAGCCCTTGAGGATGTAGCCGCCGCCGGCCGAGGAGTTGCCCCGCTCGAGCGCCGCCGCCACGTCGCGCAGGGAGAGCCCGTACGCCAGCAGGCGATCGTGATGCACTAGCACTTGCACCTGCCGCACGAGCCCGCCGAAGCTGTTGACGTCGGTCACGCCCGGCACGGTGCGGAGCTGCGGCGCCACCAGCCAGTCCTGGACGGCGCGTTTCTCGTCGAGCGGCAGGTCGCCCTCGAGCGTGTACTGGAAGATTTCGCCGAGACCGGTGGACAGCGGCGCCAGCTCGGCCTCCACTCCCGGCGGCAGTGCCTCGCGCGCACCCGCGAGCCGCTCGAGCACGAGCTGCCGAGCGAAGTAGGGGTCTACCCCGTCCTCGAACACCACCACCACCTGTGAGAGCCCCGCGCGCGAGAGAGAGCGCACCTGCCCGACCCGAGGCAGCCCGCCCATCTGCTGCTCGATTGGGTATGTCACCCGCTGCTCGACGTCCTCGGCAGCGAGCCCGTCGGCGCGGCAGAGGACCATGACCTGGACGTTGGTGACGTCGGGGAAGGCGTCGATCGGCAGCCGGACCCAGGCCCACAACCCGCCGAGGACGAGGAAGGCGCCGGCGACCCAGCTCACCCACTGCCGGCGGAGCAAGGCGGCGAAAAATCGTTCCATCGCCGCCCCCTAGTCCGCGCACCCGGCGCCCATCTTGGAGCGCAGGACGTCCGACTTGAGGAGGAACGCGCCGTGCGTCGCCACCTCCTGCCCGGGCGACAGCCCCTCGACGATCTCGACCCAGTCGGCCCACGCCCGGCCGACCGTCACGGGGCGGCGCACGAGGTAGCTCGCGTCGTGGCGGATGAAGACGAAGCGGCGTCCCTCGTCCTCGAGCACGGCGTCGGCGGGCACCGCCAGGGCCTGGGCGGTGCCCAAGACCAGCAGCCGCACGCGCGCCGTCATCCCCGCCCGCAACAGGTTGCCGGGGTTGTCGACGACGACGCGGGCCCGGGCGGTGCGCGTCGCCTCGTCGAGGGTGCCGGTGACGCGCTCCACCCTACCGCTGAACACGCGCCCATGGTACGAGGGGACCACGACCTCGGCCCGCACTTCCTGCGTCGCCTGCATCCCTAGCACCGCCGCGACCTCGCGCTCGTACAGCGCCGTCTGCACCCACATCCGTGCGGTGTCGGCCAGCAGCACGGTGCGATCCCCGGGTGAGACCAGCGCCCCGAGCGACAGGCTGCGCTCGAGCACTGTGCCGGCGAACGGCGCGCGGACCGCGAGCAGGCCGCTGTCCCCCTGCGGGGGCGCCGCGACCGCCTGGGCCAGCTCCGTCTCGCCGAGCCCGAATTGCAGCAGCTTCTCCCGCGCCGCGCGCTCCTCGGCGGCGGCCCGCCGGAGGGCCGCGCGGGCCTCCAGCAGGTCCTTCTCGGGGCAGATCTTGCGGGTGAAGAGGTCGGACTCACGGGCGTGCGTCGCGCCGGCCAGCTCGAGCTCCGCCGCGGCCCGCACGAACGCGGCCCGGGCCTCCGAGAGCTCCATGCAGTCCACCTCGTAGAGCACCGCTCCCGCCGCCACCCGTGCCCCGAGGTCGACGCGGATGGAGCGCACGACCCCCGCGGCGCGCGGGGACAGCCACACCGAGCGCTCCTCGTTGAGCGCCACCTCGCCGGTGGCCTCGCGTGCCTCCTCGACCGGTCGGAGCGAGACGGCCGCCATCTCGATCCCCTTCCCGGCCCCGACGAGCTCCGGCGCCACCTTGACGAAGCCGACCTCGTACCGGCACTCGTCGCAGGTGTGGGTCGGGATGTCGTGCTCGCAGCGGGCCGCCAGGAGCTCGTCGAGCGAGCGGTCGAGGTCGGAGTACTCGTCGGCTTCAGCCTCGTGCGCGTGCACCTGGGCAGGATCGCCGAGCGGCGAGGGCCGCCCACAACCCGACGCGACGACCACCGCGCCGGCCGCCAGTGCCACCAGGACGTTCACCTTCATTGCCCGCCTCCTTGCCCGGCGTCGCCGCCGGCCAGCCGTTCCACCTCGACCCGCGCCAGCGCCAGCCGCAACCTCGCCTCCAGCGCTCTCTCCTGCGCCGAGGCGAGCATTCGCCGGGCCTCCAGGACGTCGAGCAGTCCGTGCTTGCCTCGCGCGAAGCCCTCGTTGAGGCCGGCGAAGACCTCCTCGGCCCGCGGCAGGAGCTCCCCAAGCACCAGGCGTGCCTCCTCCGCGCTCTCCCGCAGCGCCGCGTGTGCCGCCCGCAGCTGCGCGCGCAGCCGCAGTGCACGCGCCTGCCCCTGCTGCCGCCCGATCTCCCGCCGCGCCCGAGCGGCGGCGATCTCGCCCTGCTTGCGGTCCCACAGCGGGAGCTGGATCGCCAGTCCCGCCACGTACCCGGTGTCGCGGTCGGTCCCGCGGCGGATCGTGCCGAGCCGGAGGGCGGGCTCGGGCCATGCCCCGCGCTTCGCCAGGGCCACCTCGGCGTCGAGCCGCCTCTGCTCGGTCGCCGACAGGCGGTCCTCGGCGGTGCTGCCGAGCTTGCCGGCGAGGAGCTCGTAGGGAGGCACCTTGAGCTCGAGCGGCAGCTCGCCGGTCGGAGAGCAGGGATCGAGCCACATCTCCCCCATCGCCTCGGCGAGGGCGCTGCACGCCGTCTGGAGTTCGCGGCGAGCGGCGCTCAGAGAAGCCGCCACGAGCGCCCTCTCGGCCTCCGCTTCTCGTGGGCCGTCAGCACCGGGTTGCCGTTCCGTGGCTCTTGCATTCTCTTAACGTGATAGGTATATTTGATTGTGCGGGAGGGCCGGGTGGAGGTCGTGTTCGCGACGAAGAAGTTTCAGAAGACATGCAACTCCGAACGCGAGATCATCCGGAGGTACGGCGCACGGTGTGGCAGGCTGCTCCAGAGGAGGTTGGCGGATCTCGCAGCGGCCGCGTCGCTTGCGGAAATGAGTTCGTTGCCGCAGGCAAGGTGTCATCCGCTCAAGGGCGACCGGGCGGGTCAGTTCGCCGTCGACCTCGAATACCCTCGCCGCCTGATCGTCGAACCGGCCCACCAGCCCGTGCCGGTGAGGCAGGACGGCGGCGTCGATTTGTTGCGGGTGACGCGAGTTCGCGTGATCGAGGTCGTGGACTATCACGGGTAGGGAGGTATCCATGAGGCAGCGCACCGAGCACCGCTACGAGCCAGACTACGCAATTGCGCCTGGCGAGACGTTGCAGGAAGCGCTCGAAGCGCTGGGCATGCCGCAGGCTGAGCTCGCGGAACGGACGGGGCTCACCCCCAAGACCATCAACCTCATCGTCAAGGGGACGGCTCCCATCACGCCGGCGACCGCGCTCCAGCTCGAGCGGGTGCTCGGCGTGCCTGCAGGCTTCTGGAACAGCCGCGAGGTCCAGTACCGGGAAGCGCTCGCCAGGCGCGACGAGATCGCGCGGCTCGAGCAGCAAGTCCCGTGGCTCGGCAAGGTCCCTTTTGAAGCCATGGCGAAGCTGGGCTGGATCGCCCGCCATCCCGAGCCCGCGGTGCAGCTCCGTGAAGTCCTGGGTTTTTTCGGCATGGCCAGCGTGGAGCAGTGGGAAGCCTTCTGGGCGAGCCCCGGTGCTGCGTTTCGCGCGTCGGAAGCGTTTGTCAAGGATCCCGGTGCGGTTGCGGCCTGGCTGCGGAAGGGTGAGCTACAGGCGCAGTCGATTACGACGAAACCCTACGAGGCGCGGCGGTTCAAGGCCGCGTTGAAACGCGCGCGGGCCCTGACAGCCGAGCCGCCCGAGGTGTTCTGCGACGAGCTTGCGTCGGCGTGTGCAGAAGCCGGCGTGGCCGTGACTTTCGTGCGTGAGCTGCCGCGCCTGCGGACAAGCGGCGCGACGCGCTGGTTGTCACCGAGCAAGGCACTGATCCAGCTCAGTCTCAGGTACAAGACGGACGACCATCTCTGGTTCACCTTCTTCCATGAAGCTGCCCACATCCTGCTTCACGGCAAGCGAGAGGTCTTCTTGGAGGACGATACGCTCGACACCGAAAAGGAGCGGGAAGCAAACCGCATGGCGGCAGATCTGCTGATCCCGCCGCAGGACTACCGGGCGCTCATCGCTGGCCACACCCACTTCAGCAAGACCGCGATCCGGGGCTTTGCGAAGCGCATCGGCATCGCTCCGGGGATCGTCGTGGGACGGTTGCAGCACGACGGACGCTTGCCGATGACGCACTGCAACGACCTCAAGCGTCGTTTCAGGTGGGTGTGAGGAGCGGACGATGCCCACGCTGGATTGGATCGGCAAGAAGGTGGCCATCAACCACCACCGGCAGGTTCCATTCAGGCTGCTCGAGGAACACCCCGAGCTGTCTGTTGGTGACGCCGACGCCGGCAACCTCCTCGTCCAGGGCGACAACCTCAGCAAGGACCGGACTTGACCCGATCACCGTGGCAATCGCCCACTCGTGATTTCCCTGGCCTTCACCAGGAGGCGGCATCGTCTTTTCCCGAACCACGGACCTCCGGGGCGCGTGGGGGGCTGTCCCCTGTCCCCCGTTCCCTGTTTCCTGGCTTTCGGGACGCCGGACACCGGACCCCGGGCCTCCGGAGCGGGTGGGGGCCCTCTCCCCTCTGCCCTCTCCCCTCACCCCCGCTTCTCCACTACGGGCCCCGGACCCCGGTCTCTACACCGCCTTGGCCGTCGGCACACCGAGGAGCGGCGCCAGGTAGTGGCCGGTGAAGCTGGCGGGGTGCTTGGCGATCTGTTCGGGGGTGCCGGCGGCGATGAGGCGGCCGCCCTGGTCGCCCCCTTCCGGGCCGAGGTCGATCACCCAGTCGGCGGTCTTGATGACGTCCAGGTGGTGTTCGATGACCACCACGGTGTTGCCGCGGTCGGCGAGGGTGTGGAGGACGGCGAGCAGCTTTCTGACGTCGTCGAAGTGCAGGCCGGTGGTGGGCTCGTCGAGGATGTACACGGTCTGACCGGTGGCGCGGCGGGCCAGTTCGCGGGACAGCTTGATGCGCTGCGCCTCGCCCCCCGACAGGGTGGTGGCGGGCTGGCCCAGGCGGATGTAGCCGAGGCCGACGGCGACCAGCGTCTCGAGGATCCGGGCGATCTTGGGGTGGGCGGCGAACAGCTCCAGCGCCTGCTCGGCGGTGAGGTCGAGCACCTCGGCGATGTTCAACCCCTTGTAGCGCACCTCCAAGGTCTCGCGGCCGTAGCGCTTGCCCTTGCACACCTCGCAGGTGACGTAGACGTCAGGCAGGAAGTGCATCTCGATCTTGATCTGCCCGTCACCGGAGCAGGCCTCGCAGCGCCCGCCCCTGACGTTGAAGGAGAAGCGCCCCGGCAGGTAGCCGCGGGTGCGTGCCTCGGGGGTGAGGGAGAACAGTTCGCGGATGGGGTCGAACACCTTGGTGTAGGTGGCCGGATTCGACCGCGGGGTGCGGCCGATGGGCGACTGGTCGATGTCCACCACCTTGTCGAGGTAGGCCACCCCCTCGAGGGCGTCGTGCTCGCCGGGGCGTTCCAGGGCGCGGTAGAGGGCGCGGGCCACGCCCTTGTAGAGCACCTCGTTGACCAGGGTGGACTTGCCCGAGCCTGAGACGCCGGTGACGCAGGTGAAGGCGCCCAGCGGGAACGCCACGTCGAGGTTCTTCAGGTTGTTCGCCTTCGCCCCGCGCACCACGAGGGTCTTGCCGTTGCCGCGGCGGCGGCTGGCCGGCACGGGGATGGACAGCTCCCCGGTCATGTAGCGGCCGGTCAAGGAGCGGGGGAAGGTGGGGATGCGTTCGGGCGTCCCCTCGGCCACCACCTCGCCGCCGTGTACGCCGGCGCCGGGGCCGAGGTCGATGAGCCAGTCGGCCTCGCGCATCGTCTCCTCGTCGTGTTCGACGACCAGCACGGTGTTGCCGAGATCGCGCATCCCCTTCAAGGTGTCCAGCAGCTTGCGGTTGTCGCGCTGGTGCAGGCCGATCGACGGCTCGTCGAGGACGTAGAGGACCCCCATGAGCTTGGAGCCGATCTGGGTGGCCAGACGGATGCGCTGCGCCTCGCCGCCCGAGAGGGTGCCGGAGGTGCGGTCCAGGGTCAAGTAGTCGAGGCCGACCGAGGCGAGAAAGCCCAGGCGGTCGTGGACTTCCTTGAGGATCTTGGCGGCGATGTGCTGCTCCCGTGGGGTGAGGGAGAGGGAGGCGAACCAGGCCAGCGCCTCCTTGACGGACAGGGTGACGAGTTGATCGATGGCCCGGCCGTGCACCAGCACCCCCAGCGCCTCGCGCCGCAGCCGGCGGCCGCGGCAGGAGGGGCAGGGGCGCATGGACATGTAGCGCTCGATCTCGGCGCGCATCTCGGGGGAGGACGTCTCGCGGTAGCGGCGCTCCAGGTTACGCACCAGCCCTTCGAAGCGGCCGCGGTACTCCCAGCGGGAGCGCTCGCCGACGAAGGCGAAGTGCAACTCCCCGTCGGTGCCGAACAGCACGGCGCGCCGCGCCGCCTCGGGGAGCGTGCGCCACGGCCGGCGCAGCGAGAACCCCATCGCCTCGGCGAGTACCTGCAACTGCCTGAAGCGGAATGACGAACGCCCCTCCTGCACGCCGGCCAGCGCCCCGGCGGCGATGGATCGGTCGGCATCGAGGACCATCTTGTCCGGATCGATCTCCTGCACCAGACCGAGGCCGGTGCACTCGGGGCAGGCGCCCTGCGGCGAGTTGAAGGAAAACAGGCGCGGCGACATCTCCGGCAGGGTGAAGCCGCACGACGGGCAGGCGTGGCGGGAGGAAAGCAGGAACTCCTCGCCCTGGCGCGGAGCGACCCGCACCATGCCGTCACCCACCTTGAGGGCGGTCTCCAGGGAGTCCACCAGGCGGTTGCCCAGGTCCTCGCGCACCTCCAGGCGGTCCACCACCACCTCGATGGTGTGCTTCTTCTTCTTGTCCAGCTCGGGGGGCGAGGCGGCGTCCACCAACTCGCCGTTCACCCGGGCGCGCACGAACCCGTCGCGGACCATCTGCTCGAACAGCTTGCGGTGCTCCCCCTTCTTGCCGGCGGCCAGCGGGCCCAGCAGCATGAAGCGGGTGCCAGCGGGCAGGGCGAGGATGCGGTCGGCCATCTGCTGCACCGTCTGGCCCTGGATGGGCAGGTGGCAGTCGGGGCAGGTGGGTTGGCCGATGGAGGCGAAGAGCAGGCGCAGGTAGTCGTAGATCTCGGTGACCGTGGCGACGGTGGAGCGGGGGTTTTTCGAGGTGGTCTTCTGCTCGATGGAGATGGCGGGGGACAGCCCTTCGATGAGGTCCACGTCGGGCTTGTCCATCTGCTCCAGGAACTGGCGCGCGTAGGCGGACAGCGATTCGACGTAGCGGCGCTGCCCCTCGGCGAAGAGGGTGTCGAAGGCGAGGGTGGACTTGCCCGAGCCCGACACGCCGGTGATCACCACCAGCCGGTTGCGGGGGATGTCCAGGTCCAGGTTCTTCAGGTTGTGCTCCCTGGCGCCGCGGATGGAAATGACCTCGCGCATGCTCCTCCCCCGCGGCCAACGCCGCGGAACCATCCATTATGCCCCTTCCCCGCGGCGGCGGGGAAGGGCCCCGGGGGGTCACACTTCCAGCAGGACGATGGCGGTCTGCAGGGCGAGGAACGGGGGCACGGCGCGGTCAAAGCCCTGCAGGGAGGTGCGCGCCAGGTGCAGCCACGGCAGCACCCCGTCGGGGAGGGGCGGCGCGCCCGCGGCGGTCGCCGCGCAGGCGGCGATGGTGGCGTCGAGCACGGCCAGCGCCTGGGCGGTGTCGCCGGCCTGGACCAGCTCCAGGGTGCGGCGCAGGTGGCGAAGGATGCCGGGGTCGGTCATCGCTTGGGGGAAGATACCTTGTCAGCCGCGAAAGTGGTGCGGGCGGGTGGACCTGCACGCTGGCCCGATCGGGGTCTGGTGAGAGGGTGAGGAGGCGCGATCGTGGGGTGAGGAGGGGGTGAGGGTGGCGAGGAAGCGGACCGGTTTCTTGGCAGGACGAGGTCGGCACGACTTGGCTACCATAGTCAGCGGCCAGGCGGGCTGGCGGGAGGGAGGCGGCGACCATCATGCCCAGCGAGCACGTACGGTTTCGTGGCGGCTTCGGCGACGAACTGGCGGCGCGGCTGGACCTGCCCGACGGGGAGGCGCTGGGACACGGGCTGTTCGCCCACTGCTTCACCTGCGGCAAGGATCTGCGCGCCGCCGGCTGGATCTGCCGCACCCTCGCCGAGCACGGCATCGGGGTGCTGCGCTTCGACTTTACCGGCGTCGGAGACAGCGCCGGCGACTTCTCGGCGACGACGTTCTCCTCCAACCTCGAGGACTTGCGGGCGGCGATCCGCTACATGATCGCCGCCGGCCGGCCGCCCGGGCTGCTGGTGGGGCACAGCCTGGGCGGCGCGGCGGTGCTGGCGGCGGCGGGCGAATTCGCCGAGGTGCGCGCCGTGGCCACCATCGCCGCCCCGGGGGAAACTTCCCACTTCAAGGAGAAGCTGCTGGTGGCGGTGCCACAACTGGCCCGGGAGGCGGAGGCGGAGATCACCCTGGGCGGGCGGCGCCATCGCATCCGCCGCGAACTGATCGACGATCTCGACCGTCACCCGCTGCCGGAGCGTATCGCCGCCCTGGGCAAGCCGCTGCTGGTGCTGCACTCGCCCGCCGACCGCACGGTGGCGATGGCCGAGGCGGAGCGCATCGTGGCCGCGGCCAGGCAACCGAGGAGCCTCATCTCACTGGACCGGGCCGATCACCTGTTGATGGCCGACGAGCGTGACGCCCGCTGGGTGGGCCACCTGCTGGCCGCCTGGGCGTGGCGGTATCTGGTCGAGTAGAGAGGAGGAGTTCGTGGAGTCGGTGCTCTTCTCGCCGTTGACACTGCGCGGCGTCACCCTGCGCAACCGCATCGCCCTGTCGCCGATGTGCCAGTACTCGGCGCGCGAGGGTCATGCCACGGACTGGCATCTGGTGCACCTGGGGGCGCGCGCCGGAGGTGGCGCCGGATTGGTGCTCAGCGAGGCCTGCGCGGTCGCTCCCGAGGGGCGCATCTCCCCCGCCGACCTGGGGATCTGGGATGACGCACACGTCGCGGGCCTGGCCCGCCTGACGGCGTTCATCCGCGCCCAGGGGGCGGTGCCGGGAGTCCAGCTGGCGCACGCCGGCCGCAAGGCGTCCAGCGCCGTTCCGTGGGAGGGAGGCGGGCCGCTGGCGCCGGCACAGGGGGGGTGGGAAGTGGTCGGGCCCACCGATCAACCCTTCGACGACGGCCATCCGGCGCCGCACGCCCTGACTGCGGGCGACATCGAGCGGATCGTCGAGGCCTTCGCGGCGGCGGCACGGCGGGCCCGACTGGCCGGCTTCCAGGTCGTTGAGATCCATGCGGCGCACGGGTACCTGCTGCACTCTTTCCTGTCGCCGCTTACCAACCGGCGCGGCGACGGGTGGGGAGGCGACGGGGCGGGGCGCGCTCGCCTGCTCAGTGAGGTGGTCACCGCCGTGCGGAGCGAGTGGCCCGCCGGGCTGCCACTGTGGGTGCGGATGTCGGCCAGCGACTGGGTGGAGGGGGGGTGGGGAATCGACGACACGGTGGCGTTGGCCGGCAAGCTCGCGCCACTCGGGGTGGACCTGGTGGACTGCTCCTCCGGGGGGCTGCTGCCGCGAGTGGCCATCCCGGCCGCTCCGGGGTATCAGGTGCCGTTCGCCGAGCGGGTGCGGCGCGAAGCGGCCGTGGCCACCGGCGCGGTGGGCCTGATCACCGAGCCGTCGCAGGCCGAGGCAATCGTACGCGAGGGCCGCGCCGACGTGGTGCTGCTCGGACGTCAGTCCCTGCGTGAGCCCACCTGGCCGCTGCGCGCGGCGCGCGAGCTGGGGGCGGAGGGACCATGGCCGGTGCAGTACCTGCGGGCCCGGTGGTGATGACTGGAGGCAAGCGATGATTCGACGACTGGCACTGGCAGGAGCGTTCTTCGGCGCGGCGTTGCCGGCGGCGGCGCAACCGGCGGGCGGACTGGACGAGGCCACGATCACGCGGCTCGGCTCGCTGGCGCTGGCGTGCGTGCATCAGGAGTACCCCAACAAGATCGCCCACGTGCTCGACGGCGACGCCGACGTGCTGCCGCCGCGGCAGCTCACGCCGGTGTTCTTTGGCTGCTTCGACTGGCACTCGGCGGTGCACGGGCACTGGATGCTGGCCCGCCTGGCGCGCCTCTACCCTGGCGCGGCGCTGGCCGCCCCGGCCCGGGCGGCGCTGGCGAAGAGTCTGACGCCCGCCAACGTCGCCGGTGAGGTTCGCTATCTGGAGCGCAAGGGGCGCGAGAGCTTCGAGCGCCCCTACGGCATGGCGTGGCTGCTGCAACTCGCCGCCGAGCTGCGGGAGTGGCAGGACGGGGAGGCGCAGAGCTGGGCCGCGGCGCTGCGCCCGCTCGAACAGTTGGTGGTGGCGCGGCTGAAGGCGTGGCTGCCCAAGCTCTCCCACCCCATCCGGACCGGCGAGCACTCCCAGACCGCCTTCGCCTTCGGCCTCATCGTCGATTTCGCCCGGGTCGCCAAGGACGAGGAACTGGAGGCACTGGTGCGCGCCCGCGGCCACGCCTTCCACTTCCACGACCGCAACTGTCCGCTGCTGGCCTACGAGCCGTCAGGACAGGACTTCCTGTCGCCGTGCCTGGCGGTGGCCGACCTGGCGCGGCGGTTCATGCCGCCGGCGCGCTTTGGCGCCTGGCTGGGCGGCTTTCTGCCGGGGCTTCCCCTCGACGGCGGAGCTGACTGGTTGCCGGTGGCCGTGGTCACCGACCCCACCGACGGCAAGCTCGCCCACCTCGATGGGTTGAATCTGTCCCGCGCCTGGATGCTGGAGGGAATCGCCGCTGGCCTGCCCGCCGGCGATCCTCGCCTGCCCGCCCTGCTCGCCGCCGCCGCCGTGCACCGCGCCGACGGCCTGGCCTCGGTCACCGGCGAGCACTATGAGGGGGGGCACTGGCTCGCGAGCTTCGCCACCTACCTGGTGACCGGCCGGGGGCTGCCGCCAGGCGGTCGGATCGGCGAGCCCAACCCCGTGGCCGGGGCCGATGTGCCCGCGCTCAAGCGCTCTTGAGGTGGCGGGTAGCCGAGGTTCAGGCCGGCGTCGCCGAGGGTCACATTTTTTGCAAGTGGGCGCGAAGGCAGTAAAGTGGCGGGGTGAGCGCTGACAGCAATCGCACTCGCGAGGGGTTGCCCGTCGAGCTCCTGGGCGATGTCCTGGAGTGCCTGCCGGCAGGGCTCATCGTCGTCGACGAGAGCGGCCGTATCGTCTACTGCAACCCGGTGGCGGACGCCATCCGCGAGGTGGGCGAGCGTCTCGGCGGCACGGTGGAGAGCTGCCACCCGGCGCGCACCCGGCAGGCGCTGCAACGCGTTCTCACCGACCTCGCCGAGCAGGACCCCGCTGCCCCCCACCCCATCGTCGTGGAGCGGCGCAGCCGCTGGGAGATCTCCTATTCCCGGGTCACCGACCGGGAGGGCCGGTTCCGTGGCGTCGCCTGGATGGCGCACGACATCAGCCGGCAGAAGGAGCTGCAGCGCCGCGTGCTGCACCAGGAGCGGCTCTCCGGGCTGGGCCGGATGGCGGCGCGGCTGGCGCACGACGTGAAGAACCCGCTCAATGTCATCGGCGGCGCCGTGCACAACCTGCGCGCCTCCTGCCCGGACGGCGAGACGGCGGAAATGCTCGCGCTCATCGACGAGCAGAGCCAGCGATTGTCGAATCTGGTGGACCGGCTGCGGGAACTCGTCCGCCCGCTCGCCCCCTCTCTAAAGCCGGTGGACGCCGCGGAACTGATCCACCGGGCGGCGGAAGCCGCGCGCCAGTCGTTCGGCGGCCGCCTGCGCCTGCGCCTGAACCTGCCATCCGACCTGGGGACGGTGCTGGTGGACGCTCATCTGGTGGAGCGACTGCTCGCCAACGCGCTCGACAACGCCGCGCACGCCACCGGGGGGCGGGGCACCGTGCGGGTGGCGGCTCGGCTCGACACCCGGGCGGAGGGCGAGTGGCTGGTCATCGAGGTGGAGGACGACGGCCCCGGGTTCTCGCCCGAGGTGATGGACCACGTGTTCGAGCCGTTCGTCACCACCCGCCCCGACGGCACTGGCTTGGGGCTGGTGATCATGCGGGAGATCTGCGCGCTCCACGGCGGCACCATGGCGGTGGAGAACTTGCCGGTGAGGGGGGCACGGGTCACCGCCCGGCTGCTGTCGCGATGAACGGCGAGCCTCGCAGAGTGCTGCTTGTCGAGGACGAACCGGCGGCCGTGAAGGTGACGGCCAGGGCGCTGGAGAGAAAGGGCTTCGCCCTGCGGGGGGTGGGAGAGGGAGCGGCGGCGCTGGCGTGCCTTGAGGAGTTCCGGCCGGATGTGGTGTTGGTGGATCACCTCTTGCCCGGCGGGCTGTCCGGGATGGAGCTGCTGCGTTACCTGCAGCGCCGCACCCCCGACCTTCCGGTCATCCTGGTCACCGGCCACGGAGACGAGCGCCTGGCGGTGCAGGCCATGAAGCTGGGGGCGTTCACCTATCTGCCGAAGCCGCTGGACTTCGAGGAGCTGGAGTTGGTGCTGCGGCGAGCTGTGGAGCTTCATGATCTGCGCCGGGAGGCGAGACGGGCGCGGCTGGCCGGCGGTGCCGCCCAACTGATCGGTGACTCTCCGGCGATGGAGCGGATCCGCGAGCTGATCGCCGACGTGGCGCCGACGGCGGCGACGGTGCTGCTCCAGGGCGAGACCGGCTGCGGCAAGGAGCTGGTGGCGCGGGCCATTCACGCTGCGTCGCCTCGCGCCAAGGGGCCGTTCGTGGCGGTCAACTGCGCGGCGATACCGGAGACGCTGCTCGAAGCGGAGCTTTTTGGCTACGTGCGCGGCGCGTTCACCGGCGCCGAGGGGCGGCGCGACGGGAAGTTCGTCACCGCCGACGGCGGCACGCTCTTTCTCGATGAGATCGGCGATCTCCCCCTCGGGCTGCAGCCCAAGCTCCTGCGGGTGCTGGAGGAACGCGCCGTGACGCCGCTGGGGAGCGATGCGCCCCGGCCCATCGATCTGCGGCTGCTGGCTGCCACCCACCACAACCTCAAGGCGGAGATGGAGGCCGGACGATTTCGCGCCGACCTGTTCTTCCGCTTGCACGTGGTGCCGATTACCATCCCTCCCCTGCGCGAGCGGCGGCAGGACGTTGCCGCGCTGGTGCGCCACCTTCTTCCAAGGTTGGCCATTCGCCACGGCCGTCCGATCCGCGAGCTGCCGGCGGAGGTGATGGAGTGGTTGTCGGCGCAGCCGTGGCCCGGCAACGTGCGGGAGCTGGAGAACACGCTGGAGCGGCTGGTGGTGCTGTCGCGGGATGGTGTCGTGAGGCTGCCGCGCGAGGGGGTGGCGGCCGGGGCGATGGCGCCGTTTCACGCCGAGAAGCGGCGCCTGCTGGAGGCGTTCGAGCGCGACTACCTGTCGCGTGCGCTGGCGTTGTGCGACGGGCACCTGGGTGCGGCGTCGCGGCTCACCGGCATCTCCCCGCGGCAACTCTACAACCTGCTGCGCAAGTATGGTATGGGCGGAGACGACCGGCGCTTGTGATTCGGCATCACAGTGCCGATCTCCGCGCAACGAGAAGCCATTCTTTCGAAATCACTTGTAGCTCGTACCGGGGTTGTGTCGGCACCACTGCGCCGAACCTCGGCGCCGAGACGATCGCTGCTGGCAGAATGCAAATCCTTCTCTGACATCTGCTTGACGCTACCTACACGGATGGCACAGAGTATGCTTCCGCTGTCATCGAGGAGGGGGTATGGACTGGAGCAGGCCCTCGCGCCGGCGCGACGTACTGGCCAACCTGGCGGTGGCGCTGACCGTGGTTCCCGGGGTGGCCCTGGCGGCGCGGTACGTCCTCGCCTACCTGGTGCCCAGGGCCGCGGCTACCACCCGCGAGGTGATGCTGGCGCGGCTCGGCGCCATGCCGGTAGGCTCGAGCCGGGAATTCCGCGGGGTGCTGGGCAACGACGTCATCGTGGTCCGCCTGGGCGAGCGCGACGTGCGCGCATTCTCGGTCGTCTGCACCCACCTGGGGTGTCGAGTGCAGTGGGACCAGCAGGAAGAAAACTTCCTCTGCCCATGCCACATGGGTCGCTTCGACACGGCTGGAGCGGTGATCGCCGGGCCGCCGCCGGCGCCGCTTCCCTCCTACCCGGTGCGTCTGGACCGCGACGCGGTGTACGTCTCCGTGCCGGCGAAGGAGGTGTGAGGCGATGGCGGTAGCGCAGCCGCAGCTGCCCGCCTGGGTGCGCTTCTTGCGCGAGCGGGTCCCGGTCAACATCGAGGTCTTCGAGGAGCTCTCCAAGGAACCGATCCCGCACCACATGAAGTCGTGGTGGTACTGCCTGGGTGGCACGCCCATGCTGCTCTTCGCCATCCAGGTGGTGACCGGCATCCTCCTCACCTTCTACTATCGTCCTTCCCCGGAGGAGGCGCACGCCTCGGTGAAGATGATCAGCGAGGAGGTGCCCTTTGGCTGGTGGATCCGCTCCATGCACCACTGGGCCGCCAACCTCATGGTGGTGGCGGTGGGGTTACACATGATCCGCGTCTTCTTCACCGGCGCCTACCGAAAGCCCCGGGAGCTCAACTGGGTCGTGGGAGTGGGCCTCCTTTTTGCTACCCTGGGGTTCGCGTTTACCGGTTACGCGCTGGTCTATGACCAGCTCTCCTACTGGGCCGCGACCGTGGGTACCAACATCGCCGGCCAGACCCCCCTCGTCGGCGCCTGGATGGCCGACCTGTTACGCGGCGGCGCCGAGGTCAACCCCACCACGCTGACCCGCTTCTTCGTCTTCCATGTCGGCGCAATGCCAACGCTGTTCGCCGTTCTGCTCGGCCTGCACATCTTCCTGCTGCGTATTCACGGCGTCATGGAGCTCGACGCGCCCGAGGAAGTGCAGGCGACGCCGCTTACCGTCGAGGAGGATCGGGAGGGCAAGCGCCGCTTCGACCCCAACCGCTTCTTCGCGTTCTTTCCCGACCACGTCACCACCGAGCTGGTGGTCGGGCTGTTCCTCATCACCGTGGTGACTATGCTGGCGGTGGTCTTCCCGGCCCACCTGGGTCCCCCCGCCAACCCCGAGGAAACGCCCCTGCACATCAAGCCCGAGTGGTACTTCTTCCCGCTCTTCCGCTGGTTGAAGCTGGCGCCGCTCTGGCTGGGGATGGCGGGGACGCTGGTAGCCGGGGTGGTGCTGGTGTTCTGGCCGTTTTTCGAGGCGGCCTGGCGGGTGCGCCGGCCGCGTTCGGAGACGGCCTTGGCGGTCGGGGGTGTGTCGTTGGCCCTTGTGCTGGCAATGATGATCTGGGAGGCGCTGTCGTGAAGCCCGCGGTGTCTTGGCGCGGGGCAGGGGAGGGGTTCATGTCGCTGGAATTCAAGAAGCTCATCGTGGCGCTGTTCGCCGTCGCCTTCATTGCCGCCGTGGTCATCGTTGGACTGATCGAGCGCGACCGGGCGCGGCCCGAAAAGGCGTCGCGCGCTTACGCCGATGCGGCCACCAGGGCGTGCATTGACTGCCACGACCAGAAGCACGCGGCGGTGGTGTGGAACCGGCAATGGGAGCAGTCACGGCACGCCGAAAAGGGGATCGGCTGCATGGCCTGCCACCAGGCTCAGGAGGGCGATCCGGACCTGTGGCGGCACGAGGGGTACCTGGTGGCCACCGTTCCCTCCCCGAAGGACTGCCAGAGCTGCCACGAAAAGGAGTTCAACGAATTCACCGCCTCCCACCACGCCAAGGCGGCGCAGTTCGTCGGCTCCCTGGACAACTTCCTCGGTGAGGTGGTGGAAGGCGCGCAGGCGGCCAATTTGGGGTGCAAGCAGTGCCACGGATCGGTGGTGAAGCTGGACGAGAAAGGGCTGCCGCTCCCGGGGGGATGGCCAAACACCGGCATCGGGCGCGTCAACCCCGACGGTTCCCTGGGCACCTGCACCGCCTGCCATACGCGCCACGACTTTTCCAAGGCGCAGGCGCGCGAGCCGCGCACCTGCGGCCGCTGTCACATGGGCCCGGACCATCCGCAAATCGAAATCTACGAGGAATCCAAGCACGGCATCATGTTCGTCGCGCACCGTGACGAGATGCGCCTCGACGCCGACGAGTGGATTGTGGGGAAGACGTATACCGCCGCCCCCACCTGCGCCACCTGCCACACGGCGGCGACGACGACGCAGAAGTCCACCCACGACGTGGGCGCGCGCATCTCCTGGACGCTGCGGCCGCTCTTCTCCAAACGGCTGGAAAACTGGGAGGTCAAGCGCGAGGCGATGGTCAAGGTGTGCCTGGAGTGCCACGGCGCCAACTGGGTCACCAACTACATGCAGATGTTCGACGATGCGGTGGAGCACTACAACACGAAGTTCGCCGGCCCGGCCAACGACGTCATGGAGAGGCTCAAGGCCGCCGGAAAGGTGACCCCGACGCCGTTTGACGACGCCATCGAGTGGACGTTCTATGAGCTCTGGCACCACGAGGGGCGGCGGGCTCGCCACGGAGCCTCCATGATGGGCCCCGACTACACCCAGTGGCACGGCTTCTACGAAGTGGCCAAGCACTTCTACGCCAAGTTCTTGCCCGAGGCGGAGAAGCTTCTGCCCGGGGTGAGCGAAGTGGCTCTGGCCCACGAGGGGCACCAGTGGAAGAAGGGGATGTCCCCGGAGGATCTCAAGCGGATGATCGCTTTCTACGAAGAGCGCTACGGCCAGAGAGTTCAATAGGTCCATGAGGCCAAGTTCACGAACGGCTGGGAGGTCTGTGTACGGTGTTTCGGGATTGCGCGCAGGCGCGTAGAAGAAGGAGGTTGGGACAGTGAAACGTCTGGTTCTCATCGCAAGTCTGGGGCTGCTGGCTGCGGCGCCGCTGCTGGCCCAGGAGGCGGCCAAACCGGAAGAACCCAAGCTGCAGCTACAACTGTCGGGTTTCTACGAATTCAATGGCCTCTCGCAGAACAACTTCTTCTTGGGCCGCAACCCCGCCGGGCCGGTTTCGGACAAGGACGAGTACATGATCCAACTCTTTCGCTTCACGCCGGTGCTCTCCTACGGTCCGCACCTCAAAGGGGTGCTCTCCATCGATGTGGCGCAGGGGATCTGGGGTGTCGACAACGAGTACCGGGACACCTTCCGGCCCGGTTTCTCCAACCTGTTCAACAACAAGGACACTCACTTCCTGATTCACGTGGACACCGCCTTTGTCGAGTTCACCGCCCCGCAGCTGCGCGGGACGGCAGTGCGCCTGGGGCGCATGCGCAACGACCTGGGGAATCGGCTGGTGCTCGATCAGGACGGCGACGGCATCCAGGTGCAGAGGGCCTTCGGGGCGTGGACGGCGGTCTTCGACTGGACCAAGATGTTCGAGGGCACCGACGGGCTCACCGACCGCAACTTCAACGGCAACCCCGACGGGCGCGACGCCAACCTTTTCTATCTCGACCTCAAGGGCAAGGTGGGCGGCTTCACCGTCAACCCCTTTCTCGTCTACTTCAAGGACGGCGGCATCGCGGACGGGCGCAGCTATCTGCCCAACGAGCTGCAATACTTCAACGCCCGCTTCCGCCCCAACGTCACCCAGGCGGCGGTGCTGGGGTTGGCGTGGGACGGCAAGGCAGGAAAGGTTGCGTTGAAAGGCGAGGTGGATCTCCTCACCGGCAAGGACGACATCGCCAACGCCAACTCCGGCCCGGCGCAGCTGCTGGACGTCAACAACGGTGACCTGCGCGGCTACAACCTCTATCTGGACGCCAAGATCCCGGCCGGCAAGGCGACCGTGGGAGCGGTGTTTGGACTCGGTTCAGGCGATGACGACCCCATGGCCGGCAAGGGCAACATCAACAAGATCCGCACCAACGGGTTCTTCTACGTCACCGAGATCTGGGAGGACTCCATCATGCCCGACGAGCAGGGGATCACTCCCCAGGGTCTGGGCTCTCCCGCCTCCCGGGGTTACCGCGAGTTCGAGAACACCACCCTCTTTCAGCTCAACGCCACCTTCCCCTTGGGGGCGGAGTGGAAGGTCATGGTCGCCGGCACGCTGGTGCGCGCCACTGAGGCGCTGCGGCCCTGGGCGGACGTCAACGGCAACGGCGCCATCGACCCCGGCGAGTTCGGCGCCTCAAGCTCCCGGGATCTGGGCAAGGAGATCGACGTCAAGCTGGACTGGAACGTCATGAAGAACCTCATGTGGACGCTGCGGGGCGGCATCTTCTACCCGGGCGATGCGGCCGGCTATCTGATCAACGGCACCAACACCTATTCCAAGGATGCCTGGGAGGTGCGGACCACCTTGCGCTTCAACTTCGGCGGTCTGAAGTTGATGTAGGGAACCCGCCGCCGCGCAGGCGGGCGGCTGGAGAAGAGAGGTCAGAGAGATGAGGAGATTATTCGCGTTGCTCCTGGTGCCCGCGGTTGCTCTGGTCGGAGTGGCACTTGCCGGGCCTCCCGGCAAGACCGGCAAGACCGGCAAGGCGGCGACCAGGCCCGCCCATCCCGAGGTGGACCGAGTTGAAGCCTGCGACGCCTGCCACACCGATGCCACGCCGCAGGTGGTGACGGAGTGGCTCGCCGGCAAACACGGGATGAACAACGTCAAGTGCTTCGTCTGCCACGGTTCCGTGGGGGCGGACTTCGTGCTGAGGGCCCCGGCGGAGCGGTGTATCGGGTGCCACGCCGAGCAGGTGGCCTCGCTGGGTCACCCCGCGCTGGCGGGCAAGGACTGCTTCTCGTGCCACCCGCCCCACCTGCTGTCGCCCCATCGACTCCTTGGGGCCGGTGCTGGAGGTGCGCAATGACGACCATTTCGCGTCGGAGCTTTCTGGAGGCCACGGCGGCGGCCTCGGCGGTCGCAGGTCTGGGTGGCCTGCCGGGGGTGCGTCAGGCCCTGGCTGCCACCGGCCGCGGCGGCGAGACGTGGGTGAAGAGCGTTTGTCGCTACTGCGGCACGGGCTGCGGCTTGTTCATCGGCGTACGCGACGGCAAGGTGTTCGCCGTGCGCGGGGACAAGGACAACCACAACGACGGTTTTCTCTGCCTGAAAGGGTTCCTGCTGCCCCAGATCCTCTACGCCTCCGATCGCTGCCTGCACCCCTGGGTGCGCAAGGACGGCAAGCTCGTGCGAACCTCCTGGGACGAGGCCATGTCCCTGGTTGCCGCGCGCTTCCGGGAGAGCATCGAGAAGTACGGCCCCGACAGCGTCGCCTTTTACGGTTCGGGGCAGGGGCTCACCGAGGAGACCTACTGCGCCAACAAGTTGTTCAAGGCCGGCATCCGCACCAACAACGTGGAGGGCAACCCGCGTCTGTGCATGGCCTCCGCGGTAGGCGGCTACGTCACCACCTTCGGCAAGGACGAGCCCATGGGGTGCTATGAGGACATCGACCACGCCGATGTCTTCCTGCTCATCGGCAGCAACACCGCCGAGGCGCATCCCATCGTGTTCCAGCGCGTCGTGCGCCGCAAGGAGGCCAAGCGCGACGTCAGGGTCATCGTCATCGACCCGCGTCGCACCCCGACCTCGCGCATCGCCGACCTGCACATCTCCTTCACTCCGGGCAACGACCTCGCCATTCTCAACGCCATGGCCCACGTCCTGCTCAAGGAAGGCCTGGTGGACGAGGGGTTCATCGCCAAGCACCTGGCGTTCGGTGAGGGCGCCGAGGTCAACAAGAGCTGGGAGGACTACAAGGCGTTCCTTGCCGACTACACGCCGGAGAAGGCGGCGAGTATCGCCTCCTGTACGGCTGAGGAGGTCATCACCGCGGCGCGCTGGTTCGGCGAGCGCGGCAAGGCCGCCATGTCCATGTGGACCATGGGTTTGAATCAGCGCACCAAGGGCGTGTGGGCGAACAACCTGGTGCACAATCTGCACCTCATCACCGGCAAGATCGGCACCCCCGGAAACACCCCCTTCTCCTTGACGGGGCAGCCCAACGCCTGCGGCGGCGTACGCGATGGCGGGGCGCTGTCCCACCTGCTGCCCTACGGCCGGCTCATCGCCAACGACGGCCACCGGGCCGAGATGGAGAAGCTGTGGGGAGTGCCGGAGGGGACGCTGAAGCCCAAGCCTGGTCTGGCCACGGTGGACATGTTCCGCGCCCTGGAGAGCGGCGACATCAAGTGCCTGTACATCATGTGCACCAACCCCGGGCAGTCCCTGCCCAACGTGACTCGCTACCGCAAGGCCATGGAGAAGGCCGATTCGTTCGTGGTGGTGAGCGAGGCGTTCCACCCCACCCGCACCTCGGAGCTGGCCGACGTGGTGCTACCCGCGGCGCTGTGGGCCGAGAAGGATGGGGTGTATGGCTGCGCCGAGCGGCGCTACCAGCTGCTGGAGCAGGCCATACCCCCGGCCGGCGAGGCCCGCCCCGACTTCGCGATTCTCTGCGATCTGGCGGCGCGGCTGGGGCACGGCAAGCTGCTGCCCTTCAAGACCCCGGCCGATGCGTGGGCGGAGATCCTCACCCTGTGCAAGGGGACCGCCTACGATTTCACCGGCATGACCAGGGAGAGTCTGAGGTCCTCCCACGGGCTGCTGTGGCCGTTGCCGGCGCCGGGCCACCCGGGCACCAGGTGGCGCTACGTCAAGGGTGATGACCCGCTCGTCCCCGCCGACCACCCGGAGCGTATCCTCTTCTACGGGCGGCCCGACAAGCGGGCGGTGGTGTGGCTGCGGCCGCAGAAGCCCCCGGAAGAGGTGCCCGACGCCGAGTACCCTTACTTCTTCACCACCGGGCGCGAGATCGAGCACTGGCACACGGCGACGATGACTCGCAACTGCCGGGAACTGGCCAACACCAACCTGGAGTCGATGGCCCAGCTCCACCCCGCCGATGCCACCAGGCTCGGCCTGCGGACGGGGGCGCCGGTACGCATCACTTCCCGGCGGGGCTCGCAGGTCTTTCGTACCAAGGTCAGCGACGGCGCCAGACAGGGCGTCGTGTTCGTCCACATGCACGATGCCGACCGCATGTGCAACGTGATCACCATCGATGCCGTCGACCCCGGCTCCAAGCAACCGGAGTTCAAGGTGTGCGCGGTGAAACTGGAAAAGGCCTGAAGCGCGAGCCTGAGCCCGCCCCCCGCCGGGGGGGGCGGGCTCGGTCTGCCTGGCCGGACCGGTGGGAGGAAAGCATGGTGGTCGCGGGGGTGGTGATCGAGACGCAGGCAGGCAAGGCGCCGGAGGTGGCTGAGCGCCTGGCGGCCAGCGGCCGGGTCAGGGTGGAGGGGGGCGACGGCGACCGGCGGCTGGCTGCCGTGGTCAGCGCCGCGACCGGTGCCGAGCTGGAACGCTGGGCCGAGGTGCTGCTGCGCACCGACGTCATGGTCTTGGGGGTGTTTCCGACCTTCGTGGGCGAAGACGAGGAATGAGACCGGCGAACCGCCACCGGCTGGCCGCCTTGCCCGAACGCGCCGCCGGGCGTGCGCGAGGCGATGCGGCGTAGCCGTCTTGGCTGGCTGCGGGCGCTGTTCTCGCCACCCCCGCTGCGCCCGCCGGGGGCCCGAGCAGAGCGTGAATTCGCCGCGCTGTGCATCCGCTGCGGGCGCTGCGTCTCCGCCTGCCCGTACAAGTCGCTGGTGCCGGCTGGCTGGGAGTATGGGAGCGAGGCCGGCACGCCGATGGTGCAGGCTCGCTCGGTGCCGTGCTACCTGTGCATGGACTGCCCTCCGGTGTGTCCCTCTGGGGCGCTCGACCCCATCACCGACAAGCACGCCGTGCGCATGGGTCTGGCCGAGGTCAACCCAGACACCTGCTACACCTTCTTAGGAGTTCTCTGCCGCACCTGCGTCGACGCGTGCCCGCTGGGCGAGGCGGCGCTCATCCAGAACGGCGAGTTGCGGCCGGTTGTCTTGCGAGGGTGCGTGGGGTGCGGGATCTGTGAGAAAGTCTGTCCGACGATCGAGCCCGCCATCGTGGTGCGCGCCGCCACGGGAGGTGTGCTGCCGTGAGCCGGGATGTCCACTCTCTAGCAGGCCTCGCCGCTCCCCGGGGCCGCAGGTGGACGCGCTGGCGGCGCTTTTCCCAGGTGCTCGTCGCCCTCTTCTATCTGATTCTTCCCTGGATCAATGCGCGGGGGTACCGCCAGGTGTGCGGCACCCTCGCCTCCCTCAAGATCGGCCCAATCGACCTCACCGAGCCGGTGGCCGGCCTCGCCGCAGTGCTCGCCGGTGGGCGGGTGAGCGCGGTGCTGCTGCTGGGGGTGGCGCCGGTGGTGGGGTTGGCGCTGGTCGCCGGTCCGGTGTTCTGTTCTTGGGTGTGCCCCTGGGGGTTGATCAGCGAAGGCGTAGACCGGCTACGTCAGCGCCTGCGCCCCCGCCCCTGGCAGGAGCGGGCGTGGGTGCGCGTGCGCGTGTTGCGTAGCGCAGCTCTGGCCTCAATGTTGCTGGTGGGTGCCGTTCTGGCGGTGCCTCTGGCGGCAATCATCTCGACGCCACGGCTGATTTCTGTTCTTCCCCTGGAAATGGTGTACCTGCGTGTCCTTTCGCCGGTCACCAGCGGGCTGCTGCTCGGTCTGCTGGCGCTGGAAGTGGCCGGTCCACGGCGGCTGTGGTGCCGGGCGCTGTGCCCGGTGGGGGCACTGGCCAACGCTCTGCGCACCCCCAAGACGCTGGCCGTGCGCTTTTCGCCCGGCCGCTGCTTGTGCCCGCGGTTGCCGCTGTGTCACGTCCACTGCTCGTGGGGGATCGATCCCCGGCAGGCCCGCCGTTTCGACGGGTGCAGCAACTGCCTGGCGTGCGTGGACGGCTGCCCCTCGGGAGCTTTGACGGCGGGATTGGGCCCCGCAGCGGGGGAGCGCGGGCCGGCGGGGGGAGGGGTAGAGGCGTGAACGTGGCGCCCGTGCTCTGGCAGCTGTGGGCGGTGGCCTCCCTGCTGGCGCCGCCACTGCTCCCGATTACACAGTCTCCGCTGCGAGTACCGCGCCTCGCAGAGAGCGTGCACGTGGTGGCACCCTGGACCTCGCCGAGTACCCGACGGCGCGCATGGTCACGGCCGGGGAGGCCGCCGCCGCCGGGGCCAGCGACCTGGCCGAAGCGCTGACTCTCGTCCCGGGTGTGTCGCCTGTGCCGGCAGGCGAGCTGGCCGAATCCGGCTTTGCCTTGCGGGGCCTCGATGCGCGGCGGGTGCCGGTGTACCTGGATGGCGTCCCGGCGTACGTTCCATATGACGGTACCTTACGATCTGGCTCGCCAGCTCCTGGTAGGTTCAGCCGCCGTGGTGGTCAATCGGAGGGTCAGCTCGCTGACCAACGGCCCCAATGCCATGGGAGGCACGGTAAACCTGCTGGATCTGCGGCCGGTGTCGCCGCTGGAAGGGTTGCTCACGTTGGGCGTGGGACGCCCTTAGCGTGGTTGGGGTGCGGTGTCCGCGGGCGCGGCGGGGAAGCGGTGGAGCGTGCTGGCCGCTGCCGCCCGCCGCCGCGCGGGCGATACGCTCCTCGCCGGCACGCCGCTGCTGCGGCACCACTGCTTTGCCAGCGACGGCGTGCCCGCCGTGACGGTTGGGGGGCGGAGCGAGGCTGACAGCGAGCAGGCGCTCACCGTGATTCGCCAGGAAGGCGCGAAGGACCAGCCTTCCTACGCCGGCGACGACCCGACGGCACGCCTTCGCTTTTGGCGCTGGCCCCGCTGGGACAGGGAAAGCGTCTACCTGCGGGCGCGCCGGGGCGCCGGGGAACACTGGGAGGTGCGACTTCGCGTCTTCCATGATCGCTTCGCCAACACCCTGGAGAGCAATGACGACGCCACCTACAGCAGCCAGCTCAGGCGATCGTCCTTTCACAGCGAGGATGACGACTTCAAGTAAGTTGGGCTGATTGCCCTTGGCCATGAGGCTGGCGCCTCCGGCGCCCGGCGGCAGCTTCAGCCGGATCGAAGCCCCCTTGCCCAGGGCCAGGTGTTGCGCGTCGCCGGCAATGACCACGGTGGCGCTCCCGGCGGACCCGGCCGGCGCGCCGGGCTAGGGGAGGGTTGCCTGAACCTCCAGCTCTGTCGGTGTCCCGGTCATGGCGGCGCGAGGCAGGGCGCGCATGGCCTGCGCACCTTCGGCACGGCCGTACGGGGTGGAGCCGGCGCTGCCCAGGCCAAGGCGCCACACCGTGGATAAGGCATCTGCCTCACGTTCCCTGGCGCCGCTGCCGGGATGCTCGCTGGCGTCGATGACCGCCGCGAAGATCTCCGCCAGATCGTGGGCCCGCACGTACGCCGCTGATGCCTGCAGGGCGGCCGCCCAGCCAACCAGCGGCTTGAGCCAGGGCAGGGCCGCCGCGGACGCCTTGAGAGAGCAGCGCAGTGAGACACGCCCCCGCTGGCGGTCCCAGACCACCGACGAGAGAGAGGCGAAGCGGTTCGCCGTGTTGAGCGCTTCCACTGCCGCCGGGTCGTCCGGCACGTCGCGAAGCAGGTCGCAGACGACGTGGACGTGAGCGCACCCGCCCTCATCGCGGCGGGGAGGTTGTGTCCACACCCGTTGCGCCAGGCGGTGCCCCCACCATGTGAAGCCGCAGGGCTGGGTGATGCACCACTGCGGGCCGGCGTGGAGGGTCTCGTACAGGTGAGCCAGGAGCTCAAGGCCGGAGTCGGTGGCGGGGAATGGCTCGGCGCGCATGCGTCCACCACGTCGCCCGCACGGTCCGCGGCCTTGCGCGTCTTGTCACGAGGTCGGCGGCGGCGATGGAAGATCGGTTGCCCTGGCGAGCATCTCGTGAGCAAGTGGATTGACCGCCCGCATCGCCGCCACCGCCGCCGCAGCGTCGGCGGTGCGCCCGAGTTGCTCCCATGCCTTGGCCTCGGACGACAGCGCGCAGAGCTTCAGCAAGCCGCGCGCGAAACCCCAGTAGCTCCCGGCCGCGGAGGCAGCACGGAACGATTCCGCGGCCCGTTCTAACTCGCCGGCCGAGGCAGCGCGGATCCCCTCCAGATAGTGCACGGTGGCGTCCAGGTCGACCTTCCCGGCAGGCGCCCCGGCGGCGGTTTCCTTGTACTTGGCGAGGCGCTCGAAGGTGTGCGTCTCGATGTCGTGCCTGCCAGTGAACAGCGCAGCGCGCAGCGCCAGGGCAAAGGGAAGACCGGTGTTGCAGTCGTGCTCTGCCAACCCGGCCACCGCGCCCCAGTCTCCGTCACGGGCGGCCAGCCATGCCCGGGCCCAGCATCCCAGCCTGGTGAGCATCTCCTCAGGTACGGCACCGCTTTCCCGTGCGCGAAACAGCGCCGCCTCCACCCCGGCGTGGTTGCCCCGAAGCGCCTCCACGCGAATCAGGTTCTCGTAGGAGGCCTGGAAATCCAGGCGAGCCTGGATCGCAAGTTCGAACTCGCGCTCCGCGTCATCGAGGCGGCCGGTGAGGAGCAGGAGCTCGCCGAGGGAGTCGTGGGGGTTGGCCTGGTCGGGAGCAATGAACCGGTAGGTGGTGAACATGCGCTCGGCGTCGTCCAGCTTGCCTTCAGCCATGGCGATGTAGCCCAGATGGTTGTAGGCCATGACCCAGTTCGGGGCGATCTCGACCAGACGCTCGAAGGCCGTCTTGGCAGTTTCGAGATCACCGCCGAGCACCGCATCCTGCCCGGAGAAGAACAGTCCGAACGGGTCGTCGGGGTCGTGGGCGACGAACGCCTCGGTCGAGGTTCGCATACGCGCATGGTCTCGCTTCGCGGCGGCGAGCACCCGCTCCACGATGAAGCGCTCTCTTGGCGTGAGCGACTCCATGCTGGCCGCCTCGAGTTCCGCCTTCAACGCTGCAGCACCCTCCCGGTCGCTTCGCGGGTCGAGGTGGTCGAGCAGGAACGCCTTGGCGACCAGAAACGAGGGGTCCGCCTCCGCGGCCTTGGCGAAGCAGCGACGGGCGTCAGCGTGGTAGTACTTCATGCTGGCCTCGAGCCCGTCGCGGAAGTTCTCGAGGGCCAGAGGGTTGAGGGTGCTCCACTCGGCGCCGCGGCCACGCAGCGCCACCGCCACGGTGCCCGCTATGATCAGCGCCGCGGCAGCGCCCAGGAAGACCTTTCGCATCGTCGTCCTCTCCGCGGGCTGGAGGCAATCCAGCCGATCGGTTCTTCTACGCGCTTGCGCCGGAGAGGTTTCCTCTCCTCAGCCGATGTCGATCCGGCCAGCTTGAGGCGAAGCCCCAGTTGGCCCCGGTCATTCGCCGATGATCTTGACGAGGACTCGTTTGCGGCGGCGCCCATCGAACTCGCCGTAGAAGATCTGCTCCCAGGGTCCGAAATCCAACCGGCCGGCGGTGACCGCCACGACCACCTCGCGTCCCATGATCTGGCGCTTGAGGTGGGCGTCGGCGTTGTCCTCACCGGTGCGGTTGTGCCGGTACCGTTGCGGCGAGGCGTCGAATGGGGCGAGCTGTTCCAGCCAGTGCCGGTAGTCTTCGTGCAGCCCAGACTCGTTGTCGTTGATGAACACGCTGGCGGTGATATGCATGGCGTTGACGAGGCACAATCCCTCGCGCACGCCGGAATCGCGCAGCGCCTGCTCCACCTCCGGGGTGATGTTGACAAACCCCATGCGCTCCGGGACGTTCAGGGTGAGATAGCGGGTGATCGATTTCATGGCGAGCCTCTCCTCGCTCGAATCCATGCGAGCATACACGGGTTGAGGAGGGCGGTGATGGTCGATATCGTGGTGGTGCGCAATGCTCCCGAGGACGAACTGACGAGGCGCGGGGTGCGATCCTGGCCGATCTGGACCAAGGAGATCTCGGTCTTTCCATGGAGCTACGACCAACCCGAGGTGTGCTACTTCCTGGAAGGGGACGTGGTTGTGACCCCAAAGGGGGGCGAAGGCGTGCGCATCGGCAAGGGTGATCTGGTCACGTTCCCGCGCGGCCTCGACTGCACGTGGGAGGTGCGCGCGCCGGTGCGCAAGCACTACAACTTCGGCTAGTACCCCTTGCAACGCCGGCGCAGAAGCAGGTCCACGAGTGCGTCGTGGTCGAGGGGATTGGTGAGGAACCACCCCTGGCCATAGCGGCACCCCAGTTCGAGCAGCGACTCGACGTGCCGTTGCTCCTCGATACCCTCGGCGATGACGGCGATCTTCAGCGCCTCACCGAGTCGCACGATGCTGGAGACAAGCGCGGCGGCGCCGGTGTCCGCGCGCAGGCCCTCGACGAAGGTACGATCGATCTTGATGGCGTCGACCGGGAACTGGCGGAGGTGGGAGAGCGCTGAATAGCCGGTGCCGAAGTCGTCGAGGGCGATGCGAATCCCCGCCTCCTTGAGTCGTCGGAGAGTGTCGGCGAGGGTGGGGCTGAGCTCGACGACGTTGCGCTCGGTGAGTTCCAGAACCAGCCGGTCGGCGGCGACGCCGTGCTCCTTGAGCAGGCGGATACATGACTCGGCCAGGTCGCCGTCGGCGAGCCGCGCCGCCGAGACGTTGACGTGCAGCGCCAGGGTGCGAGCCGCGTGGTCGGTCAGGGAGCGGGCGGTGCGCAGCACCTGCGGCAGCACCCAGCGGTCGATCGTGGACAGCAGGCCAAGTCGCTCGGCGTGATGTAGGAACGCGCCGGCCTCAAGCAGGCCCCGCGCCGGAGCGTTCCAGCGCACCAGAGCTTCGACGGCCACGACCGCGCCGGTGGCCAGCTCGACGATCGGCTGATAGTGGACCGCCAGGTGGCCAGAGGCCACCGCCTCGCTGAGTTCGTGCTCGAAGTCGAGGTGGCGGAGTGCCTCGGCAAGCATGGCCGGTTCGTAGAAGAGAAAACGGCCCTTGCCCTGCCGCTTGGCGGCACCCAGGGCGAGGTCGGCGTGTCTGAGCAGCTCCTGGGCGCAGGAGTCGCCACCCTCGAACTCCGCGGCGCCGATCGAGACGCGCTGCCAGGTCTGCCTGCCGGCCACCGTGAACGGCTCCGCCAGGGCGGCCATGATCCGCTCGGCGGTGTGTGCCACCTCGTGCCGGCCGGCGGAATCCTCCAGCAGGATGGCGAACTCGTCGCCCCCAAAGCGGGCAACGGTGTCGGCCGCGCGTACGGACCGCCGGAGACGCTCGGCGAAGGCGACGAGAACCTCATCGCCGGCGGCATGTCCCAGCGAATCGTTGATGCGCTTGAAGTCATCGAGGTCGAGAAACAGCAGCGCCAGTCTCCGGCGGGCGGAAGGTTGCCGGCGCGCCAGGGCGTGGTGCACGCGGTCCAGGAACAGCAGCCGGTTGGGCAGGCGGGTGAGTGGGTCGTGCAGCGACTGGAAGAGACTCTGCGAGGCCAGCAGCATCTGCTCCTCATACAGACGGGCGTTGGCGATGGCGCCGGCCGCCTGCTCGGCAAACACCGCCAGGGCGCGCAGGTCATGCGCCGTGAAGGCGCGAGTGGCGAGGGCGTTGACGTTGATGACGCCGAGCAGCGTGTCGCGGTGGATGAGGGGCGCGGAGATGCCACTGCCCGGCGCCGGAGGGCCCTCGGTGGCCGGCGCCCAGCGCGTCGGATCGAGCACCCCCGATACCAGCACCGCCTCTCGCGTTTCGGCGACCCGCCCGGCGACGCCCTCGCCGAGGTGGACGATCGCCCCTCGCGCGGCCCCTCCCCCGCGGGCGCACACCGTCCGCAGGGTGTTCTCACCCTGCATCAGCATGATCGAGCCGTCCCGCCCACCCAGCAGTTCCATGGCCGAAGCGATGATCGTGTCGAGTACTTCCTCCAGCTCGACGACGGTATTGACGGCGCGCGCCGCCCGCAGCAATGCATCCACCTCGGTGAGCCGAGAGCGCAACGAGGCGGTCAGGACCCGTTCCTCGATGAGCAGGCGGGCGAGCCGGCGCAGCTGCAGCTCCTTCTCGATAGCGTACGCGCAGAAGAGCGCGGTAAGGATCATCAGGGCGAACCGGAAAAGGTGGAGGCGCGACGCAACCGGTTCTGTCGCGACCGGCCACGACAGCACCATCACCAGCGCGCCGGCCAGGGTGAGAAGGAGGAGAAAGTGGAGCAGCCAGAGTTGCAGGCGCCGGCGCTCCACCGCCTCCAGCGTGGGTGTGTCGAAGCTGCGAAGGCCTGCGACACGGGCGGCACGGCGCGTCGGGTCGGCCAGACGAGCCCCCGGGGGGCCGCCTTCGGCTGGCGAGGTGCCGTGCGTAGCGGGGTGCGTGCCGGTCACCGCGGTCCTTCGATGACCTAGCCTACCACGGGGTGGTCACAGGGGGGGTGTTCCACACTACACTCGCCGCGTGTCCGGCGACCTTCCCACTCCTGCCGAGGTTCTTGTGGCGGCCAAACGCCTGCGCGGGCGGGTGCATCGAACGCCGGTGATGGGGAGCAGGACGCTTGACGCCGTGGCAGGCGCCCGGTTGCTGTGCAAGTGCGAGAACCTGCAACGCGTCGGCGCGTTCAAGTTTCGGGGCGCCACGAATGCTCTGCTGTCTCTCCCGCGCCAGGCGCTGCGCCGGGGGGTGGCGACACATTCCTCCGGCAACCACGCCGCCGCCCTGGCCTGTGCGGCGGGTGAGATGGGCGTACCAGCGTACGTTGTCATGCCGCACACCGCGCCGTTGGTCAAACAGCGGGCTGTCGCCGCCTACGGTGCCACGATCTTCCGGTGCGAGCCCACGCTGGCGGCCAGGGAGGCCGGGCTCGAAGAGGTGGTGGCGTCCACCGGCGCGGTCGTCGTCCACCCCTACAACGACTCGGCGGTGATTCCCGGGCAGGGCACGGCGGCGCTGGAGCTCCTCGAAGATGGCGCCCCGCTGGACCTCATCGTCGTGCCGGTGGGGGGCGGCGGTCTGGCCGCCGGGACGGCGTTGGCCGTCGCGGCTTGCTCCCCCGGGACGAGGGTGATTGCTGCCGAGCCGCAGGGCGCGGATGACGCCTTCCGCTCCCTGCGCGATGGGGTGCTCTACCCGTCGGTTGAGCCCCGGACGGTGGCCGACGGGCTGCTCACCGCGTTGGGTGAGATGACGTTTGCCCTGCTGCAGCGCCATGGCGTGGCGATCGTGACGGTCAGCGAGGCGGCCATCGTGCGCGCCATGCGGCTTGTCTGGGAGAGGCTCAAGCTGGTGATCGAGCCATCCGCCGCCGTCCCCCTGGCCGCCGTCTTGGAGGGGCCAGACTTGGCGGCGCCGGGCCAGAGGGTGGGGATCATTCTCTCCGGGGGGAATGTGGACCTGGATTCCTGGCCGTGGAGGTGATGCGGCGCCGCCAGGGTCATTCCTGCCCCGTTGAGACCGCCGGCGAGGACCGGGTGTGGGTGCCCAGCCATTCGAGTCGACCGCGCCACACCCTTCCCACCAGCCGCCGATCCTCCCACAGCGCCAGGTCCGCGCGCGCTCCCGGCGCGAGCACGCCGCAATCGTTCCAGCCTGCTGCGGCCGCTGCACCGTGGGTAAACGCGGTCACCCCCTCCTGCCAGGAGAGCGACTGCCCAGGACACAGCGGGTGGCTGGTGGCGCAGATCATTCCCAGAGCTACATCGGGCGGTGCTACCGGCGCGTCCGACCCGAAGGCCAGCGTCAATCCCCTGCTCGCCAGGTCCCGGAAGCGGAACGCCTCGTCCTCGCGCCCCGGGAGGAGGCGCTGGATCAGCGCGGCATCGTCCGCCAGGTGGATGGGCTGCATGGACACCGCGATCGGTAACCCGGCGAGCGCTTCCAGCGCCGCCGATGACACGTGCTGGGCGTGTTCCAAGCGCAGGGAGCGCGCGGCGAGGGGCGCCAGGGCACGCAAGAGGGCCGCCACCTCGCGCACGGCGCGGGTGCCGATGGCGTGCACCGCCAAAGTGAAGCCGGCCTTCAACGCCACCTCACCTTCACGCCGCAGCTCGGCGATCGGGGTCAGCGGCATGCCGTGGCTGCCGTCGGGGTAAGGTTCGTCCATCCACGCGGTGCGGCTGCCCAGCGCCCCGTCGGCGAAGAGCTTCACCGCGGCCAATTCGAGGTCCTCACCGCGCCAGCCGGCGGTGGCGTTTCTCCACTCCCCACGCCCCAGCGCCCACCACACCCGCAGCGGCAGTTGCCCGGTGGCGGCCAACTCCTCGACCCATGGCAGCGCGTCCACGCCCTCGTACGCCATGGCGTGAATGGCGGCGTAGCCGCGGCCGGCGAGGTCGGCGAGCCCGCGCTTGAGGTCGCCAGCGCTGGGCGGCGGCACGACGCGCGCCACCAGCGCCGCGGCGGTCTCGAGCAGGTAGCCTGTCGGAGTGCCGTCGCGGTGATGAAGCACGCGCCCGCCGGCCGGGTCGGGAGTCGCGCCGGTGACATTCGCGGCCCGCAGGGCCTCTTGGTTCGCCCAGGCGGCGTGCAAGTCCCGGCTGCGAAGAAAGACGGGGTTGTGAGGGGCGGCTTCGTCCAGCAGCTCGGAGGAGGGGTAGCTGTCGAACAAGTAGCCAGCGCCTGTCACCCACGCGCCGGCGGGAAGGGAGAGGGCGCGCTGTGTCACGCGCTCCGCCACGACGCGCGGATCCGTCACGCTGGCGAGCGACAACTCGGCCAGGCTGCGCCCCCACGCCACCGGGTGGATGTGGGCGTCGTGAACCCCGGGAGTAATGCACTGCACGCGAATTCGCGTGGCCCCCGGGTAACGCGCGGTGAGCTCGCCGGGCTCCCCCACGTCGGCCAGGCGGGGCCCATCCGCGGCCACGGCACCCGCCGTGCCGCGCCGGGTCATGGTCAGACACTCGCCGATCAGCAGGAGCACCGCGCGCCTCCCGCGCCCGGGGGCCGCCGGGTCATCGCCGCTCCTTGACGGCCGCCTCCGCCTCACGATCGAGGGTGCGCTGCTTGAGCGTCTCGCGCTTGTCGTGCAGCTTCTTGCCCCGCCCCAGGGCGAGCTCGATCTTGATCCAGTTGCCCTCCACGCCGATGGCCAGCGGCAGCACGGTCAGGCCCTTCTCGGCAACCTTGCCGGCGAGGCGGTGCGCTTCGCGCCGATGCAGGAGGAGTTTTCGCCGGCGCAGCGGGTCGTGGTTGGCGTAGCCGGCGTGGTGGTAGGGGGCGATGTGGACGTGGATGAGGAACGCTTCCCCGCGCTCAAAGAGCACGAAGCCGTCCTGAAGGTTGACTCGTCCCTCCCGAACCGACTTCACCTCGCTGCCGGTGAGCGCGATACCGGCCACCAGTCGCTCAAGGATCTCGTACTCGAATCGGGCGCGGCGATTGGCAACCAGGATTTTCACGCGTCACCGTGTCCGCGGTGCGGAGCAAAACCCACCGTCACGCCCCGCTCGCCTCCTCCAGTGCCGGAATGAGGTCGGGGTCGAACTGACGGCCCGCCTCGGCGCGAATTGTCGAGAGAGCCGCATCCCGGGATACCGGGCGCCGGTAGGAGGATTGCGATGTGAGGGTGTCGTAGACCTCGGCCAGGTGGATGATTCGACTGGCAAAGGGAATGGCCCGCCCGCCGAGGCGGTCGGGGTAGCCGCTGCCGTCCCAGCGCTCGTGGTGATGGCGGATGGTGCCGGCGAGGTCGCCGGGAAACTCGGCAGAAGCCACCACCCTCGCCCCCACCACGGGATGGCGGCGGAACATGCGGCGATCCGCTTCGCCGGGGTTTTCCAGCCGGTGCAGACGAGCGTAATCAAGTTCACGCAAGCCCACGTCGTGGAGGTAGGCCCCAACGGTGACGAGTTCCTCCTCGGCGGCGCTCACTCCGACACGTGTCGCCATGCGTTGCGCCAGCTCTGAGGTCGCCTGGCTGTGAGCGCGCAGACGCGGATAGCTCATCTCTCCCGGCTCGAGCAGGGTACGCGCGAGGTTGCGAGTGGCGCGCCGGTAACGCACCAACTCGAACGCAAGAGCCGCTTGACCCCTCAGCAGATCCAGGACCGCGTCCGGCGCCGTCGAGTTGGCGGGCGCGAGCGCCGAGCAGAGGATCCACATCGGGGGACCGGCCAGCAGCACCGTCGAACGGATGGCGTCGGCCCTCCTCTCGTTGTTCTCGCTGGCTTCCTCCGACCAACCCCAGGAGGAAGGCGGAGGAACGGGCGCCCGCTGAGGCGCCAGCAGCGCAGTCTGGTGCGCAGCGATGACTTCGCGCCGGCGCGCATCCAGTGGGGCGCTGGTGCGAAGCAGCACGCGTACCGTGCGTCCGTCGGTGACGGCGAAGGCGAGTCCAGCGATGCCGGGAAGCGCCGTTGCTCGTCTCACGGCCGCGGCCAGCGTTGCGATGAGAGGGCTGTCGAGAGCCTCCCCCTCCGCCGCTGAGGACGGCCCGCCCGGTGGCTCCAGCGGTACCTCGGCGAGACCCGGCGGTACAGGTGGGCCGGCGGCGCGCTGGGGCCGCCCGAAGATGCCGCTTTCGCCGATCAGATTCTGCAGGGCGGCGGCGATGGCACGGGCCCGGGGTATGTCCTCCGGCTCGTAGGGAGTCCGGCGGGCCTTGTCGCGGGCGTCCACGAAGCCGATCAGGCGGTCGCCGAGAGTGAGGGGAACGACCATGAGACGAGCGCTGGTCGCGGCCTCCATGACGCCGGCGAGCGAGCGGTCTTCGTGCCGGTCGTTGACATAGGAAGGGTTCGTGCGATGCCGGCGCACCCAATCGAAGAGCGCGTCACCGGCCCGCACCTCGACCTGGATGGCGTCTCGCTTGCCGAAGCCGTACTGGTCGATGAGTTCGAAGTGCCCCGCGTTGTCGAGCAGGTACAGGGCGGCCTTGACCACCCCCAGCTCCTCCATGAAGCGGTACAGCAGCTCCTTGGCCTTCCGCTCGATCTCGCCATCCCAGCCCTGCAAGCCCGTGCGCCTCCTCAGTTCAGTCTAGCACCGCCCCCCAAACGGCGGCCGGTCAGAGGATAAAGCGGCGCGCGGAGGAGTCTTCGCCACCATGGTAGAGTGAGGCGGCATGGTAGTGTGTGCGCTTCTCCTGGCAGCCGCGCTGCCCAATGCGCAGCCTCCCGGCATTGAGGTCTCGCTCACCGGTTCTCCGGGCCGACTCACGGTGCAGCTGGCGGTGCAGCGCGACATCCCCGCGGAGTGGTCTGGCGCCCTCGCCGGCGGCGCACCGGTCAGCATCACCTACCGCCTGCGCCTTTTTCGTAACCGCCGCTGGCTCTGGGACCAGCGTCTTTCCGGCCACGAACTGGTGGTGGAGGCGCAACGCGATCCCCTGACCGGGGTGTTCACGTTGATTGCCCGCCAGGACGGCGAAGTGCTCGCCTCGGGGCACGCCGCGACCCTCGAGGAGGCCATTCACTGGGTCACCCATCCACCGCCTGCGGCCATCCCAGTACCGCTTCGCCACGATCCCTTGTGGCTGGTTGTGCGGGCCGAGTATCTGACCAGGTACAAGCTCCTGGTCATCCCCAGCACGGTGGCAACAGAGTGGGTGACTCGCGCCGTGCCGGAGTCTCCGTGAGGCCTTGGCAGCGGGCCTGGGAGCGGTACCGCCGTCAGACCCGCTTCCTCGTCGCCGTCTACCTGTTGTTGATGGTTCTGGCGGGAGGGGCCTTCTGGCTCTTCGCCAAGTTGCGCGACCTGCCGCCGGAGGAGCTCACCAACCGCTTGCTCGTCTTTCTCCTGTGGTGGTTCGATCTCACCCTGATCGCCGTCCTGCTCTTCATGTTGCTGCGCAACCTCACCAAACTCGCTCTGGAACGCTATCACGGCGTCTTCGGTGCGCGCTTCCGGGCGAAGCTGGTGCTGTCGTACCTCGTCCTTATCTTCGGGCCCACGCTGCTCGTCTTCCTGCTTTCCGCGTCGCTGCTCTCGCACGCAGCGGCGCGCTGGTTCTCCGAGCCGGTGGAGGAAATGGCGACGCAGGGTACGGCTTTGGCTACCGGTCTGCGCGCGGAGGCCGAGGCTCGCGCCCGCCGGGCGGCTGCCGCGGTGGCGCGAGAGGTAGCACGCGCCGGCGAGAGCCGGGCGGCGCGTGTCGCCGCCCTGGAGAAGCTGCATGGTCTGCTGGGGAATCACCTCACTAGCCTGTGGCGCAACGGATCGGCAGTCATCGAGTTGCAGGATCCCCGCGCCGAGGAACTCCGCCGCCTGGCGGCGTTGGACCCGCAGTCGCTGGCGAGCAGCGGGCAACGCAGTGAGCGCGCCGGGGGCACGCTGATCGTCCGCGCCTGGGAGGCCATGGCGGACGGTTCGGTGGTGGTGGTGGGCGAGGCGCTTCCGGCGGAGTTGATCGCCGCCCAGGCACGGCTGTCGGCGGCGGGTGCTGCGTACGAGCAGCTGAAGCTCCAGCGAACCGCGATGACCGCGACGATGGTGCTGGGCTTCGGCGGCTTCGCACTGCTGGTCGTGTTCGCGGCGGTGTGGCTTGGACTTCACCTTTCGCGGCGATTCACTGGTCCACTTCTCTCGCTGGTCGCCTCGACCGAGCGCGCGGCGCGAGGTGAGACCCTCGAAGAGGTACCCCTCCCGGCTGACGACGAGGTGGGTCTACTGGTGGAGTCCTTCAACGCCATGGTGCGCCGGCTGAAGGAGAAGGAATCCGCTCTGAAAGACACCGTCCACCGCCTGGACACGGTTCTGCGCGGGGTACGCACCGGGGTGTTGACCGTCGACCGCGAGCGCACTTCGGTGATCGGCAACCCGGCGGCGGCGGCCCTGCTCGGGATGCCGCAGTTGGCGTCGCGGCGGCTGGCCCTCGACGAGGTGGCGGCGGCGGGCAATGCCAGACTCGTGGAGGCGCTGCGCTCCGCGGTCGGCCCGGTTCGCGGCTCGGTGACGGTGGAGGCGGCGGGAGTTGCGCGGGCGCTGGAGCTGGCGGTCCTTCCCCTGGGCGATCCGGGCCAACCACAGGGTTGGGTGGTGGCGCTGGAGGATCTCACGCAGCTTCTGCGAGCCCAGCGGCAGGCGGCGTGGAGCGAGGTGGCGCGGCGCATCGCCCATCAAATCAAGAACCCTCTCACACCCATTCGGCTGGCGGCCGAACGGATTGCGCGGCATGCAGAGCGGGGCGGCGAGTCTCTCGGTTCCGTCGTACCCCAGGGGTGTGCAGCCATCGTCGAGCACGTCCAGGCCATGCAGGAGATGGTGGATGCCTTTGCGCTCTATGCGAAGCTCCCTCCGGTCGCATTGCGCCCGACGCATCTGGGGAAGCTCGTGGCGCAACTGGCCGCCCTTTACGACGGCCTGCGCCCCAACTTGCGCTTTCGCGTCGAGGACCACCTCGGCGAGGAGAAGGTGCTGGCGGATCCGGAGCAGCTCAGACAGGTGCTGGCCAACCTCTTCGACAATGCGGCCGAAGCCTCTCCAGACGGGGGCGAGGTGGTCGTCTCCCTGGTTCGCGGCGAGAGTGAGCTCACCCTCACCGTTGCCGATCGGGGAACTGGAATCGGCGCCGGCGATTCCGACCTTCTCTTCCAGCCCTTCTACTCCACCAAGGGCCGCGGCTCTGGGATCGGCCTGGCGGTGGTGCAACGAATCGTCGCGGATCACGGCGGGACCGTCCGTCTGCTTCCCAGAGAGGGCGGTGGCGTCGAGGCGGTGGTGACGCTCCCCGCCGGGTGACACCGGCACGAGCACGGCTCCGGTCAACCGTCACCGGCGCGGGTGCAGCAGCCGCCAGGTCATGGCGCGCACCCGATCGAGAGAGGTGCGCCGCCTCGAGCGTGCGGGCGTCGGGGGAGTGGGCGGCGAGCAGCCGCAGGTGGGTGTCGGCCTCCGGGGCCGAACCGTAGGCGATGGGCCAGAAGTAGAGGCGGTCCCGTCCGGTGCGGCTCGAGCCTTCGGCGAGGTTGGCGAGCAGAGAGGCGGCGGCGCGGACGAGCTGGCTCGCGATACTGCGCAGCGCAGGCGGCGCCGACCCCGCCACGGACCCCGCCACCGCCACGGTCACGGGCACGGACACGGGCACCGTCACAGGCACAGGCACGGGCACCGTCACAGGCACAGGCACGGGCACCGTCACGCTCACGGGGAGGATCCGCCCTTTGCTCACTCGGGGGCTGGGTGGGTGGTCGGGGGTGCTGGAGGTGAACGAAGCGAGCCGGAATTCACTGCCGGCGAGCGGTGGGGGAGCGGGGGCATGGGCGGCGGAGGCCGGCGGAGGGGAGCTTTGCCCCCCGCAGCGTGGGGGCTCGGGGGGCTGGAGCGAGGGCGGTTGGGTGGGCGGAAAGCGGAGTCCCCCGCGCAAGAGAGCTTGGGGGGCCGGCGAAACCCTCCGAGACAATTGACCGCCGCGGCCAGTGCCTGTAGCATCAACGCAATGGCGTATCCAGGAGACCGCACTCTCGACGCAAAGGTCCAGCAGCGCATCCTGGCGGCGTTCGGCGAGGCTGTTCGACTGTACCGCGAGCAGCATCCGGACGAGGCGCGGACCATCCTGCGGTCCATCGTCGAGGTGGATCCCCGCTTCATTCCCGCCCAGCGGCTGGATATGGCCATTGAGGCCAACGCTCCGGTCAACCTTTCGGAGATGCTCGCGGAGATCTCGGCCGCCGCGCCTGTGAGCGCTGACGAGATCGTGGCGCGTGCGAGGGAAGCGCTGGCGGCAGGAGACTTCCAGGGGGCGCTGGTGCTGACGCAGAACCTGCTGCGCGACTTGCCGGGCCACGCGGAGGGGAGAAAGCTGGCTCTGGAGGCGCAGAATCGCCTGCGGGTGGCGAGCGAGGCGGAGGCCCAGGCGCGGCGCGCCCGCGAGGGGGCAGGGTCGGATTCGGCGCGAATTCCGCGGGCACCATCGGACGGTCGGGGAGCGTCCGCTGGCGGTTCGCTCGCGGAGTTCCCTGCGGGTGAGGAGGTGGCGGCAGAGTTCAATGAGGTCGGCGAAGGGGCCGACGAGTTCCAGTTCGAGTTCCTGGATGATGCCTCGCCCGGGCCGGGGAGTCCCTCGGCCGGGCTTTACGGTGGGCCTACCCAGCGGGCGGCGGCGGAGCCGAAGCCATCACAACCTCGCGAGGGCGGTGGGTTGGTTTTCGAAAACCGGAGCGCCGTTCCGGGGCTTGATTTCGGCGCCGCGGAGGGAGCTCGCGCGCCTCTTGAAGAGTCGGTTTTCGTCGACGAGGAGAGCGGCTACCCGGGCGCCGGCGACGACGAGCGGGTGCGGGCTTTGCTGGAACGAGGGCGGGCGGCCTTTGCTCGCGGCGCCTACCAGGAGGCGATTGACACCTGGTCGAGGGTGTTCCTCATCGACACTCACCACGCCGAGGCCGAGGGACTAATCGAACAGGCGCGGCGCCGGCGCGAAGAAGTGGAACGTCTGGCCGAGCACAACTTCTACGAGGCGCGCGAAGCGTTCGATCGCGGTGAGCTGGAGGAGGCCCGTCGCTACTGCACCGAGGTCCTCAAACTCCAGCCCCAGCATTTCGAGGCGCATGATCTGCTGCAGCGTCTCGAAACCCCGGCGGCGCCACCTCCCACCGCGCCCCAGGCGCTCGCCGTGCACGACGACGATGACATCTTCCGCGACGACTTCGTGTCGGCGCCGCGCCCTTCGATGGCGACGCCGAGCGCCCCGGCACGAGAGCTGGCATTGCCACCACCCCGACGCGCGGCGCCAGCCCGGCGCGGGTTCGCGCTGCCTTCCCTGCCGAGGCCAGTGCTGGGCGCCGCAGCCGCCGTGGTGATCGTCGGGATACTGGTCGCCGGTGCGTTCATGATTGGTGGAAGGGTGTTCTCGGGGGACGGCGGCGGGGTCGCCGACGCTCTGGCCGAGGCCGAGCGCCTGGCCTCCCAGGATCGTCTGCAGGACGCCATCAACCTCTTGCAGTCGCTTGACATCGAGGGTCCTCAGGGGCAGGAGGTCACGCAGCGGGTGCTCGAGCTGCGACGCCAGCTCCGGGCGCGCCCTTCACCGACCCCGGCCCTTGATACGTCGAGGATCCGCGAGGCGATTTCCAGCGGCAGGAGGTTGACCGCCATGACACTGGTTCGAGAAGTGCGGGCCAGGGCGCCCGGCAGCCCCGAACTCGATGCGATCGCGCAGGAGCTCGCCCTGTATTCAGCGGCTCTTCCCGCCGCCAGCGAGGCCGTCGCCCAGGGGCAGTGGGAGATCGCTCGCCAGCGCCTGGCGCAGATCCTGCGCGAGCACCCTGACGACGGGTTCATGCAGCAGGCCTGGGAGGCGGCGACCTTCAACCATGCGGTCAGTCTGCTGCAGCGGTACGAGATCGCGGTTGCCAATTCCGTCCTGACCGAGCTCGCCGGCCGCTCGCGCGATGGGCAGGTGGCGCGGCTGAAGGATCTGGCCAGCAGCTATCTTTCGCGTCCCGTCGACCCCAAGTACGAGATCTTCGTGGGAAGTCTCGAGTTTCGCCGGGTGGAGTGATGCGCCGGCGGGGCCGGGTTCCCGAACAGCTCGATATCCCGCTCGTCTGGGACCTGGAGGGAGGTCCGCAGCCTGGTCCCGCGGCGAGAGTAGATTCTCCTCGACGGGCTGGTGATGCGCCCGCGATCCGGCGGGGGCGGCTGGTCCTGGCAGCGGTGGCGGATGCCGGGCTGGTGCTGGTGTCGTGCGCCGTCACCGGGGTGGTGGCGATGTTGGCGGGTGCGGGCCTCAACTCCGAGCAGCTGGCCGCCGTGGCCGTTGCCGGGTTTGAGTTCGTCTCCGCCACGACCATCGCAGTCTTGTGGGCCTGGCGGGGCACGATGGGGATGTTACTGATGGGGGTGAGTTTCACGTCGCCCCTCGGGTTCGCCAGGGCGATCGGAGTGTGGGCGGCATGCGCCGCGTCTCTGCCGCTGGCGGGGGTGCCTCTGGCGCTTGGCCGCAGAGCTCTGGAACGGCTGGCGCGGTCGCGGCTCAGGTGCCGCTGACCTCGCGCGAGCGCTTGAACACCATGCCGATGTGGTCCGTCGCACCCGTCTTGAAGTTGATTGCGGTGATCCCTACCAGATCCCAGCCATCCTCGCCCAGGCGGTTGAGTTGTGGCTCGTAGGTCGGGTCAAGCCGGTAGTTCTCCGAGCGAATGTTGAGAATCTTGTACTCCCAGATGGTGCGAGGCATACCTTCCTCCCTACCCTCCCGTGGTTGCTTGTGGAACCGGTCACATTTTCAGTATAGCATCGGGTATCGTGTCAACCCCCGAGGCTCCCGCCCTCTCCGTGGTGATCCCCGCATTCAACGAGGAGCGCCGGCTCCCGGACACGCTGGCTCGCCTCGCCGAGTACCTTCATTCTCGGTCCGAACTGCTGCCCGCAGAAGTCGTCGTCGTCGACGATGGCTCGACGGATCAGACGGCCGCGCTCGTGCGCGGCCTGCCGAGCACGCAGGAGCTCGCGGTTCGTCTGGAGGCGCTGGGCTCAAACCGCGGCAAGGGGGCGGCGGTACGCCGGGGGCTGCGTGTCAGCCGTGGCCGATGGGTGCTCATCAGCGATGCGGATCTGGCGTCGCCGATCGAGGAGTTGCCGAAGCTGCAGGCGGCCGGAGCCGACCTCGCGGTCGGTTCCAGGGCGCTCAGGCGGGAACTCATCGCTCGCCGCCAGCCGCTGGCTCGGGATGTGCTGGGCCGCTGCTTCAACGCCTTGCTGCGGGCGCTTCGTCTGAGCACGCTGCGCGACACCCAGTGCGGCTTCAAGCTTCTGCGAGGAGACCTGGCACGCCGGCTCGCTGGAGAGCTCACCCTGGACGGATTCGCCTTTGACGTGGAGCTACTGGCGCGCGCCTCCAGGCTCGGGGCGGAGGTGGCCGAGGTGCCGGTGCGCTGGTACCACGTGGAGGAGTCGCGGGTTCGCCCCCTCCGCCACGGCCTGGCGATGATCCGCGACGCCCTCGTCCTCAGGTGGAGGCTGTGGATCGGACGGTAGCGGCGCCGGCCGCGGTCACGCCTCGCCGTACAGTGGGAATGTCCGCGCCAGCGCCTCCACCTCGCGCCGGACGTCGGCCCACACGGACTCATCCTCGCTGCGCAGCACCCTGTCGATCAGGCGCGCGATGCGCGCCATCTCGTCTGCACCCATGCCGCGCGTCGTCACCGCCGGTGTTCCGATGCGCACCCCCGAGGCGATGAACGGCTTGCGCGTATCGTAGGGCACGGTGTTCTTGTTCACGGTGATGCCAGCCATGCCCAGCCGGGCTTCGGCCTTCTTGCCGGAGATTCCCTCGCTGCCCAGATTGATGAGCATGAGGTGGTTGTCAGTACCGCCCGAGACCATGTTCCAGCCAAGCGCCATCAGTTCCCGGCACAGCGTCTGTGCGTTCGCCAGAACCCGATCGATATAGTCCCGGAAGTCATCGGTCATCGCCTCGGCGAAGGCCACCGCCTTGGCGGCGATGACATGCATCAGGGGCCCCCCCTGAACACCTGGAAACACCGCCTTGTCGATCGCCTCGGCGAATTCCTCCCGGCACATAACCATGCCGCCGCGGGGACCGCGCAGGGTCTTGTGAGTCGTCGTCGTGACCAGCTGGCAGTACGGTACCGGCGAGGGGTGGCGGCCGACAGCGACCATGCCTGCGATATGGGCGATGTCGGCCATGACGAGGGCGCCGACCGCACCGGCGATGCTTCCGATGCGCTCGAAGTCGATGACGCGGGGGTAGGCCGAGGCGCCGCACACGATGAGCCGCGGGCGATGCTCGCGCGCCAGATCGGCGAGCGCGTCGTAGTCGATGGTCTCCGTGTCCGGTCGCACCAAGTACGGGATGACTTTGAACGTCTTGCCCGAGTAGTTCAAGGGGTGGCCGTGGGTGAGATGGCCGCCGTGCGCCAGGTCCATGCCGAAGACAACGTCTCCTGGCTGGCAGGTGGCCAGGTAGACGGCCATGTTGGCCTGCGCCCCCGAGTGGGGTTGAACGTTGGCGTGGTCGCAACCGAAGAGCTGCCTGGCGCGCTGAATCGCCAGCTCCTCGGCGACGTCGACGAACTCGCAGCCGCCGTAGTAGCGTTTGCCCGGGTAGCCTTCGGCGTACTTGTTGGTCATCACCGAACCCATGGCAGCGAGTACGGCGGGCGAGACGAAGTTCTCGGAGGCGATCAGTTCAATGCCGCTATTGATGCGACGCCGCTCGCGCAGGAGGGCGTCGGCGACGGCCGCGTCGATCCGCCGAACGGCGGTTTCCAGGAACGAGAAGAACGCGGTGCGCTCGTGCTGGTTCACGGGGAGCCCCCCTTTTCGATCTTTGCGACGCGAGCCACGTGCCGGCCCCCGTCGAACGGCGTGGAAAGGAAGAGATCCAAAATCTGCACCGCCACGCCGGCCCCGGTGACGCGCCCGCCGAGACAGAGAATGTTGGCGTCGTTGTGGCGCCGGGCCATCTCCGCGGTGAACGCGTCGTGACACAGGGCAGCGCGCACGCCCGGGTGGCGGTTGGCGGCCATCGCCATTCCGATGCCGGTACCGCACACCAGCACCCCGCGGGCGGCATCGTGCCCCGTGATCCTCCCGGCAACAACGTGGGCGAAATCAGGATAATCGGCGTTGCCGCTGGCGTGGACACCCAGATCTTCGACCTCAAAGCCCCACTTTTGGGCGAGCTCGATGAGGAGCTTCTTCAGCTCGTAGCCGGCATGATCGCAGGCGAACAGAACGCGCACGCTACGCCCCCTCCCCAACCCTGTCGCCGAGGTGGCCACCCGGATGGTACAACGCGCCGAACTCCTCGAGGGCGAATCGGTCACTCATGCCCGCCAAGTGATCGACGATGACGCGGATGAGGTGGGGATCGTTACGATAGTGTTCGTTGATCTCGGCCTTGACGCGCGCCAGGGGCAGATCGCGCAGGTAAGGGCGCCGGGTCGCCTCCGAGAATCGCAGCAGTGCGTAGTTTGGCAGAGTCAGAGGATTGCCGTGAAAAGCGCGGAACAGCCCGGTCATCACCAGCCGCGCGCGGTGGTCCTGGCGGTTCACATCCTGGTGGTTGATGATGAATCGGTAGATGAAGTCCTTCAGTTCCGCAAGCATGCGCGCCACTGGCGGCGAGAGCGAGACGGTGGAGGCTGACACCGTATCGGCGAATCGGCGCCAGTCCTCGCGGGTCGAGATGTCCTGGCGGCGCAGCTGGCGATTGATGTTGCGAGCCGAGGCGTGGATGGCGTCGGTGACGAGCACGTCGATGAGGCCGCGCTGCAGGCTGCCGATTCGCCGCCAGCGCCGCCTCTCGTCGCCAGATGGGGCACCGCCGCGCATGAGGACGGCGCGAGGAAGGGCCAGCTTCTCGACCTCTGCCAGGGAGACGGCGCCAGCGTGGAGACCGTCTTCAAGGTCGTGGGTCTGCTGGGCGATTTCATCGGCCAGCGCGACCGCCTGGCCCTCGAGATGGCAAGGCATGCCGAGTCGCAGGCCCGCGGTGGCAGGGAGCGGGAACGGGAACGCTGCCTTCCAAGTTGTGTGCTTGAGGATCCCTTCGCGGACCTGATCGGTGAGGTTCAGTCCGGGGTGATCGTAGCGCTGCTCCAGCAGGTCCACGACTCGCAACGACTGGTAATTGTGCTTGAACGATCCGCAGCTGGAACGAGTCACTCTGGGGATCGGGCAGGAAGGTTCCTGGCCGGCGAGAATGGCCGCCAACACCTTCTCGCCGGAGTGCCCAAACGGCGTGTGACCCAGGTCGTGGGCGAACGCAATGGCCTCGACGAGATCCTCGTTGAGGCCGAGGGTGCGGGCGATGGTGCGGCCAAGCTGCGCCACCTCAAGGGTGTGGGTGAGTCGGGTGCGGGGGTGGTCGCCGGTGTGGGGTACGTAGACCTGAGTCTTGTGCTTGAGCCGGCGGAAGGCGCGGGAGTGGAGGACACGATCGCGGTCGCGTTGAAACGCGGTCCGACAGTCGAACTCCGCATCTCCTCCTGCCGTCGCGTGGCGGCGGGTGGCCTGCGAGGACAGGGTCGCGCAGAGCGAGAGGTGGGTCTCCTCGTGCTCCTCCAGGTCGGCCCTTCGCCGGGGCACGACCTCACTCATCACCGTACTCCACGGCTTCGAGAACCTCTCCAACCAGGCGTAACGAGCCGGTTACCAGGACTGGGGCGGGGTCGGCGGCAAGCTGCGCCAGGCCCTGGGCCGTGGAGCGCGCCGTCGCGCACCCGGGAAAGACCGCAGCCAGGGTTGCCAGTTTCGTCGCTCGCGGCGAGGCGAGAGACGTCACGACCACCCGGCGAACGCGTGGGGTGAGAAGACGCGCCATGTCCTCCGCGGGTTTATCGTCCAGGCAGGAGAAGAGCAGGTTGACGCTCCCGGAGAGCCCCTCGGCGTCGAGGGTGGAAGTCAGGGCAGCCATGGCCTCGCGGTTGTGGGCGCCGTCGAGCAGCAGCCGACCGGTTGAACTTGCGAGCCAGTGCCAGCGCCCCGGCCAGGATACACGGGCGAGCCCGTCCCTGACGATGCGAGGCGAGAGTGGCGGGGCGATGCCGAACCGCGCGAGGGCGGCGGCACCGGCCAGGGCCAGGGCGGCGTTACGACGCTGGTGTGCGCCGACCAGCGGGAGATCAGCGCCGCTCGTCACCCCCGCGATCGTCACGTTGACCCGCCGACGACTCAGCGGCTTGACGCCCTCGCGCCGGCGGTGGCGCCGGCTGGCGGCCTCGCTGACCTGCGCCCACTCCTCCACGTGGGTGACGGGCGCGCACGCTTCGCGGCGGATGACCGGCTCCACCTCCTCGTCGAGTTCTCCCACGATCGCGACCTTGCCACGCAGGGCAGCCGCCTTTTCGGCGGCGATCTCCGCCCGGCTCGCACCGAGCCAGCGCTGGTGATCGGTACCGACGTTGGTAAGCAGGGAAACCACCGGCTCGCAGGCCGCCGCTGCGTCCCAGCGCCCGCCCAGGCCCGCCTCGACCACGGCGACATCCACCCGTTGCAGGGCGAACTCGACGAACGCGGTCACGGTCAGCGTCTCGAAGTACGAGAGGGAGGGAAAGCGCTCCAGACTCGCCACCAACTCGCGCAACCGCCCGGGGCTGATGGCGGCCCCGTTGACCTGGATGCGCTCCTCCACGCGGCGCAGGTGCGGCGACGTGTACAGGCCGACCCGCATCCCCGAGGCGCCGAGCACACTGGCCAGAAGCGCGGCGGTGGAACCCTTGCCGTTGGTGCCGAGCACCAGCGCGGAGGGGAACGCTCGCTGCGGCTGGCCAAGCGCGGCAAGGGCCGCCTCGACGCGTTCCAGGCCCGGGACGATACGCTGCTCGAGGCGGGGGGCCAGCAGCGTTTCGGCGGTCAGGTGAGGTGATTGAGGCACCTGGCGAGGGTCTCCTTGAGTTCCTGCCGCGGCACCACCAGGTCGACCATGCCGTGTTCCAGAAGGAACTCGGCGCGCTGAAAGCCGGCAGGAAGCTTCTGCCGGATGGTCTGCTCGATGACGCGCGGCCCGGCAAAGCCGATGAGTGCTCCCGGTTCGGCGATGTTGAGGTCCCCCAGCATCGAGTACGACGCTGTCACGCCGCCGGTGGTGGGGTCGGTGAGGACCGAAATGTAGGGTGTTCCCGCCTGGTGCAGGCGGGCCAGGGCGGCGGAGATCTTGGCCATCTGCATGAGGGACAGGATGCCCTCCTGCATTCGCGCCCCGCCGGAACAGGACACCACGACGAGGGGGTAGCCGGACTTGAGGCAGCGTTCGATCGCCCGGGTGATCTTCTCGCCTACCGCAGCGCCCATGGAGCCTCCCATGAAGGAGTACTCCATCGCGGCGGCGATGACGCGGATGCCGTCCAGCTTGCCCTGAGCCACCACCACGGCGTCGTGCCGGGCGCCGCGCTCGCGCAGAGCCTTGACGCGTTCGCCATACGGCTTGGTGTCGACGAATCCCAGGGGGTCCGCGGAGTACACGCCCGCGAACAGCTCCTTCCAGCTGCCACCGTCGAGAAGCTGGCTCAAGCGGACACGAGCCGATACGCGGTGGTGATGACCGCAGCGCGGGCAGACGAAGAGCGATGCCTCCAGCTCCTTGCGGTAGAGGATTTCGCGGCACCCTTCGCACTTGACCCACAAGCCTTCAGGTACGCGGCTCTCCCGCCCTGCGCGCCGAAACCACACCATGGGAGGGGAATCTACCACCCTGGCGGATATCCGGCAAGGATATGGCCCGGTTTGTTCGCGGTCAGCGGAGAGAGGGAAGAATCGCCGTCGAGCCGTCGGCGCGGGTCAGGAATTCCCCCTCGACGTCGAAGGCGCGACGCAGCAAATCCTCCGACAACACCTGCCGAGGACTCCCGCTCGCCACAACCACCCCGCGCTGCAGCACCAGCATCTCGTCGGCGAGGGCCGACGCAAGGTTGAGATCGTGGGCCACGAAGACGACGGCCACCCCGGCCTTGAGGCGTTGCCGTACGGCGTTCGCCAGCTCCGCCTGGTGGTGCAGGTCCAGGGCGGCGGCGGGTTCGTCCAGCAGCAGAACCCGTGGTTCGGTGGCGAGAGCACGCGCCAGGATGACCCGCTGTCGCTCCCCGCCGGAGAGCTGCTGAACCGACACCTCTGCCTTGTCTGCAAGTCCTACTGCCTGCAGGGCGCGGCGTACGGCGGCGTGATCGGCGGCCGCGGCAGGGCGCCACGGCCCGAGGTGAGGAGCGCGCCCCTGCGCCACCACCTCCCCGACCGGTACTGGAAAGGTGAGTTGAACCGACTGGGGAACGAGGGCGACTTGCCTGGCCGCCTCGCGCCGCCGCCACTCCTGGAGCGGGCGTCCGTCCAGCAGGATGGTCCCCGACGAAAGCGGCAAGATCCCCGCCAGCACGCGCAACAACGTGCTCTTGCCGGCTCCGTTGGGACCCAGGACGGCAAGGCAGCGGCCGACGTCCGCGTCCAGGTGCACATCCGCCACTGCAGGTGCGCGTCCGTACCCGGCGGTGGCGCCGCGCGCCGACAGCACACTCACGGCGCCCTCCGCAGCAGCGCCACGAAGAAGGGTACGCCCAGCGCTGCGGTGATCACCCCGACAGGAATCTCGGTCGGCGCGAGCACGATGCGCGCCAGGTGGTCGCCGGCCGAGCACAACAGCGCCCCGGCCAGTGCTGCGCGCGGGAGGAGCCGGCGGAGGTCATGGCCCCACACGAAGCGACAGAGATGCGGCGTGACGAGTCCCACAAAACCGATGATCCCGGCGAAGGCCACGGCGCCGCCGGACAGTGCCGCCGCAGCAAGAAAGACGTGCCGCCGGACCACACCAACCTCGACGCCGAGGGTTGCGGCTGATTCCTCGCCAGTGGCGAGGAGCCCGAGATCGCGACCGTGATGGAGCAACACCCCGATGGGCGGCAGAAGGTACGGTAGCAGCCAGGCGACGGCGGCGGGGGTGGCGCCGGCGAAGGACCCCATGGTCACGGCCAGGGCGCCGGGCAGGCGGGGCGAGGGCGCGGCGGCGAGCACCACCAGGATGGCCGCAGAGGCAGCCGCGTTGACCGCCACGCCGGCAAGAATCATGCGCGTTGGCGAGGGGCCGAGCGGCCCGCGCGCCATCCACCAGACGAGCACCGTCGCCGCAGCCGAGCCGCCGACCGCGGCAGCGGGAACCAGCGGGAGTGAAGCCACCGGCAGGATCACGAAGGCCAGGGTCGCGGCCGCGGCGCCGCCCCCCGAGATTCCCAGCAGGAAAGGTTCGGCCAGCGGGTTGGCGAGCAGCGACTGCAGCGAGGCTCCGGCGATGGCCAGGGCCGCTCCCACGGCCATGGCGAGGAGCAGTCGAGGCAAGCGCAGCTGCAGCACAACCACTGCGGCGTCGCCCGAACCGCCCCCCGCCAACACCCCTACCGCCTGGGCTGGGGTGACCGCGGGACCGCCGAGGAGCAGGGCGGCGGCGGCGACGGTGAGCAGGCCTCCCACCAGCAGGACGTCGGCGGCGCGCATCACGGCACGCCCCCCGGCGGCCGGCGGGGAGCCTGCGTTGCCTGCGGCGCCGCCTGCCAGCGCCCGCAGCGTGACGGCACGTCGCCCGATCGCATCTCGACCAGTTGCTCGAGGGCCGCGGCGAGTCGGGGCCCGGGTCGCGAAGCGGGATCGGCCGCCAACCAGAGCACCGCTACGTCGCCAGAAACCAGCCTACGGCCGACCGGGTCCCCGGCCAGACGGGCGAGACCGCCGCGCATGTCAGACTCGTCGGGAACGACAACGACGTCAAGGCGCGGATCGAGGAGTAGTTCTGGGTTGATTCGCGGGTAGCGCCCGGCGCCGCCGGGGGCAAGGTTGGCGAGCCCGGCGGCCCCGAGAAGGTCGTGGTGAAAGGTTCCCGGGCCGGCGACCATGAGCGGCTGCCACCACACGATGTACAGCCCCGTACAGGGGAGAAGAGCGGCGGCACGGGCGCGCGCCCTGGCCACCCTGGAAGAGAACTCTCGCTCCAGCTCTCTGCCGCGAGCGGGCACGCCGAGCGCGTCGGAGACCAGGAGGAAGCCGTCGGCGACCCGTCGCAGCGAGGTCGGATCGACGGTGAAGGTCCGGACGCCGAGGGCGGAAAGCCGGCCGACGATGCGAGGATCGTTCCCTGCGGTGGTGGCGAGCACCAGGTCGGGGCGGTGCGCGAGGATCGACTCTATGCTCGCTGGGTCGATGTGGGGGAGTCGGCGAGCCTCCTCGGGGTAGTCCGCCGCCTGCGGGACGGCCACGAGGCGGTCCGCTGCGGAGAGGGCGAAGACGATTTCGGTGACGTCGGGAGCGAGCGCGACCACCCGTTGAGCCGTACCTGGACGCAGGCGAGTTCCCACCTGATCGAGAGGGCCGTCGTCGGGCGGAACGGCGCACCCGCCGATCCCCGCGACGAGGGAGACGACCACCAGCCGGAGGCGGCTGAGCCTCGCCGGCAGGTGATCCAGGCGGAGGATTCCCGCGCTACACTGCGCCCTGCTCCTCCATGTCGTTGGGGATGCCGAGGCGCTGGCAGGCGGCATCGTACATCTGGCGCGCCGCCTTCTGGGCAGCTTGCAGTTCGGCGATGCGCTGCTTGACTCGCTGCAGTTCTTCCTGGATCTGGTTCTCCAGTTCACCGATCTCCTGCTTGGTGACCTTCCTCGTCTCCTCGTAGAACTTGCGCTGCTGCTCGTTGAGTACTGGCATCGATCCCCTCCGATCAAGGTTGGAATGGCATGGAAGTGGTGTACCACGCTTTCACCCGCACGCCGTCCTTGGTGGCGGGTCGAAAACGCCACCCGCGAACCGCCGATGCGGCGGCATTGTCAATTCCCAAATCTGGCCGAACACCGCGCAGAACTTCGACCTGCTGCACGGCCCCGTTCTCATCCACGAGGGCGCGCAGGATGACAGTCCCGCCTACCCTCCGCTGGAGCGCCAGGGGCGGGTAGGTGGCCTTCGGCGTCGACACCGGTTGTGGGGGCGTGTCCGGATTATCCACCAGTTCGCCCTCGCGAACCGTCGCCACGGGTACCGCCAGCGGCGGGCGAGTCGGCGCGATGGTCGGGGGCGGCGTGGGGGGTGGAACGGTGGGTGCGGGGGTGGGCAGGACGGCCGCGGGTTCCTCGGTTGGCGCCGGGGTCGGCGCGGCCGTCGGTCTGGGCGTCGCAGCGATGGTTGGCAGGGCCGCTGGAGGCGCAACGACTGGCGCCGGGATGGCCGTTGGCGAGACCCCCTCGGGCACTGCCGCCTGGGCGGGGAGGTCCAGTTCGCTGGCCAGTCGCTCGCGCAGCTCACCCTCGCGGGCCGCCACCTCTTGCTCGGCGAGCTGACGGGCCATCTCCGTCATTTCCGCCGAGGGAGTGGGCGTTGCGGCGGTTTCGGCCGGGTTTTCTGGCGCACGGTTCATGATCAGCCACGCGCCGACACCGACGACCGCGATGGCCACCGCGGCGGCAATCAAGGCGAGCGGGCTGCGCTTTGGCGGGTGGGGGGCGGAAATCTTGAGTGGCGGT
>JBBINC010000008.1:0-56355 GCA_037444085.1 Acidobacteriota bacterium | reverse complement strand
CAGCATCGCCGAGTACCTGCCGGGCATCGCCTTGCGCACGTGCTCTGCGGAGGACGCGATCGTCCTCAAGGCGGGTGCCGACCGGCTGCCGAATTGAGCCGAGGTCGAGAGCTTCGTGTCGCGCCAGCGTAGAGACAGCGACCGCGCGGACGGTTCGCAGACAAGGCTGTGAGGTTCCCCCCTTGCTGGCCGCGTGGCCTCACGGGCCGGGAGTTTCCGCGGGGTGGTTGCGTTCAGGAAAAAATCGCGCCCCTCGTGTTCCTGTCGAATGCGGTCGAGTGTCGTACTGCGGCGAGATCAGAACCACTGCCATCCGGCAAAGCGCCATGAACGAGACCCTTCACTCCGTCCTGATTGGCTCGGGTGGGGCCGGCGCCGCCTTTGGAGCTGTCATGTCCCTTCGCCGGCATTGGGATTCGCGCGTTCGCGTAGTCGTGATCGACACCAATCCTGCCAGGTTGGTTGCTGCGTCGGTGCTGGCGGACGCCTGCGAAACGATTCCGCCGTTTTCCGATCCGCGGGCCGCAGATGCAGTGCGCATGGTTGTGGCCCTATACAATGTCGATACCTACATGCCGGTTTTCGACTCTGAAGTGGTCTTGGCGGCGCGCCTACATGAGGAAGAAGAGCTGCCGAAAAGCGTTCGAGTTCTGGCACCGTCGGTGGCCTCTGCTCTCATCTGCGAGGACAAACTCGCGACCCACCGTTGGCTGACCGAACAGGGGATTCCCAGCCCCTACACCTGCGACCTCGCCGCCGGGGCTCCGCCTGGGGCATGGTTCCTCAAGCGCCGCTACGGGTACGGCAGTCGCGACGCGCGTCGCATCGTTTTCCCCGGTCAAGACATGCTCGACCCCGGCGAACGACGTGAGTACATTGTGCAGGAGAGATGTTCGGGACCCGAGGTCACCCTTGACGTGTTCTCCTCGCTATGCGAAGGACTGGTGCGCGTGCTGTGTCGCGAGCGGTTGGAGGTCAAAGAAGGCGTGTGCACAAAAGCGCGGGTGTTCGAGGACCCAGAGCTTGCCGCGCTGGCGAGGAAGGTGGCGCAGGGCCTGCAGCTCGACGGCAGCTTCTGCGTGCAGGTGATGCGCCGCCGTGACGAGTGGGTCGTGACCGATATTAACGCTCGGCCGGGCGGCGGGACCTCCATGAGTGCTCCCCTCGGCATCGACTTCTTTGCGGCAGCGTTTGCGCATGCCTGGGGCGAGGATCCGTGGCGTTTCTTGCGCAGTCTCCAGGGCGAAGCCTTTGTCGTTCGGCAGTACACCGACTTGGTGACGGCGAGAAGCCACTGATGGAGATTTTTGCTCGATGTCTGGCGCTGGACTTTGACGGCACGCTGGTCAGTTGCGCGCCACGACAACTCGCTGCGCTCCGTGCCGCGCTGAGCTACTGCGGCGTCAAACCAGTAGACCTTTCCGAGCACTGGCGGTTGAAGCGCGAGGGAACGGCAACCGTGGCAGCGCTCCGCCTCCAGGGGCTGTCCGAGGAGTTCGCTCGAGCCGTGAGCGAGCGGTGGCACGCCGAGGTTGAGCGTTATCCATGGTTGTCCCTGGATTCGCCGTTCACCGGCGTTCCCGAGCTCTTGAAGGCGCTCATCGGCAACGGCGTCGAGCTGGCACTGGTCACTGCCCGCCGCTATCCAAGGCTGCTGCGTTTGCAACTGGATCAGATGGGTTTCGGCGAGTGCTTCACAGCCGTTCACGTGGTCTCGCCCACGGACGCGGTGGAGGAGAAAGCGGCGGTACTGAGGGCCCTCGCGCCCGACCTTTTCGTGGGTGATAGCGAGGTTGACGCAGCCGCCACAAAGCTGGCTGGGACGCCTTTTGCGGCGGTGGCTTCCGGCCAGCGAAGTCGAGATTATCTGTGTGCGGTGATGGATTCGCCAGTGTTCGAGGATGTGCTGGGTGCCGTGCGCGCCAAGTGGGTGGAGGACGGACGATGAGTCGTGCAGAACGCGAGAGGGTCGAGATCATGGCGCAGCGCTCCCAGTTCGCTGCTGGTGTCAATGCCGATACCATTGCCTACACGTGGCGGATTTTTTCGCGGCATTTGCGGCCGGGTGGGATTCTCGAGCTGGGGCCGGCCGAAGGAGTCATGACCGCTCTGTTCGCCCAGACCGGCCGGCAGATCACGGCGGTGGAGGGTTCCGCACGGTTCCACGCGGAGCTGATCGCGCGCTTTCCTCGAATTCGTTTCCACCATGCGCTGTTCGAGGATTTCGACACCGACGACAAGTACGACAATATCGTTCTTGGCCACGTTCTGGAGCATGTCGCTGATCCGGCGGCGATCCTTGAAAGGTGCCGTCGCTGGCTCGCACCGTCGGGGAGGATTTTCGCGAACGTGCCCAACAGCCGTTCCCTACACCGGCAGGCGGCGGTTCTCATGGGGTTGCTGCCGTTCGAGGAGGCCCTCAACGAGACTGACATCCAGCACGGTCATCGGCGCGTCTTCAGCCCGGAGAGTTTTCGCCACGCCTTTCTTCGGGCCGGCCTTCGTATCGAGCTGTTCGGTGGGTTCTGGCTGAAGCCTCTCGCCAACGCTCAGATCGAGGCCGCATGGACGCCGCAGATGGTGGAAGCGTTCCTTGCACTTGGCGAGCGCTATCCTGACATCGCCGGGGAGATCTACATCGTCGCCTCCCAACCAGGGGCTTGCGCTGCGACCTAACAGCCGTGAAACCTGAACTGCCGGAGCTTCAAGGAGCCACGTTGCGGCGATGCAGCCTATTGCCGGCGCGCCTCATAGGATTCGATGTTGACGCACCCTGACACCACTTCCGCGGAACAGCCAGGGAAACGCATCATGCTGGCAGCAAAGCGCCTGCTCCGGGCGACGCCGTTGTGGCCGCTCCTGCGCCCGCGCCGCTTCCATGCCTTCTGTGTCGGGCCGGCGAAGAGCGGCACAGTATCCGTCAAAGCAATGTTCGCCGCTCGATATCGCGCTGGACACGAGGCCGCATTTCGGGAAGTTGTGGAACTTGCAATCCTGCATTTGGAGGGTCGCGGCTCGTATCGCCTCGCACGAAAAAGACTCCGGATACGTGATCGCAGATTGCGGCTCGAGATGGATTCTTTCAACCAACTTGGTTTGCTCGCCGACGTTCTTGCGGTGGAGTTCCCGCGCGCGAAGTTTCTCCTCACATTGCGCGAGCCAACGTCGTGGCTTAAGTCGATACTGAACCAGCATTTGAACGTTGACGTCTCTCGGCGCCCGCTGGAGCGGCGCTTGCGGGAGTTGCTGTTCCACCCTCCCGGTGTTAGCTATCAGCCGAGCGAACACTCCCTCCAGCGACTGGGGCTGTTTCCGCTCGACGGATACCTGCGGGCGTGGTCGGCTCACTACACCCGCATCCTCCAGGCAGTGCCCCTCGAACGTCTGCTCGTCATCCGTACAGATCAACTGGCACGTTCGGGACCAGCGCTTGCTCGTTTCTTGGGGATTCCAGAAGCCAGCATCGACATGGCGCGTAACCACATGCACCGATGCCCTCGCGACCACCGGGTATTTGAGACTCTTGATCCGGCGCTTGTTCGTGAAAAAGTGGCGGAACACTGCCTCGCGGTCTTTGCTCGACTCGATGAATTGGCTGCCGCCAGCGGGATTTCTGCACCCACTTGCGAGGCACGTTGAGGTGGGCATCATCCACAAGTCACGGCAGATACTTCTCAAACGTCGTGGTGCCCTCTTGGGTCATGGCAAGCGATCGTGTCTCCCGCAAGATGGCAGGTGGCGCAAGGTTTGCCGGAATTGGGATGTTGTGCAGTTTGTCGGCGCCAGGTTCTGTCGGTTGCGGGAGTCAGAAGGCATGCTTCTCTCTCGATGAAAAGGATCTTGTTGGGCAATGCCGTATCAGGAAGCGATGAGGAGTCGCCTTGAGTAAATCAAACTTGGCAATTGCAATCATTCCCGCGCGGGGCGGGTCGAAGGGGATCGTCGGGAAGAACCTCGCGCTCGTTGCTGGCAGGCCACTTCTCGCCTACACCATCGAGGCTGCGCGGCGGTCACCTGAAATAGCAGACGTGATCGTCTCGACCGATAGCGATGAGATTGCCGCGGCTGCGGTGGCGGCGGGCGCAAGTGTCGTGCGCCGGCCCGCGGAGTTGTGCAGTGACACGGCGCCCTCGGAGGCAGCGCTTCTGCACGCGCTGGATTTCTGGCGGGACAAACATCGTGGTGATCCCGATCTGGTCGTCTTCCTGCAGGCGACGTCCCCTCTGCGGCCGGAGGGCGCCGTGTCCGGTGCCATTCGGGCGCTGGTGCAAGCCGGAGCGGACTCGCTTTTCTCGGCCTCGCCGGTGCATGGCTTCGTGTGGAGGATGGAGGGAGACCAACCAGTCTCGGTCAGCTACGACTATCGGTTCAGGCCGCGGCGTCAAGATGCGGCCGAGCATTACGAGGAGAACGGCTCGATTTACGTGCTTCGTCCCTGGGTGTTGCGTCGAACGGGGAATCGGCTCGGCGGCAGGATCGCGATTTACCGCATGGACCAGGTGTATGCCATTCAGATCGACGAGGCTGACGATCTTCGGCGAGTCGAGAGACTTATGGCGGTGATCGCGGGGCGTTCGGAATAGGTGGTTGGCGCGTCGCTTTGAGGAACTGTGCAGAGGAAGCGTGTTGCGTGCGCCAGGCGCAGTCGGGCTGCAACAGTCTGTTGGTAGTCAGCGATGCCTGGACTTTCCGAGACAGGTGGCTTCGGTGCGGAGCTTGGACCCGCGGGCTCCAGACAGCTCAACCGCGGCCTCAGTCAGTGCGCTCGCCCTTTCGTCCTACCCTAGCCGGCGGGAATTCGTTGCCTGCGCAGAGACCACACCAAGGGCCAGGATGAGATCAATGGCACGGCTTGAGGGGAGCGAAGATCGCAAGGCATTACTGGTGAATGGCCTGCGTCGCTCGCCTCTGGACTTCATCCGCGAGCTGGACCCAGCGGGAGACCGACTGGTCTGGTTGGACGAGCTGACGCGACCCAGGCATCCGAACTGGGACCTATCGTTTTGCTCGGATCTCGGTTCCGTCGGCACGGTTGCCGTATTTGCCGAGATTCTCCCGTGGGGCTCGGAGTTCTTCGGCCTGAGAATCGCGCGGCTTAACGCCGTCGTCCCGGTTGCCGACCCGACCTATCAGATTCTCACAAACCTCGACGGCGTTGTCGACGATCTGCTGCAGCGCTGCAAGCGACGGGGTGTTCAGTATCTGTTTTCCCGGGTGGACGCCCGGGACGTGGCGCTGGCATGGGCGCTTGGCCGTGGCGGCTTCGAGCTCGTTGAGAGCCGGCTCTACTACCATCGCTCCCTCAAGGACTTCGCCTACCCCGAACGGTACGATACCCGGCTCGCCGTCGAGAGCGACATCGACGCGCTCAGTGATGTCGCGGCCAACACCGTGAATCCGTACGACCGCTTTCACGCGGATCCTCTGTTCTGCGGAGAGGCCGCCGACCGCCTCATGCGCCGTTGGGTACACGCCTCCATCTCCGAGGGCTTCGCCGACGGGGTCATGGTGCCCAACGTGCCAACGCCGGGGGCCTTTCTCACCTTCAAGGCTTACCAGGAGCGCTGGAAGACCTGGGGTCGAGCCATCGGTCAGGCACCTTTCGGCGCGGTGAGCCCGGCGTTCCGTGGTTGGTACCTCAAACTGATCTCCGAAGTCTGCTACCACTTGCAGGTTGCCGGGGCGGAGCACTTCTACATGGTGAGTCAGGCGACCAACAACGCGGTTGTCCGGTGCTGGGAAAAACTTGGTCTGAAGTATGGCAAGAACGAGGTTGTTTTCAGGGCGCTTCTGGGATAATCCTGGTCCCTGCGCCAAGGGTGCGACGATGGCCGGGTGCGGTGCCCGCGCGATTTCTGACGAGTCGATCTCCATTGGCTGCTGGCAAGATGCCTCGGTTGGGGTGCGCGGGGCGATCCAGGGCCGCCGATTTGGCCGCAGGTTTCGTTGTGTCCCTCGAGCCTGTTGGGGGAACCGCCGAACCCGAGGCTCGCGGTGGCGGTTCCCAAGGGATGGCAATTGGGCAAATCAACCCCAGACGTTCTTAGAACCTGCGTCGAGAGCGCTGTGCAACGATCAAGGTCGCGAACCGGCGCCCGGCAGGGTGCGGCGGATCGTATTCTCGGCAGGCTTCGAACTGCTTGCCAGCCACAGTCCAGGACGGTCGCTGGCATGGGACAGTCACGAGCGCCATGGTCGAGCGCCACGATCACCCGCCCGCTGCGACCCGCGAGCCTTCTCATGACGCCAAACGCCATCGTGGAGACGAGGAAGTGCACGACGTAGCGGTGGCCGCTCACGATCTCGGCAAGCGCTACCGGATTGGGGCAGCGAGAGGGCGCGACCGCTCGCTGCAGACTGAACCGCCAAACAACTTGGGCTGGGTCAGCCGATCCTTGAGAGCTGGGCTGCTGGCCGCGCTTCCCTTCCGTCCCAAAGCCCGCCAAGATTTCTGGGCGCTTCGCAACGTGAGCTTTGAGGCTGAGCGCGGACGAGTAATGGGGATCATCGGCCGAAATGGATCGGGAAAGAGCACACTGCTCAAGATCCTTTCGAGAATCACCTACCCGAGTGAGGGAGCGGCAGTGGTCCACGGGCGAGTCGGTAGCCTGTTGGAGATTGGGACGGGGTTCCATCCAGAGCTTACAGGCCGGGAAAACGTCTTTTTGAGCGGCACGATTCTGGGTATGCGCCGCTCCGAAGTGGAACGGCGATTTGAGGAGATCGTCGAGTTTGCTGGTGTCGGGAGGTTTATCGACACGCCGGTGAAGCATTTTTCGAGTGGTATGTACCTTCGGCTCGCTTTTGCAGTAGCCTCGCACTTGCGGGCAGAAGTGCTGATGATTGACGAAGTGTTGGCGGTTGGCGATGCGGCGTTTCAAAGAAAATGCATGGACAGAATGAACCAGATCGCGGCCGACGGGAGAACGATGTTTTTTGTCAGCCACAACCTGAGTGCCGTCGCCAGACTATGTCGTCGCTGCCTGGTCCTCGAGGAGGGGCGGGTTGCCGCGTTGGGGTCGGTTGAAGAAGGGCTGCGCGCGTACAACGAGCTGCTGAAGGCGCGGCCCGACCAGCCAGTTTCCGATGCGGGCGCAGGCCTTGCCATTCACGACTTGCGTGTGATTCACGATGGCGAAGTCCTGAGAGGATCAGATCCGATCGAGCTCACCTTTGAGGTCGTGGTTAATCATCGCTACTGGCTAATTAGCCTGTTTGTAGGAATCTCAACTCCTGAGGGGTCTCACGTAGCCATCGAATCTACGGGCAGCGATCAATACCCGGAGTTGCTGGAACCCGGCCGCTATCGAGTCCGGATGACCGTGCCGCCGCTTTGGCTCCGGCCTCAGGGTTACTCAGCCTGGGTTAAGATTATTGCTCACCCGCAAAGGGGAAAGACGAAACGCTTTTTTTCGGAGTGGATTGATCTTGTCGTTGCTGGCGATATCAGCTGCGACGTCAATTCGGACCGATTGCTCGCTCCACCGGCGACCTGGGTCATATCCCCATCGGCCTCCGCCCAGTGCCCCGCCGCGGCAATAACGCCGGACCGAAGGGAAGATCATGGAGAGGCTTGACCTCTGGCCTGAGGAGGTTGCACGAGGGGACGGCACGATCGTCCGCTCGTTGGTGATCGAGCAACCTGCACAAGCTCGCAGAAGACTGTGGTGGGCATATCCAGATTCACTGAGGAGCCACGTCGGAGGCGATGCAGACTCACTTGCTGTAGGCGTTGTCTTTCTAGCGATGCAAATCGGGCGCCCCGTGCGAATTCATGGCCAAGTCTCGCCGTCGTTGTTGCGCAATCTGGAGGAATTCCAGGCGGCCTGGACAGCCATGGAGCGCAGCTTGACGCCGGTCGAGATCACGGCTGATGAAGAGGTTGAAGTGGTGCGGCCGGCAGGCCGGACAGGCGGTTTGGTGGCCTTTTCCGGAGGGGTCGACTGTTCGTTTACCGCTTATCGGCACGTGCGTGCGGCCGGTGTGCGTTGGCCACGAAAAATCGCCGCTGGCGTGATGGTACATGGCTTCGACATTCCGCTTTCGGATTCGCAAGCCTTTGCTGCGGCAGCGGCGCGCTCTCGCCGGACTCTGGACTCTCTGGGCCTCCCCCTCCTAACTGTCGCGTGTAACTACAAGGAAGTGGTGGCGGATTTTCCCCACTCCCATGGTGCAGCCATCGCCTCGTGCCTCGCCCTCTTTGCCAATGGGTTCTCTTATGGTCTAATCGGACAGACGTTTACTTACGCGGAGAGTCGCCATATTGCGGAAGGCGTCAATCCTCTGACTGATCCGCTTCTCTCAAGCGATTCATTTGCCGTGATTCCGGACGGTGCGGCATTTGAGCGAGCTGACAAGATAAGGTTGCTGGGGAATTGGGAGGAGTTTCGAACCAACCTCCGGGTCTGTTGGGCGGGTCCGCAGAAGGACCGGAACTGCTGTAACTGCGAAAAGTGCATACGGAATATTCTGACGTTCCGAGCCCTCGGCCTCGGCCTTCCTGAGTGTTTCGAGCGAGATGTGCCAGATCTCCGCCTGGCGTCGGTCAAAATGGGCGAGGGAATACGACCATTTATCAGGTACGGCGAGCTGCGCGAGCTTTCCCAGGCCAACGGCACGTTCGGTAACTGGGCGAAGGTCCTTTCTTGGCGGCTCGCCGAGATGCGCTTTCGCAACCGGTGGCCGCGAATATGGCGCCGCACCCGGTGGCTCTGGTACATCGCGTGTCGCGCGCGCGCGCGTCTGGGAAGGTCACGAGGCGCAGGGCTCATCGCGTCTGCCCGGCCTTTGCCGGTCAACGATGGCCGATCAGCGTCTTGATCGCGGCAGCGAGGCGGTGTGCGAGGTGAGCGTTGCCGGCAGGCCTTCAAGCCTGCAGCACCGATGTGCGGAATAGCCGGAATCGTGGCCCCGAGAGGTGGGAGGCCAGAACGAGCGCACCTAGAGGCGATGCTGTCGCAACTTGCGCACCGTGGCCCAGACGGAGAGGGGATTCAAATCTGCGGTCGAGTAGGGCTAGGGCACCGACGCCTGGCAGTGCTGGACCCTGGCGCAACCGGGCAGCAGCCGATGTCGTATGAGAATGGCCGATTCATCATCGTGTTCAATGGAGAGATCTACAACTTTCTTGAGCTCAAGGCAACCCTCGCCCAGCTCGGATATCAATTTCAAACGGACAGTGATACGGAAGCAATTCTCGCAGCTTTTGCTTGTTGGGGCGAAAAATGCCAGTTGCATTTCAATGGAATGTGGGCCTTTGCAATTTGGGATAAAACGCGGCGTCGTCTCTTCTTATCGCGTGATAGATTCGGGGTAAAACCGCTTTTCTATTCTGCTCACTCGGATCGGTTCGCTTTCTCGTCGGAAATGAAGGGTTTTCTGCCGTTACCATGGCTGCCACTGCAGTTTGACGAAGAAGCCATTGGGCTTGCTATTGCCCAACCGGCAGCGCTTGAAGCGACTGAACGCTGTATCTTCAAGGGTGTCCGTCGGCTTCAACCGGGCAGTTCGATCACGCTCAGAGACGATGGGCAAATTGAGTTGCGCCGTTGGTGGAATACCGCTGAACACCTGGTTCGCGTGCCAGCCACTTTTCCGGCGCAAGTGCGTCAGTTTCAGCGCTTGTTCTTCGACTCGGTGCGCCTGCGGTTACGTAGCGATATCCCAGTTGCATGCACGCTGAGTGGTGGACTCGACTCCAGTGCTGTGACGTGCACGGCGGCGCGAGTGCGAAAGATCGGACAGGGGTTGGAGCGGCATCCACCGTGCCCACCCGTTGCCTATGTGGCTTCTTATCCAAATTCCAGCCACGACGAGAGCAAGCTTGCCCTGGCGATCGCGCGCCACGCTGGTTTCGAAACGGTTTGTGTGCAGGTGGATTCGACTGCAACAGCAGCGTTTTTTGACGAGTTCCTGTTCCAGACGGAGGAAGTGCAGAGCCCCCATATAGGCCCGTGGCTGCTCTACAGAGCTATGCGTGATCGGGGCATCCGTGTCTCCCTTGACGGGCACGGCGGGGACGAGCTTCTTGCGGGCTACAAGGACCACGTTCGCTGGGCCCGCGATGCGGCGCTGGCTCGGTTTCCTCGAGTGCGACAGGCAGCCGTTCTGACCGCCACGCTGAAGGCCATGGCTGGCGGTGCCTACCGGGCACCGGGGCTGCGCGATTATTACGCCGAGGGAATCCGGTGGTACAGGAGAAGGCGAGGGGCAGCGAGGGGGCAAGATTTTCCGGGCGTCAGCTCCGAGGCAACTTCCCCGATCCGCTTTCTTCGAACTCTCGGCGTGGGGGATCTTATGCAGCTGGAGTCGCCAGCGGGTCGCGGCTCGCAGGGTGGGTTGTCTCGGTTGCTGTTTGCAGACTTCCACTATCGGGCGCTGCCCACGATCTTACGCGATTTTGATCGGTTCTCGATGGCATCTGGTGTGGAGATCCGCTCGCCGTTTCTTGATTGGCGTTTGGTATGCTTTTGCCTTTCACTGCCGCCCACGGCCGTCCTCCATGGCGGCTTCACCAAACGGGTGTTGAGGGAGGCTATGCGGGGCATCGTTCCTGAGGAAGCGCGATTGCGGCGAGGGAAAATTCCTTACAAGAGCCCACTTTCCGAGTGGTGGAGCGGTTCCCTCCGCGAGCTGGCTCTCGATACAGTGGACAGTGCCTCATTCCTCGCTTCCGAGATCTGGAACGGGCACGGGATACGACGGTTGGTTCACGCTGCGCCGCCCGGCGGCCGCTTTGAGCATGCGCTGGTTGTGATGCGTTTTGTAGCTGCCCAGAGACTGATCGAGATGTTCGGGACGGCGCGAACCCAGTTGATCGTCCGGGGATGAGCGGTTCTTCGGCACAACGGCGGCGCAGGGGCGAGGGCAGGTAGCAATGATGCCGGGTCGTGCATGCGAGGCGTCGACTTCCGAGTGATGAGAAGGAGCAGGGCAGCGTCTTGGGTCGCGAACCAGAATTTGTCACCCTGATTGCCCCAGTCAAGGGTTGGCGTGCTGTCAATTTCCGTGAGTTGTGGGCGTATCGGGATCTTCTCATGCTGATGGCATGGCGTGACATTACCGTACGCTACAAGCAGACCATTCTAGGGCCGGTGTGGGTAATTCTGCAGCCCTTTTTGACGATGGTAGTGTTTTCGATTCTTTTTGGGAGACTCGCGCGTATCCCTTCAAACGGGATGCCCTATCCGATTTTCTCGTTCGCGGCGCTGGTACCGTGGGGGTTCTTCGCGACGAGTCTCATGCACGCTTCCAATAGTCTGGTTGCCGGAGCCAGTCTTGTCAAGAAGGTATATTTCCCCAGGCTGATAGTTCCGGTGTCGTGTATTGGCTCCGCGCTGGTCGACTTTTTCATTACCAGCATTGTGTTAGCGGGGATTATGGCGTGGTACGATGTTACGCCCAATAGAAACGTAGTTCTGATTCCCGCCCTGCTGTTTCTTGCTGCGATGGCGTCACTGGGTGCTGGTTTGTGGCTTTCTGCTCTCAACGTGCGTTTTCGCGATGTGCGTCTTACCGTGCCGTTTCTTGTGCAGCTTTGGTTCTTCCTGTCGCCGATCGCGTATCCCAGCGGACTGGTGCCCGAGCCTTGGCGAACTTTTTACGGAATGAACCCGATGGTGACCGTGATCGAGGGCTTCCGCTGGGCGCTCCTCGGGGGAAGCATGGTATCCTGGAAGATGGCAACGCTGTCAGTCGTGACGGCCCTGATCGTTCTGGTAAGTGGGCTCTACGTTTTCCGGCGCATGGAGGTGGCATTCGCCGACGTCGTGTGAGGAATGCCAACTGCGATCGCCGTCGATCGCGAAGGCAACACCGCTTGGACCAAGTTCGATGCGCATCCTCCTTGTCAACGACAACAGCGCCCATACGAATTGGGGCGCTCAGGCGACGCCGCACGCGATCAACGAGCTGCTCGCGGCAGGACTGCCGGGGAGCGAACGCCGCTGGCTCAGCTGGGACTGGTTGCGGACCAGGTACCGACGCCTCAAGCGACCACTTCCAGGCTGGCTCTTAGACGCTGATCGTGCCCGTTCGCTCCGGCACGTAATCTGGCCTCTGTCGAGGGAGGAAGAGTTCTTTCCGGGGGTGGCCGACGACTTTGATCGCTTCGCCGACGAGTGGGTGGCGGGAGCTGGTGGGCCGATGGCAGAGCGCTTCCTGCGCGAAGGCGATTGGTGCGACGTGATGATCTATAACGGCGAGAACTCCCTGTATCGCAACACCCGGGAGGGAAGCCGGGCGCTGTTCCTGCTATGGCTTTGCCGGACGCGGCTCGGCAAGCCGACGTGTATCGTGAACCATACAGCTCACCTCACCGGCGTCTTGCCATTGATGAACGCGATGGTGAGGAAGGTGTATCCACGGCTTGACCTTGCTACCTGCCGCGAGGCGGCTTCCTGGCGCGCCCTGCGGCAGGAGGGCATCGCCAACATCGAGTTGATCCCCGATGTGGTGTTCTTCCTCAAGGAGCAGCCCGCCGCTGCCGCCCGTGTGAACTCGTGGCTGGCCGACCATTCATTGGAACCTGGAAGGTACGTGTGCATGAGTGCTTCCGGCCTGCGCGTGAGCAAGCCGCGCGGCGAGTGGGACGGCTGGTACGCCGCGCTGGTGCGTGTCGTGCAGCGGCGCTCGGGTTTGCCGGTGGTGCTGATGGCGAGGGACCCGCACTGCCAGTTTTTGCGGGAGGTTGCGCAGCGCACCGGGGCGGTGTTCTTCGGCGCCGAGCACCACTTCTCAGAGTTATGGCCCTTGCTGAGGCAGGCCTCGGCGCTGGTCACCGGGCACTTTCACTACGCGATCATCGCGGCCATCGGTGGCTGCCCCTACGTGCCGATGTCTGCCAACAACCACAAGATGGCTGGCCTGAATGAAATGCTGCAGTGGGAACCGGTCGAGCCGTTCGACGTGACGGACCTGGCGTCCTGCGGCGATTCCATCGCCGAGCGTCTCGTCGCGCTCCTTGCGAATCGGGCTGCCCTGTCCGCGCACCTGGTCGCACGGACGGCGGTTCTGCGGGCGCAGATCGAGGATCTCCCACGACGGATCAAGGCTCTCGCAGGGCGGCGACAGTGACGCCTGGGCCCGCCTTCGCAGAAGCATTGCAGGGTGGCCATTCCTGGTCGTCCCCCCCGGACCCTCGTCGGGAAGCGGTGGCTGCCCGTCGCGCCTCACGGGGAGCGTCGGACGCTGTGGCGGATTGGGCCGGTGGTCTGTGACTTCATCGTGCGTTCGCCTGCTCGTCGAAGTGTATGAAGGCCGCGTCGCGGCGGCGATCTTGTCCAACGGCTTTCTCACCTACTGCGTGGCCGATGGAGCGGAGATCACGGTGCTCACGCCGGGCGCCGTCTTCCCGCCTTTCGCGGAGCGGTATGCGCAGCCTGGTGTGACCTTCGAACACCTCCCGGCCGACACCCCGGTGAGCGGTTCGGGGTGGCTGGTGCGCTGGGAGAAGCGTCTTGGAAACCAATTGGCACGGCATGGCTGGCGGAAGGCTCGGCGGCACCTGTGGGAAAGCATCGGCGCCAGGCTGGCAGCTGCCAGTGCAGGGAGCGTTGCCCCCATGTTGGAAGCGGTGAAGCCGCACGCATTTCTTACCACGGACGTCAACATGGGTCTGGCGAGGGGCCTGGTGGGGGCTTGCCAGCGCCGCCGAATTCCTACACTGGGAAACATCTTTTCCTGGGACCACCCCTTTTACGAGCAGCCGTCCCGCCCCGACCGGCTCACCTGCTGGTCGCCCATGGTCAAGAGGGAGCTGGTGCGGCGTTGCGGCTTCGAGGAAGACCGCGTGGAGATCATTGGCGCTCCAGCTTTTGACGGCTACCTTGAGGCATCGAACGTCTGGAGCCGCGAAGAGCTGTGCCAACGCTTGGGCTTCGACCCAAAGCGGCCGCTGATCCTGTTTGCCACTCTGGGGCAGCACAAGAAGTACCTCGACGAGACCGGATCGTTCCGAGCGCTGATGGAAGAGATCGACGCGGGACGTATTCCCGGCCGGCCGCAGGTCGTGCTGCGGCTGCACCCGGTGTCCAACGACCACTATTTCTCGGAGTACAGGTCCCGGCCGGACGTGGTTTTCTCACGGTACATGGGCTACAGCCCGGGGATGCGCTGGTGGCCGTCCCAGGAGGAGGTGGTCCTGGCCGGGAACCTGATGCGCCACGCCGATGTGTGCGTCAGCCCGGGATCGACCATGGCGGTGGAGCCGGCCATCTTCGACACGCCCATCGTCGTGCCAGTCTTCAACCAGTTCCAACCGGAAGCGTACGGCCGCTTTTTCGGCCAGCACTGGCTGCGCAAGCATTTTCAGCTTCTCATCGAGCAGCAGCTTTTGCCGTTCGCCTTCTCGGCGGAGGAGATGCGCGCTGCGGTGTGCCGCGCTTTGGCCGACCGCACGTGGATGAGCGCTGGTCGCCAGGTCATTCGCGAGGAGGTGCTCGGCCCCCTTGCCGGGAAGGCAACGGAGCGTCTAGCGTGGGCGGCGATGCGTCTGGCCCGCCGCCAGTCGCCCCTTTTTGAGTCGTACGGGGAAAGGGAGGCAACATGACCGAGTGGAACCCACGTTTTTCGCACGCGTTTGTGGCGCCGGACGCAGTGATCGGCGATGGTGTCGAAATCGGGCCGGGTACGGTGATCCACCCCCGGGCGCGGGTGGGGGCGCACAGCCGCATCGGGCCATACTGCATCATCGGCGAGGCCGGCGCGGAAATCGGCGAGGGGGTGACGATCGAAGCGTACTGCGAGATCGGCCACCCGGCCGGGACTTCCGACGGGACACCAGTGGTGATCGGCGACGGATCGCTCATCCGATCCCATTCGGTGTTCTCCGAGGGTTCCTCCTTTGGCGAAGGTCTGGTGACCGGCCACCGCGTCACCGTACGCGAGCAGACGCGGGCAGGCAAGGGACTGCAGCTCGGCACCCTCTCGGACGTCCAGGGCCACTGCCTCATCGGCAACCACGTCCGCACCCACTCCAATGTCCACATCTGCCAGGCCGCGGTGATCGAGGACTTCGTGTGGATCTTTCCCTACGTGGTACTCACCAACGATCCTCACCCGCCCAGCGACGCCTTCCGCACCGGGCCGGTCATCCGCAAGTTCGCGGTCATCGCCACCCACGCGTGCGTCATGCCGGCGGTGGAGGTGGGTGAGGACAGCTTGATCGCCGCCGCGGCGCTGGTGACCAAGGATGTGCCGGCGGGCAAGGTGGTCGGCGGCGTGCCGGCCAAGGTCATCTGTGATGTGGACGAAATCAAGCTGAAGGATGGCACCGGTCGGCCGGCGTACCCGTGGCGCCGGCACTTCCACCGCGGATACCCGGACGAAGCCGTGCGGTCGTGGCTGGCCGAATTCCCTTCGGGGGAGTGACTGGAAGCCATGCCGTGTGATGGGAGGCCTTGCCGCCCTTCGGGTGGCTCAGGCGGAGGGCAAGAGGTCGAGCCCTTGGTGGTTCATGAGTGCGCCGCAGGCGGGCGAGCCATCGTGGCGCGCCGGGACCGCCGTTCCAAGTTGCAAACTCCCTCGCGGCGCTCGGTGGGCAGGGTGATGGGGCGTCGGGCCGCCGAAGCGCCCGCTGCGGAATGATGGGGACGGCGAGACACAAGGTGACCGTATGCAAGAGACAATGATCCGGCGAGCGGCCGCCCCCGCCGTTGCGTTTCCACCCGTCGCGGCGGACAGCCCGCTGTCCCAATGCCGCATCATCGACTTGCCGGTGACCCAAGATCCGCGCGGCAATCTCACCTTCGTCGAGGGCAACCATCACGTGCCCTTCAACATCCAGCGTGTCTACTACCTCTACGACGTACCGGGCGGGGCGGAGCGGGGCGGCCATGCCCACAAGCGACTGCAAGAGTTCCTGCTCGCCATCTCCGGGAGCTTCGACGTGGTGCTCTCCGATCACCGCCACTCGGCGAGAGTGCACTTGAACCGTTCGTACTTCGGCGTCCTCATCACCGAGATGGTCTGGCGCTCGCTGGAGAACTTCTCCTCGGGATCGGTGTGCCTGGTGCTGGCGTCGGATCACTACGACGAGGGCGACTACTTCCGCGATTGGGGTGAGTATCTCGGCGCTTGTCAAAGGCTCTTCGGTGGCAAGGAAGGAAGTCGCCCGTGAAGATCCCATTTCTCGACCTGCGCGCCGCCTATCTGGAGCTCGGGGAGGAACTCGACGAGGCCTATCGGCGGGTCATGGAGGGTGGGTGGTATATCCTCGGAGCGGAAGTAGAGGCCTTTGAGGCGGAATGGGCTCGCTATTGCGGCACGGCCCACTGCGTCGGGGTAGGCAACGGCCTGGAGGCGTTGCACCTTGTGCTGCGCGCTTGGGGCATCGGCCCGGGCGACGAAGTGATTGTGCCCTCCAACACCTACATCGCCACCTGGCTTGCGGTCTCGTACGCGGGAGCAACGCCTGTGCCGGTGGAACCCAATCCGCGCACCTACAATCTCGATCCGGCGCGTATCGAGGCGGCCTTGACGCCGCGAACGAAGGCGATCCTGCCGGTTCATCTCTACGGCCAGCCAGCCGACATGGATCCAATCGTCGCGGTGGCCAGGCGCCACGGACTGAAGGTCTTGGAGGACGCAGCGCAGGCGCATGGCGCTCGTTACAAGGGGCGGCGGACCGGGAGCCTGGGCGACGCAGCAGGGTGGAGCTTCTATCCGGGGAAGAACCTGGGCGCCTTCGGAGACGCTGGCGCCGTGACCACCAACGATGGGGATCTGGCCGACCGGGTCAGGGTGCTGCGCAACTATGGGTCGCGCGTCAAGTACCACAACGAAGTCAAGGGCTTCAACTCCCGGCTCGACCCCCTCCAGGCGGCTTTTCTGGGTGTGAAGCTGCGCCACCTCGACGAGTGGAATCTGCGCCGCGAGCGCGTGGCCGCGGCGTACCTGCATGGCCTCCAAGATGTTCCCTCGCTCGTGCTGCCATTTGTGCCGGAGTGGGCAGCGCCATGCTGGCACCTGTTCGTGGTGCGCCACCCTCGGCGCGATGAACTGCAGCGCCGTCTCGAGGCCGCGGGGGTCGGCACGTTGATCCATTACCCGATTCCACCCCACCGCTGCGGTGCGTACGCCGAGGGTGGCTATGCCGAGGGTACTCTGCCTCTCGCCGAGGAGGTGGCCTCGACCGTGCTGAGCCTTCCCATCGGGCCCCACCTGCCGCTTCAGGCGGCTGCATCGGCAGCGTCGGCGGTGCGTCGCGCTTGTGCGGGCGGGTGAGGTGGAGATCAAAGGTTGGACTCGCACTCGTGACCTTCTCGTCGCAATCAGAAAAGACACAGGAGCTTGCGGCGGAGCTTCGCGAGTCGCTGGGAGGGCACGATACCCTCGGCTATCGGCAGAGCTTGAAGGCGACGTCGCTCACCGGCGCCAGTTCGCTCATCCAGGTGGTGCTGCGGATGGCGAAGTCGAAGGTCATCGCCGTGAAGGTCGGTCCGAGCGGGATCGGCATGTTCGGCGTACTCACCGCGGCGACGAATCTGGTGAGCACGGTTGCCGGCCTCGGCCTCAACGGCAGCGGCGTTCGCCAGGTGGCCGCCGCGGTCGGCAGCGGCGACCAGGAGCGGGTGGCACGGGTGATCACGACATTGCGGCGGGTGACGTGGGTGCTGGGGATTGCGGGGGCGGCGCTGGTGGTGCTCTTCGCCGCGCCCATCGCCCGTTTTTCCGCAGGTTCCGAGGAGTACGCCGGCTTCGTCAGGATCCTCGCTCCGCTGGTCTTTTTCACCATTGTGCACGGCAGCCAGACGGCGTTGCTGCGAGGGTTGCGGCGGGTCGCTATCCTGGCGCGTCTGAAGATTGCCGGCGCCTTCTTCGGCACGCTCTTTGCCGTGCCGCTCGTGCTGGCCTGGGGGATCGACGGCATCCCGCCGGCGATGCTGATGACCGCCGGGGTGGCGTTGTTGGCGTCGTGGTGGTACGCGCGCCAGGTGCGGGTACCAAGGGTGAATCTGAGCGGCCCGCAGCTCTGGGCCGAGACGAGTGAACTCGTCGGTTTGGGGGCAGCGTTCTTGGTCACCGGCCTGCAGGCGAGCGGGCTGCAATTCGCCCTCAGGGCGATCCTACTCCACGAGAGCGATCTGGAGACGGTGGGGCAGTTTCTGGCCGCGTCAACGTTGTCGCACGTCTACGTCGACTTCGTGCTGCAGGCGATGGGGCTGGACTACCTGCCGCGGCTGGCGGCCGTGCAGAAGGACGCGGAGACGTGCAACCGGCTGATCAACGAGCAGACGGAAACGTCGATGCTGATTGCCGGACCAGGCATCGTGGCGATGACCGTGCTGGCGCCAGTGCTCATCCCGTTGCTTTACAGCGGCCGCTTCGGCGACGCCGTGGAGGTGTTTCGCTGGCAATGCCTGGGCATGTTCTTGAAGGTAGCGAGTTGGCCGGTCGGCTATGTGCTCATTGCCCGGGGCATGCGACAGGCCTTTGTTGTCGTGCAGACCGTCACCAACGTTTTCTACCTCGGGACCTTCTTCCTGCTGGCCAAGTACTTCGGCTTGACGGGTGCAGCCATGGCGTTCGCGGTTCTCTACATTGGGCACCTGCCGTTTGTATTCGCCGTGGTGCGCCGCGCGACTGGCCTGGCCTGGTCGGCGGGAGTTCGGCGTATTCTATTGGTCAACGGGGGTGCGTTTGCCGCAGCGCTGGCGTGCCACGCTTGGCTGCCGGCCCCCTGGGGTGTGGTCGCTGGGGTGGCGCCCGCCGCCGGGCTTGCCGTGTGGAGCTACCTGGAGCTGTGCAGTCGCCTGCAGCTCTCGCTGGCGCGCGTGGCGTTTGCCCGCGCCGCTCGGCTCGTGGGCCTGGGGCGCGCGCGAAAGATCGAGATCCCATGACCGCCACCGAAGACCGTCCCCTAATCACCTTCGCGGTGGTGGCGTACAACCAGGAGCGCTATATCCGCGAAGCGGTCGAGGGAGCGTTCGCGCAGACCTATTCGCCGCTCGAGATTATCCTCAGCGACGACTGCTCGCCGGACGGTACCTTCGAGATCATGAAGGCCATGGCCTCCTCCTACCGCGGCCCGCACCGAGTGGTACTGAATCGCAACCCCTCCAACCTCGGGATCTGCCCCCACATCAACGCTGTCATGGAAAAGGCACAGGGCGAATTGATCGTCTCGGCGGCGGGCGATGATATTTCGCTAGCCCACCGCACGGAAACCACGTATGCAGTGTGGCGGGGGTGCGGTGGCCCGGACTATCTCTTCTTCGGTATCCGCGAGTTTTCGGAGGTCGGCGGCGGAACCAAACGTTTCGTGTTCGATCCACTGACCGCGACGCCTGATGGGATGATCGCCAGGGCGGGCATGACCTTGCTGGCGCCTGGAGAAGCGTGGCACCGTCGCCTCTTCGACGTGTTTGGCCCGCTCCCTCCAGGGGTCATGACCGAGGACAAGAGCGTGGCGTTTCGCGCTGCCCTCCTGGGGGGGGTGGTGTACACAAGTCTCCCGGTTGTCCGGTATCGCACTCATGGAGCCAACATTTCCAGACACGCCAGGGGCGATCGGCGGACCCGCCAGCTGTCGCGCTCTCGCAGTCTGCGCTGGAAGCTGGCACGGCTTGAGGGTTTCTCCCATGACCTCCGCACGGCGCTGGCGCATCGGCTGCTGGACGGGGAACGGGGAACCACGCTGCAACGAGCAATCGACCGCGAGCGGGCGTTTTTACAGTGGCGGCTTGCAAGCGTGGAAGGGGGTGTGGCGACTCGCCTCCGCGCCGGCCTGGCATTGGGTTCTCTGGCAGCAGCCGGTGGGGGAGCGACGTGGCGCCGGCGGGCCGGCCTCCTGTGGAGGGCACTGCGTGGTGTCTGAAACTGCGGCGACAAGGAGATACGACATCCCGGGGGACACGGGGAGGGCGGCGTGGATCATCGCCGAGGTCGGCTCGGTTCACGACGGCAGCTTCGGCAACGCCTGCAAGCTCGTCGAGGCGGCGGCGGCGGCGCGAGCAGATGCGGTGAAGTTCCAGACCCACATCGCTGCGGCGGAGACGCTGCGCGATGCCCCGGCGCCGCCCTACTTCCAGCACGAACCAAGGTTCGAGTATTTCATGCGCACGGCGTTCTCGCGGCAGCAATGGCAGCAGCTCAAGGCTCATTGCGAGGCGCACGCCGTGGAGTTCATCTCGTCACCATTCTCCATCGCGGCGGTCGAGCTGCTCGAGGAGGTGGGGGTTGGGCGGTACAAGGTCGGCTCCGGCGAGACGACCAACCTGCCCATGCTGGAGGTCATTGCCCGCACAGGCAAGCCGGTGATCCTGTCTTCGGGGATGAGCAGCTGGTCAGAGCTGGACGCTGCGGTGGAGGCCATCCGCCGGCACCACGACCGCCTGACGCTGCTGCAGTGCACCTCGGAGTACCCATGCTCGGCCGAGCAGGTGGGGCTGAATGTGATGCTCGAGATGCGGGCGCGCTACGGCGTGCCGGTGGGGCTTTCCGACCACACGCTGACCAACTACGCGGCGTTCGCTGCCGTGGCCCTGGGGGCGGCGGTGATCGAGAAGCACTTCACCTTCTCGAGGCTGATGTATGGCAGTGATGCCAGGCACTCGCTGGAGCCGGAGGAGTTTGCAGAGCTGGTGCGAGGCGTCCGGGCGATCGAGGCGATGCTCGCCCATCCGGTGGACAAGGACGCCATGGCGGCCCGGCTGCGCCCTATGAAGGAGATCTTCGAGAAAAGCGTGGTGACGGTGGTGGACATCCCGGCAGGAACCGTTCTGGACAGATCCATGCTGGCGGTGAAGAAGCCAGGTACGGGAATTCCGGCGCGCAGGCTTGAAGAGATGATCGGACGGGTAGCGAGGAGCGACATTCCCGCCGATTCCTTGCTCCGGGAAGAGGATCTTTTCAGTGCGTAAAGTGTGCGTGGTGGTGGGGTCACGGGCCAACTACTCGAGCATCAAGTCGGCGATGCGGGCGATCGCCGCTCATCCGGAGCTCCAACTGCAGGTCGTTGCCGGCGCCTCGGCGTTGCTCGATCGCTACGGGGAGGTTGTCAAGCTTATTGAGAAGGATGGGTTCACGCCCGCGGCGCGGGTGTTCATGCTGGTGGAGGGCGAAACGCCGGCCACCATGGCGAAGTCCACGGGCCTCGGGCTGATCGAGCTGCCCACCATCTTCGAACAGCTCCGGCCGGACATCGTGCTCACCGTCGGGGACCGCTTCGAGACCATGGCGACAGCGCTCGCGGCGGCGTACATGAACATCGCTCTGGCGCACACCATGGGCGGTGAGGTGTCAGGCACCATCGACGAGAGCATCCGCCACGCCATCACCAAGTTCGCTCACATCCACTTCCCCGCCTGCTCAGACGCCCGTGACCGCATCATCAGGTTGGGTGAGCGGCCAGAGGACGTGTACCTGGTCGGCTGCCCGCGCATGGACCTGGTGGCCGAAGTTCTGGCGCGCGATGCGAACGGGCTCGACGAGGATCTTTTCGCCGACGGGGTGGGTGGAAGGTTCGACCTCACGGAGCCCTTCGTGCTGCTGTCGCAACACCCGGTGACGACGGAGTACGGGGAGGGAGAGCGGCAAATCACCGAGACGCTCCTGGCGATCAAAGATGTGGGGGTTGGGTGTATCGGCTTGTGGCCGAACGCTGATGCAGGTTCGGACGATATCGCCCGCGGCATGCGCAAGTTCCGCGAGCACTATGGCGATGCCCGCACCCATTTCTTCAAGAATCTACCGACCGAGACCTATATCCGGCTCATGCGGCGCACCGCCTGCCTGGTCGGCAACTCCTCCAGCGGCATCCGCGAGGGCGCCTTCATCGGCACGCCGGTGGTCAACATCGGCACGCGCCAGGACATGCGTCAGCGCGGCCGCAACGTCATCGACGTACCTCACGATCGCAGGGCGATTGCCGCCGCGATCGAACGGCAGCTTCCGAACGGCCACTACCCGCACGAGCCGATCTACGGCGACGGCCACGCGGGCGAACGCATCGCTGAGGTGCTGGCGCGCTGCACGTGGCGGTTGCAGAAGCGGATCACTTACTGATGAACCTCCTCGGTCTCATCCCCGCCCGGGGAGGAAGCAAAGGAATTCCCCGGAAGAACATCGTGCCTCTGGCGGGGAGGCCGCTGCTGGCGTGGACGTGTGCGGCGGCGTTGGCAAGCCGGTCGTTGTCGCGGGTAGTACTGTCCACCGACGACGAGGAAATCGCCTTGATCGGGCGTCGGTGCGGGGTGGAGGTGCCTTTCCGCCGGCCGGCGGAGCTGGCCACCGACACCGCCACCAGCGTCGAGGTCGCACTTCACGCCGTGAACGCTCTGGCGGATCTCGATGCCTGGCAAGCGGATGCGGTCGTATTGCTACAGCCAACCTCGCCGCTGCGGACCGCGACGCACATCGACGAAGCGGTGGCATTGTTTCTCGCCGGTGATGTGGACGCGGTGGTAAGCGTTGTTGCGGTTCCGCACGCCTTTCACCCTTCAAAACTCATGTCGCGGGAGCATGGCCTGCTGGTGCCAGCAAGTCGCGACGGCGCGCTGCAGCTGCCGCCACCACGCCAGCGCGTCCCGACGCTGTTTGCCCGCAACGGCCCGGCGATTGCCGTGGTCTCGGTGCGCAATCTGCGCGAGGGCCGGGGGTTTTACGGCGGCCGGGTGCGGGCTTACGTGATGGGCAAGGAAGATTCGGTGGACATCGATGAACCCGAGGATCTCGTCGTGGCGGCGGCGATCATCGCGCACCGCGAGGCTGTGCGGGGAGGGAAAGGGAGGCAATGAAGGTCCTGTTTTGTGGTCTTGGGTCGGTGGGTCAGCGGCACCTGCGCAACCTGCGGGCGCTGCTCGGCGAGGACGTCGAGGTGCTGGCCTGGCGCGTCCGCGGCGGCGGCCCGGTGCTCAACGCCGACATGACGGTGCGACCTGGAGCGGATCTGGAGAGCACGTACGGCATCCGTTCTTTCGCGCGGCTCGACGAGGCGCTGGCCGAGCACCCCGCGGCCGCCTTCATCACCAACCCCAACACACTGCACGTGCCCACGGCGCTGGCGGCGGCGCGGGCGGGGTGCCACTTGTTCATCGAGAAACCGCTGTCGCATGACGATGCTGGCGTGGCCGAGCTGATCGCCGAAGTGGAGCGACGTCGTCTGGTGGCGTTCGTCGCCTACCAGTTCCGTTTTCACCCGGGCCTTCGCTGGGTGAAAGGGTTGCTCGACCAGGGTCGGTTGGGCCGCGTGGTGGCGGCCCACGTGGTGAACGGCGAGTATTTGCCCGACTGGCATCCCTGGGAGGACTATCGCGACACGCACCCGGCCCGCCGCGACATGGGCGGGGGTTGCCTGAACATTCAGACCCACGAGCTGGACTACGTGGTGTGGCTGCTCGGCATGCCGCGGCGGGTCTTTGCCGTCGGCGGCCACCTGAGCAGCCTTGAGGTGACCGTCGACGACTCGGTGAGCCTGCTGCTGGAGTGCAACCACGACCGGCGGCCAGTCCCGGTGCACCTGCACCTGGACTATTTGCAACGGCCTCCGCAAAGGGTGTGCGAGATCGTCGGCGACGCCGGGCGGCTACGATTCGACTACTATGCCAACGCAGTGGAGTTTCACGATCTCCACCGCCGGACAACGGAGGCGCTACGCTTCGACCGGTTCGAGAGGAATCAGATGTTCGTCGATGAATTGAGGCACTTTCTGGCGTGCGTGCGCGGCGAGGAGACGCCGTTGGTCGATGTGCAGGCGGCGGTTAGGAGCATGAGAATCGCTGTCGCCGCCGCCACTTCCTTGCGCTGCGGCCAAGCGGTGGACATCGCGCATGGCTGAGGCAGTGCTGGCTCTGATCCCGGCGCGGGGCGGGTCGAAGGGGATCCCTCGGAAAAACCTGTTACCGATTGCCGGCAAGCCAATGATCGCGTACTCGATTCTGCAAGCAAAGGCCTCGAAGTTGATCAATCGCACCATCGTTAGCACCGATGACGAGGAGATCGCCGCGGTAGCGCGCGCCTGGGGCGCCGAGGTGCCGTTCTTGCGCCCCGCCGAGTTCGCGCAGGACCTCTCTCCGGACATCGACGCGTTCCGCCACGCGCTGGAGTGGCTGCGCGATCGCGAGGGATGGATCCCCGAGGTGGTCGTCCACCTGCGGCCGCCTGGGCCAGTGCGCCGCGTTGAGCTGATCGACCGGGCGATCCAGTTGCTGCTCGGCCACCCGGAGGCCGACGCCGTGCGCTCGGTGCGTCGGGCGCTCCAGACGCCGTACAAGATGTGGCGCATCCTCGACGACGGGACGATGATACCAGCCCTGCGTCTGGAAGGGGTTGTGGACTGCCAGTCGCTGCCTAGGCAGTTGCTGCCGGTGGTGTACTGGCAAAACGGCTACGTCGACGTGCTGCGGCCCCGGGCGGTACTCGAGTTCAACTCCATGTGGGGGAGGCGGGTACTGCCGTTTGTGGTGGAGGAGCCTCTGTTCGAGATCGACTATCCCGAGCAGGTACCGGCCGTGGAAGAAGCGCTGAAGCGGCTGGAGCGAGGGGAGCTTCCGGCAGCGGCGCCGCCGGATCGGTTGCCGGTGTGAGGGGTGGGGTTGGCGGATCAGAGTTGGACAGGATGAGCGGGCAAAGGAGAGCAAGCGAATGCCAAGGACCGTGAAGATCGGGGATCGGTTGGTGGGGGATGGCCAGGCGTGCTTTGTTGTGGCCGAAATCGGCATCAACCACAACGGTGACGTGGAGCTGGCCAAGAAGCTCATCGATGCGGCTGTGCACGCCGGCTGTGACGCAGTCAAGTTCCAGAAGCGGACCGTCGAAGTTGTGTATTCAGCGGAGGAGTTGGCGAAGCCACGCGAAAACCCGTTCGGCCCCACCAATGGCGATCTCAAGCGAGGCTTAGAGTTCGGCCAGCAGCAGTACGAGGAGATTGACCGCTACTGCAAGGCAAAAGGAATCATGTGGTTCGCCTCGTGTTGGGACGAGGCGTCGGTGGATTTCATCGAGAAGTTCTCGCCGCCGTGTTACAAGATTGCGTCAGCCTCTCTCACTGATGATCATCTCTTGCGGCACCACCGCGCCTATGGGCGCCCGATCATTCTCTCCACCGGCATGAGCACCGTCGAGCACATCGACCACGCCGTCGAGGTGCTGGGCGTCGACGACCTCGTGCTTCTCCATACTACCAGCACGTATCCATCGAAACTGGAAGAGTTGAACCTGCGGGCGGTGCTGATGCTGCGGCAGCGCTACGGTGTCCCTGTGGGGTACTCGGGCCATGAGGTGGGGCTGGCGCCTTCGGTGGCCGCGGTGGCGTTGGGTTCGTGCGTGCTGGAGCGGCACATCACCCTGGATCGGGCGATGTGGGGAAGCGACCAGGCGGCCAGTGTGGAGCCCGGGGGGTTCGAGCGCCTCGTCAAGGATGTGCGCGCCGTCGAGAGAGCGCTTGGCGACGGAGTCAAGCGCGTCTTTGACTCGGAAGTCCCGATCATGAAGAAGTTGCGGCGCGTCGGATAGCCGATGACAAATCTCTTCCGGCTAGACGGTCGGGTGGCGGTGATCACCGGGGGTGCCGGCCTTCTTGGCGCCCAGCACGCCGACGTAATCGCCGCCGCCGGTGGCCACCCGGTGTTGCTCGACATCGATGCCGATCACGTGGAACAGGTGCGTGCAGAGATCCAGTCACGTCATGGCGTGCGCACCCTCAGCGTCGTGGCCGACGTCAGCCGCCGTGACAGCCTCGAACAGGCGCTGGCTCGCGTTCTCGACGCGTTCGGCTCGGTGGACATCCTCATCAACAACGCGGCCCGCAACCCCAAGGTGGAGGGTGATCGACGGGGGCAGCAGTGGGCCCATTTTGAGAATTACCCTCTCGAAGAGTGGGAGCGCGACGTGGCGGTTGGTCTGACCGGGGCGCTGCTCGCATCGCAGGTCTTCGGTACCGAACTAGCGAACCGCGGGCGGGGGGTCATTCTCAACGTCGCCAGCGACCTGGGGGTGATTGCCCCGGACCAGCGCATTTACCGGCGGCCCGGCGTCCCCGACGACCAGCAGCCGGTGAAGCCGGTGAGCTACTCGGTGGTCAAACACGGGCTGATCGGGCTGACCAAGTACTTGGCGACCTACTGGGCGCATCGCGGGGTGCGCGTCAACGCTCTTTCTCCTGGGGGGGTATTTGCCGGGCAGGACGCCGAGTTCGTGGAACGCCTGACGGCATTGATTCCTTTGGGACGAATGGCGAAAGTCAACGAGTATCAGGGAGCGGTGCTGTTCCTCGTCTCGGATGCGTCGTCGTATATGACCGGTGCCAACTTGGTCATGGACGGAGGGAGGTCCGTGTGGTGAGGACGATCCGCTTGGTGGCACTGGACATTGACGGCGTTCTGACCGATGGCACGGCAAGCCCGGCCCGAGCGGGCGGCGACAAGCGCATCTCGTTCCACGACCTCGACGCGGTGGGGGCGATGCGCCGCGATGGGATCGAGGTGGCGCTGGTGACCGGCGAGGATGACGAGTCAGTCGGGCAGATCGCCGAACGCTTCGGCGTCCTCACGGTCATCCGTGGCGCCAAGGACAAGGGAAAGGCGCTCGGCGATCTTGCCGCCCGCCTTGGGGTGGGTCTCGACGAGGTGTGTTTCGTGGGCGACTCGGACCGCGATGCCGCCGCGTTGCGGCAGGTGGCGCTTGGCCTGGCGCCGGCCAACGCCACGCCGGAGGCAAAGGCGGCGGCCCATCGGGTGCTGGCGGCGCGGGGCGGCGAAGGTGCGGTCGCCGAGGTGGCGCGGCTCGTGGCCCAGATGCGGGCGCTGGCGGGGGGCAGCAAGGGCCGCTGTCAGGTGCTGGGGAAGATCGTGACCGACAGCCAACAGGCGCATGGACGCATCACGGCTGACCACCTGGCGGTGCTCGACCGGATCGCCTTCGAGCTCGCACAGGCCATCGCCGCGGGACGAAAGATCTTGATCTTCGGCAACGGTGGCAGCGCCGCGGACTCCCAGCACGTGGCAGGAGAGCTGGTGGGTCGGTTCGCGCGGGAGAGCAATCCCTGGCCGGCCATCGCCCTGACCACCGACACGTCCATCCTCACCTGCGTCGCCAACGACTGGTCGTTCGCCGAGGTGTTTCGACGCCAGGTGCGGGCGCTGGGGCGGCCGGGGGACGTGGTGGTGGGGATCAGCACGAGCGGGCGTTCGGAGAACGTCCTCCTGGGAGTCTCAGCGGCCCGCCAGATCGGGGCGGTGACCATCGGCTTCGCGGGCGCCGAGCCTGGCCCGCTGGGCGAGGCGGTCGACGTGTGTTTCTGCGCGCCTGCGTCGACTACCCCTCGCATTCAGGAACTCCATCTCCTCGCCTGGCACGCCGTGTGCGAGGTCGTGGAGGCGGAGCTCATGGCTGCTCCCCCGGATTCACCCAGGTGAGCATCGTCCTCGCCTGCGACAGTTTCCTGTCGCTGCGCAACGTGCGCAACGGCGACCTGGGCCGGCGGCTTGCCGAGCTGACCGGCGAGAGGGTCATCGTCTTGGTTGACCCGGCTCAGTTCGAAGGATCTCGCACGGTCTGCCCCGAGGGGGTCGAGCTGGAACGGTTGCTGGAGTTCTCTGCGTCCTCGGACCCGTCCCTCGAAGCGCTGATGACGCGGGCCTACCTGACGCGTAAGAGCTGTTACGATCCGGAGACGTTGTGGACCAAGGTGAGGGCCTCCTGCTACCGGGGGAAGGGGCGATGGGTGCCGTGGCGCCTGGTCAAGCTGGCGCGAGCCAGGTTACAGCTGTGGCGGAATGGGCGCGACGGCCGACGTGGTCTTGCCGCGCCGCGCCGCGCAGCCTTCGCGTCGGCTCTGCGCCGGCATGCCGTTGCCGACCAGTACCGAGTCCTCCTCAAGAGGTGGGGCGCCCGCCTGGTGGTGGGCTTCTCGCTCGAGGGCCCGCGCGAGATGGTGCTCATGGAGGCGGCCAACTCGGCTGGGATCACGACCGCGGTGATGATTCGCTCCCGTGACAATCTGGCGGCGAAGATCCAGCATCTTCCCGACGCTGCGGCGTACCTGGTGTGGTCGGAGGTGACTCGTCAGGTTCTGTACCGTATCTACCCCGAGATCCCCCCCGAGCGCGTACACGTGACCGGCTCGCCACAATTCGATCGTCACCTCGACCCGCGGTTTCGGCTGGGGCGGGAGGAGTTTTTTCGCCTCGTCGGGCTGGACCCCCGGCGGCCACTGGTGGTCTACACCTGCGCCACGCCCACCTTGATCCCCCACGAGATCGATATCGTGCAGTACTTGGCCGACGCCACCGCCGACGGGGCAGTACGCCGCGGTCACGCTCGTGCTCAGCTTCTGGTGCGCGGCCACCCGCGTGGGTTCGGATCGTCAGTACCGCTGCTTCGCCAGCCCCGCCGGGACGTGAGGGTGTTTCCGCCCCCGGGAACGGCGGAGTACCGCAGCGCCGCACACGAGGCGCAGGTGGTGAGGCTGATCATCGAGGACGAGCCAGTACATCTGGCGACGTTGGCGTACCAGGACGTGCAGGTGAACGTCAGCGGCACCATGACCGTCGACTCGGCGATCCTCGGCAAGCCGGTGGTGAACATCTTTTTCGATCTTCCCGCCGGAATTCCGGCCGGGTTGTCCGTGCGCCGCTTCTATCAGCGCAGCGACTACCGCCCCATCGTCGACAGCGGCGGCGTGCGCCTGGCGCGATCACCCCAGCACTGCCTGGAACTGATCAACCAGTACCTGGAGAATCCGAACCTCGATGCGGACGGCCGCGCCTGGATCAGGAACAACGATTGCGGCCCTCTTGATGGTCGCGCCGGCGAGCGGATTGCCAGGGTCCTCGCGGACCTTGTGACGGAAGGCGCCAAGGCACGGAAGTGCTGGGAGGGGGTACGTGCCCACGCTTGACGAGCGCTACCTGGAGTTTCGCGACGCGACGGCGTCCGTTTTCGCGGCCGTTCCGGAACTTGAGGCGCTCCGCTTTTTCATATTCAAAGAGCTTCTCGTGAAGAAGCAAGGGGCTGGTATTGCCGGCGTGCTGAGACACTACCTGGGCCACGCCACGAGGTCGGAACGACTGGCGGTACCCTCAAGTTCCCGAGCAGATGTATTGCTATGGGTCGAGGGCCGGCGGGAAGTGCTGGTTGAGCCGATACTGGCGGTGCATGCGAAGTTACAGGCGCAGGGTCTTGCGCCCGTCATCGCCAGCTTCAACGGGCCCGAACACCTGCCGGGCCGGGTCATCCGTTTCGCCGCCGCACCCCTGTCCGGCGTTCCTTCTTGGGCAAAGCGGGGCTGGGACGGGCTGGCGGCGGTGCAGCCGGCGCTCGGCGAGCGGCGGCTGCGCCGGGGGTTCGAGATTCAAGCCGCTGCACTCGGCGGGATTTTGTCGGCGGCCGAACAGCTTTTTGATCGCCTGCGCCCCGAGGTCGTCGTCAACGCGAGCAACAACACGGTCGCTGGGGCAGCGCTGATCATCGCAGCGAGGCGTTACGGAATTGCCAGCGCGCTTCTGCAGCACGGCATGCCGCAGGCCTTTTACACGCCTGTGCTCAACGACGTCATGCTGACCTGGGGGAGGCGTTCAAACGCCATTCTTGAACGTTTGGGTGTACCCGCAGCGAAGCTTCGGGTTACCGGAAGTCCACGACACGATGGGTTTCTTCGTGCTGGTAGAGGAGACGCACGTCGAGCCTTGCTTCGGGCACTCGATCTGCAAGATCGCCCGACTCTCGTCTATTTTTCCAACGGTAACGATTTGTACCGAAACGGCATCGGACCGGCCGCCGCGGCTGCGTGGCTTGAGCACGCCGCCGAGCGCGTGCCTGGTGTCAACGTGGTAGCGCGACTCCATCCCAACGAGGATGTCAGCCTGTTCGCCTCGTGCAGCAGGGTGGCGATCATGACACGCGAGGTGGATGTCGTGACCGCCCTGGCAGGCGCGGATATCGTGGCTTCGCAATGCTCAACGGCGCTGGAGGAAGCCGTCCTGTTTTCCAAACCGGTCTGGCAACTAGAGGGTAACGGCTGGCCGGAGCTGGCGTCGAACTGGCGGGACGGTCTGGCGGCACGAGTGGGCAGCGCAAGCGAGCTTGTCTCTCATCTCGAGGCCGCCCAGGCGGGAAACCCGGCGGGCAGGTGCGACGCGCATCTCGCCGAATCGGTTTTCGCCCACCGCGGTCGAGCTGCCGAAGTGGCAGCCGCAGCCATCGCCGCACTCACCGCACGGCCCGACAACAGCAGCACAGGTTTAGCGGGGTTTGCGTCGTCATGAGGATCACGACGCTGGTTCGGGCGCCGCGCACCGCGGTCGAGGTGGCGTGCGACGCCATCCTGTGGCCGTTCTGGGTTCGCCTCGGCGGTGCACGCTTTGGCCCGGGCCTGCGGGTGGTTGGGCGTCCTGTCGTGCGCGTCGGAGCAGGGGGTGTGCTGGCAGGTGGAAGCCGGGTGAGCCTGGTATCGCGTCGGTTCGCCAACCCTCTGGTGGTGAGCCGCCCGTGCACATTCACCGTGAGCAGCGGCGGGAGACTGGAGATCGGGTCAGAGTGTGGCTTTTCGGGAACCGTCATCGTCGTCAGAGAACGCGTGAGTATCGCCAGCCGCGTACTTGTTGGGGCGAACTCGACCATCGTGGACACTGACTTCCATCCCCTGACGGCGGAGGCGAGGAGGGAGCATCCGACGCGGGGGGCGCGCACGGCCCCAGTGGTGATTGAGGACGATGTCTTCATTGGTACGAACGTGATCGTCCTCAAGGGGTCTCACCTGGGTCGCGGCTGCGTGGTGGGCGCCGGATCCGTGGTGTCGGGCACATTTCCTCCCGGCTCGATCGTCGCCGGCAACCCCGCCCGGGTGGTTCGCCCCCTGGTGCAGGGGAGCATTGGCGAGTCTGTTGAGCGGGAGTGAGAAAGCGGAAAGGCGTCGGGCATTAGGTGGCTGGCCAGTTGCTGTTGCGCCACCGGGCAGTCAGCCGTGCAGATTGAGCCGGCGGAGGAGCGGTTTCGGCAAGGGCCTCAACAGGGAAAGGACGACGGACCGAGATGACAGAAAACGGCAGCAACCAGCAGCGACGGGTGCTGGTGACTGGGGCGGGAGGCTTCATCGGGCATCACCTCGTCTCGGCGCTAAAGCGACGGGGTTGGTGGGTCAGGGGCGTGGATCTGAAATTGCCCGAGTTCAACAAGAGTGACGCGGACGAGTTCGAGATCCTGGATCTGCGGCGCTGGGACAACTGTTTGCAGGCGACGCGGAATGTCGACGAGGTGTACGCACTTGCCGCCGATATGGGCGGCATGGGGTTCATCTCCTTCAATCACAGCCAGATCTTGCACAACAACCTGCTCATCAATATCCACACTCTGGATGCAGCGCGCGTCAACGGCGTTCGGCGTTACCTCTACACCTCGTCGGCCTGCATCTACCCTGAGTACTTGCAAGAGAAGACGGACGTGGCGCCGCTGAAGGAAGCCGACGCCTACCCCGCCCAGCCCCAGGACGCCTACGGCTGGGAAAAGTTGATCTCGGAACATCTGTGCACGCACTACCGGGACGACTATCATATGCTGACTCATGTGGTGCGCTTTCACAACATCTTTGGCGAGCTCGGCACCTGGTGGGGGGGCAGGGAAAAGGCGCCGGCCGCCTTGTGCAGAAAGGTGGCGGTGACGAAACTCACCGGCACGCACGAGATCGAAATCTGGGGCGATGGCGAGCAGACCCGCAGCTTCTGCCACGTCGACGACTGCGTGGAGGGGATCATCGCGCTGCAGGCCTCCGACTTCACCGAGCCCATCAACCTGGGTCAGGACCGCATGGTGACCATCAACGAACTCGCCCACCTCGTCGCATCAGCGGCCGGTATTGAGGTGAGTCTCCGGCACGTCCCCGGTCCCCAGGGAGTACGAGGGCGGAACTCGGACAACACGCTCATCGAGCGGGTCCTGGGGTGGAGATTCAAGGTGTCGCTGGAAGAGGGACTGGCGCGCACCTACCGGTGGATCGAAGCGCAGGTAGCCCAGGCGCTCCGGTGCTCGCAGCAGCCGGAGGAACTGGCGCGCCAGTTTGCCAGCAGCCGGGTGGTCTCGGCGGGAGAGAGCACACCCCGCTGATGAGCCCAGGCTCCTTTACCACGGGCAAGCGTGGGCGCCGCCCTTGAAATGCCAGGGGATGACCACCAAGATTCTCCTCCTCAGCTCGTCCGTGCCACCCGCGCTGAACGCCGTGGCGGCGGTGGTCGGGCATCTCGCCCGGCAGTTCTCCCAGGATGAGATGGTCCTGGTTGGGTCCTCTGACGACGATGCTCCGGCGGAGCGGTGGGATGCGGCGTGGCCAGCCATCGAGTACGTCAGGGATGTATCCCGTAGGCTGCCGAGAGCACGCCGCTGGGCGCGAAAGTTTTTTTCCCCTGTTCTCTACCGCAAAGGGCTCAAGCTGGCCCGCAAGTACGGGTGCAGGGATGTTCTCGCGGTGTTCCCCTATGAGGAGCACCTTCTGGCTGGAATGCTCATTGCACGCGCACTCGGCGGCAGGTTCTTTCCCTATCTCCACAACACGTATTTGGAGCAGCGTTCTGGACTGCTCGGCTGGGCTGCTCAGCGACTGCAACCGAGGCTCTTCACCGCTGCAGCCCACATCTTTGTCATGAGCGATGGAATGCTCGACCACTACCGGCGAAACTATCCGGGTTTGGAGCGCAAGATCTCAGCCCTCTATCACCCATTTGATGGTGATCTTCCGGTAGGGGCACCTCCACCGGCCCGGACTCCTCCTCATTTCCTGATGCTAGGCAGTGTTAACCCCTCCAACGAGGATGCGGCTGCTCGATTGTTCAGGGTAGTGTTGGATTTCCCGGGAAGCTTCCTCACCCTCATTGGAAGGGAGAGCGAAGCCGTGCGGCAGCGGTTGGCGCTGCCGATCGATAGGGTGCGCGCTTTACAAGTATCTCGCGATCAGCTCATGGATGAGCTCCGCGCGGCTGATGTACTTCTTCTTCCGCACGGCTTGACTGGTCCCTGGCCAGAGGTTGAATACCGGACCATGTTCCCCACCAAGACGATCGAGTATCTGTTCTCTGGCCGGCCGATTCTTGCGCACGTCCCGCAAGGGTGCTACATTACTACATTCCTTGTTCGGAACAACTGTGCCGTAGTCGTTGAGAATGCTGATTCCGTCGCGCTCCGGCAAGCCGCGTTGGACCTTCTCAACAACAAAGAGCTTCGCGCCCGTGTGGTCGCCAACGCCGCCCGCACCGCCGCCCGTTTTCGTGCGATCAACGTGGCGACCCATCTTCGTAGTGTCGTCGCGTCGTGTGCCGACCCACTCAGCAACTCCTTTTCAGTGCAATGTGCCGGGAGAGTCGATTGATTACCAACTGCAAGGAGCTGCGGTGGGAGCAGGACCGGGGCCTGAGAGGAGTCATGGTTGGATCTGTTTCACTTGCAGCCAGCGCACATCGACGGAAAAGAGGGCAAAGAGAATGACGGCGCTTGCGATGAAGCAACAGCCCGTGGTGGCCGGAGCGGCGCGATCGATCGGCTCGGGCAAGGGGAAACGCGCGACAGAGCGATTCGAGCAGTTTCTCGTTGGAGTGCTTATCGGCGGTTTGGCGCTGGAAGAATCGCTGCCGCGGATTGGCCCTGTGAGCGTCGGCTTCATACTCTTCGCAATTGTTGGTGTCTACGTCTTCTTCAGACGTCCTGGGTCGTTTCGAAGTGTGCTAGGCATGCCCTTGCCGCTTGCCTTCGGGGTGCTCGTGCTCATCGGCTTGATCTCCGAAGTGAGTCGGTATGATCCGATGTTCCACTACCCCCGGCGGATTGGCCTCATGGCATTAGGAATGATCGTCGTGGCAACGCTTGTGCGAAGTCGCGCTGCAATTCGAGCCAGCCTGTTGGCCTTCCTTTTTGTGGCATCAGTACAAGCGGCCATCGTGGGGCTTTCAAGCGGCGAAACGCTGTATTCGACGGCTGCGAGCGACTATTTTACTGCGACGTCAGCCCGGATCGCAGCCTTCAAAGACATCCCGATTCAAGGAAATTTCAACAGGTTAGCGTTCATCATTGGTATCGGTGGAGTGCTGGGCTTGGTGGTGGCTGGCACGCTGCAGAGCTTTAGGTCACGGCTTCTCGTACGGACCCTGAGCATGCTCTGTTTTTTTGGAGTGGCGTTTCTTGCCTCTCGCTCAGCCATCCTCGCGACCCTCGCTTCTGCTACAGCGCTGGTGGTCTTGCGGCAGAAGAAGCGGGGCCGGAGTGCGCTTATCGCGGCTTGCTTGCTGGCTGTCCTCTGGTTTGCCATGCCGGGTGTGAGTCGCGCCAGGCTCTCATTCGGCGAGGTATCGGCGACAGGAAGGGAGGACGGGCGAACCCAGGTCTACCGCAAGACGCTGTCGAACATCCCCGAAGTTCTCCCATTCGGGGTGGGCGAGGCTAGGTACTGGAACGAATGGGCGTTCGACGTTCTCCAGCATCGGCTCGGGACGCACAGCGCTCCGCTTCAGTTCATTGTGACCTGGGGTTTTCCGGGAATCCTCGCGCTCTTGCTTGTCGTGGCGGGCGTCATCCGTTCGCTTCCCAGGATTCGTGTTGACGATCCCTTGCGGTTTGGTATGTGGGCCATTGCTGTCGGGGTGCTCGTTCGCTGGCTTGCGAGTCACACTGTGTACGACAAGGAATTCTCGGTTCTACTTGGAATCATCGTCGGCGCACAGGCGCTGGTATGGCCAGGCAGCCAAAAGAGTCGCCGCGTCGTTGCACGTCAAGTTTCTGCAACTGGGCAGTGGTCGAGGCCACGAGCCATGGCGTTTCCCCGTGGGACGAGGACGACCCCTCGTCGCGTAGCTGTTGGGCAAAGCGCGTCAATCCCGAAGTAGGGGAAAGCTCAGTTGAATTGGCTGTCCAACTCAAAAGCTTCTTACTCACCGCCATCCGCTCATCTTCCTTCACGCTTTTCGAGGGTACTCGTCGACGGTGCTTCGGCGCCTCGACCGACCAGGCCTGTCTGGCGTTCTCTCGGGCGCCCTGCCGGGTGGTGCCGTCACAGCTCACGCTCCTCTGAAGTTTTCGCCGGTGGTGTCGATTTCTGAGCGAGGGTGGGTCGCATGCGCGTGGGCTTGACGATCGGTTCGCTAGGTACTGGCGGCTCGGAGCGACAGCTGTGCGAGTTGGCGGCAGGCCTCGCGTCGCGGGGGCATTTCGTGGAAGTCGGGGTGTACGACGGAAGAGGAGCTTGGGATGATTGGCTTCGCGGCCGGGGTGTCGTGATTCGATACGGTCAAGCGGGTAGCCGTATGGCAAAGGTGCGCTGGATGCGGGATTGGCTGTCGGCGGCCCAGTTACAGGTGATCCATGGTTGCATGAAGCGGGCATCAAGTCTTGCGATTCTCGGGAATCTCCCTCTACGGCGGACGAGGGTTGTGGCAACAGATATGTCCACAGCCTCGTACGGCTGGCATAAGCCGGTACTGTGGGGTGCACTTGCCCTGTTCGCCTTTGCCGATGTTGTAGTCACTCAAACCGAGACGAATCGGCGAAGCCTGGCCCGACTGGCGCCGTGGCTGAGGCGGAGGCTGCATGTCATCCGCAACGGCGTGGACACCGAACGGTTCCATCCTGCCACCGAGGTGCGGCCGGCAGGGCCGTTTCGCTTTGTGTGCGTCGGAACGGTGTACCGGGTGAAGAATCCGCTGCGGGTGGTGGAGGCGGTGCATCGCTTGACCCAGCGCGGCCACCGGGACTTCTGTCTCGAGTGGTACGGCCGGCCGGGCCTCGGCGCAGACGGTTCACCTTCGCAGGAGTTCAGGCGCGCTGAACAAGCAGTGCGCACGCTCGGTCTCGAAGCGCACGTACGGTTCATGGGTCCGCGCCACGACATCGAGCGGGTGTACCCGGCGGCGGATGGCTTGGTGCATGCGTCGTTGCAGGAGGGGATCCCCAACGCGGTGGTGGAGGGGATGGCGTGCGGTTTGCCGCTAGTGGTGAGCCGAGTATCGGATTTGCCGCGCATCGTGCAAGAGGCACGCAACGGCTTCGTCTGCGATGAAAGGCGCCCCGAGTCCATCGCTGATGCCATGGAGGCTTTGCTGCAGACCCCGTTGGCGGAACGGATCGCGATGGGCCGCCGGTCGCGTGAACTGGCGGTCCGGTGGTTCGGCATGGCGCGGTTCGTGGACGAGTTCGAAACGCTGTACCAGAGGCTGGTGAGTCGTCGGTGACCTGGGTGGACGGTATTCGCCGCTGGATTCCGCGATCGCTGCGGCACGCGTTCCAGCGTTACGTCTCGCTGACCGATTGGAAGCTGCGCCTTCGACAGGAAGAGAATCCACTGCGCGACGTCGTCGAAGGCGACGAGAACCGCATCAACAGCCCGGTGCGCTTCGCCATTGTGTACAACGCTGCTCAGTACCACCGCCATTTCGTCCAAGCCTGCCTGGAGATGGGAGTGCCATTCCGGGTGGTGGACCTGTACCGTGCGGACTGGCTCGCACAGGTGGAGGACTCTGGCTGCGAGGTCTTGCTCGTCTGGCCCGACGCGGTGCGCAGCGTGACCGCTCGGTTGATCAAGGATCGCGTCGAGGCTCTTGAGCGATACCTCGCCTACCCTTGCGTGCCGTCGTCGAAAGAGCTTTGGATGTACGAGGACAAACACCGAACCGCCGCGTGGCTAGCGGCCCATCGCGTGCCCATGCCGCAGACCTGGATCTTTTCGAGGCAAAGCGAGGCGGAGGAGTTTGCCGCGGGGTGCGAGCTGCCAATGGTCGTGAAGACCTCCTTTGGCGCGGCAGCCAGTGGTGTCTGGATCGCACGGGAACGGGCCACTCTCAAGCGCTTGGTCCGGCAAGCCTTTGGTGCGGGGCTGCTGACTGGCGGTGGGGACCCGCGCGATCGTCAGTGGGGCACTGTTGTGCTGCAAGAGTACCTTGCGGACGTACGGGAGTGGCGGTTGGTGCGCATCGGGGAGTCGTACTTTGGCCACCCGAAAGGGCGCGTTGGGGACTTTCACAGCGGTTCGGGCCTTGCCCTTTGGGATGTACCAGGTCCGCGGCATCTTGATCTGCTGCATCAGGTAACCGAACTAGGTGGTTTTCGCAGCATGAACGTAGACCTTTTCGAGACGCCGGACGGCCGGCTGTTGGTCAACGAGTTGCAGGCAGTGTTCGGCGCGAGTGTCGCCATCGACCAATGCAGGGTGGACGGACAGCCGGGTCGCTTCGTACGCGGCGCCGATGGATGGCAATTCGAACCCGGCGACTTCGCCCGCAACGCCTGCGCCAACGAGCGCATTCGGGATGCCCTGGCGCGTGGCCTGCGTCGCAAGCGGCCGGCATGAGCGGGCAGTCGTTGCTGCCGGCCTTCGCGGCCGGCGCAACGCGGCGGCGGCGGGGAACGCGAGTATGGGCGTAGTCAAGGAAGCAGCGCGAGGAGTGCTCTCCCACCTGGTGACTGCGACTGGGTTGTGCGCCCTCCAGCGCCGCTTGTGGCCGAAGAACGGCGCGCTGATCTTCTACGGCCACCGTGTGGCAGCCGATGACGAGGGCTACCTGCCGGGGCTGCGGCCCGAGTGGCTGGATGAGCACCTGCGCTATCTGACACAGCACTACGAGATCATCTCCTTGTCCCGCCTGGTACAGTGCTTCGAGCAGCAGAAGCCGGTGCCGGCGCGATCGGCGGTGATCACCTTCGACGACGGCTTTCGGGACAACCTGACCAGCGGCCTGGCGATCCTCCAGCGCCATCGCGTCCCCGCCACTATCTTCTTGGTGACGGGCTGCGTGTCGCAGGGGCACCTCCCCTGGCCGCAGCGGCTGGGATTTGTGGTGCAACGCACGACACAGCAGCGCCTCCTCCTGACGGCTGCCCGGCTGCCGTGCGACCTCGTCTTGGATGGTGGGGCCAGCCGACGCCGGGCGTATCTCGTGCTCAAGCGCCATGCCGGTTGTCTGCCGCGCGCCGCTCGGGAGGCATTCCTGAGCGAACTGGCAGCGCAGGCGGACGTGGCACCACCGCGCGACCGCATGCTCACCTGGGACGATGCGCGGGCGATGCAGGCGCAGGGCGTCGAGTTCGGCGCCCACACGTACTCGCACCCCTGGTTGCCAGAGCTGCCGTGGGAGGAGGCGAGGGAGGAGATGGAGCGCTCGCGTCAAGATCTGCAGGAGAAGCTTGGCATCGAGCACCCCCCTTTTTGTTTCCCGGCGGGCAAGTGCACCCCTGCGCTGCAGGCCTTGGTGCCGAAGCTTGGCTTCCGCAGCGCCTTTCAGCCGAATCCGCGCCACCGGGTCAATTCGCTCGACACCGCAAGCCCCTTTACTCTCGCCAGAGTTGGGTTGCCCAATGCGCCCGCGGTCTATCTCGAGGCCGAGGTCGACGGGCCGTTGCCGGCGCTGCGACGGCTCCTGCCGCGCCGTCGCGGGGGGCATGGGACGGAACGGTGAGGCAGAGCCGGGATCGTCGCTGACGGTGCGCATCTGGTACGTGTTTTCCCGCTTCCCGGCGTCCACCGAGACCTTCGCTGGCACCGATGTGCGCATCCTCAGGGAGCTGGGGGCAACCGTCCGGGCGCTCAACTTACGCTTCAACCGCCGCTCGTCGCCGGGCTTGCTCCGACAGTGGGGGCTTGCAGGTCTCGATGTCGATCGGGTGACGATTCGCGGGCTGCTGCGGGGCTGCTGGACGATGCTCATCAGGCCGCGCCTTCTTGCCTGGCTGTGCGGCGTGATTCTGATGGACAACTGGCGGCGCGCGCTGCACGTGCTCAAGAGCTTCCTGGCATTGCCGCGGGTGTTCGAGTTGCACGCCCGTCTTGCCTGTGACCCTCCCGATGTGCTGCACCTGTTCTGGGGTCACTATTCCTCGCTGCTAGGCTTGCTCGCGCACCGCACCCACCCCAACGTGGTGGTCACGTTGTTCTTGGGCGCCTACGACCTACGCACGGGTTACGCCAGTAGCGTCCGTCTGGCGCGCGTCGGCGATGGCGTTTTCACCCACGCCGTCGCCAACCGAACGCTGCTCACAGAGTTGGGCGTGCCAGCCGAGGCCATCCACGTGAGCTATCGGGGGGTCGACCTGCGCCTGTTTCCGGTGCGTGACACGGACACCGGTCGCCGTCTGGCGACCGTAGGTAAGCTCTGTGCAGAGAAAGGAATGACAGAAGTGCTCAAGGTCTTCGCGGCGGTTCGTCGCGAAGTTCCCGAGGCCGAATTGGCCATGGTCGGCGATGGCCCGCAGCGGCGGGAGCTGCAACGCATGACCTGCAGCGCGGGTTTGACGGGAGTGAGGTTTGCCGGGCATCTGCCTCACGGTGAGGTTCTTGAGCAGCTGAGCCGCACAGACGTGCTCGTCTTTTTGTCACGCAAGGCATCCGAATGCTTGCCCAATGTTGTCAAGGAGGCGATGGCTGCCGGCTGCGCGTGCGTGGTGTCGCGAACGTGGGGCATCGAGGAGCTTGTCACGCATGGCGAAACTGGGTTCGTCGTCGAACCGACCGATGTGGCGGGCGCAGCGCGGTATGTCATCATGCTGCTGCGAGACCCGACGTTGCGCGAGCGGATGGCGAAGAACGCACGCGCGCACATCGAGCGGCACTTCGATGTGCGACGCTCGATGGCGCGGTACCTGGCCGCCTGGCAGCGCGCGGCGGGGTTGACGGCGACACCGGTGGGCGGCGCCTCTGCGGCGGCTGGGGTGCGCCATGCCCGGCCCGCGATTTCGGAGGAGGTCGCGGGCTAATGGCGGGCTTTCTGGGCTGGGTGCGAACCGATGGCAAGCCGGCTGCGGTGTCGGAAGCACTGGCGGCGCTGTGTCACCATGAAAGCTTCCGCACAGAGGTGTTGGCGGGGGATCGGAGGGTTGGCGCGGCGGTGGTCTGTCGCAAGAGCGATCCGCCGGAGGTTTGTCGGGTGCCTGAACGCGGGCTCGTTGTGGCTATTCTCGGCACGGCGCTTGAGTTTGCGAGCGGACGGTGGCATCGGGTGACGGCGAGGGAGTTGGCGGATCGCTACCTTGGCGGGGGTGCGGCGGCGATCGCTGGGCTGGATGGCTTCTATCAGATGTTGGTGTGGGATGGGTGCGCTCAACAGCTTCACACCCTCAACGATCGCGTGGGGTCCATGCCGCTCCACTTCGCGCAGGTCGCGGGCGGTGTTGCCTTTACGCCCGAGGCCAAAGCGCTGTTCCGCCTCTTGCCCCTCGCTCCTCATCTCGATCTTGTTGCAGCAATGAGCTTTCTGAACGTCGGCTACGTCATCGGCAGCCGCACTCTTTTCACCACGGTGCGTTACCTTGCCCCGGCTCACCGTCTAACCCTGAACCTGCATTCCGGCGAGATGGACCAGCAGCGGGCCTGGGTGCAGCGGTTCGAGCCAGAGAATCGTCTTGACCTGCGGGGCGCTGCTAGCCTGCTTTACGAGGCAATCATGACGGCCTCGAGGGCACCGCTGGGCCGTGGGAATGAGCGCGCCTGGGTAGCAATGACAGGCGGTTACGATTCTCGCGTGCTGCTGCATGCCCTCAACGAAGCGGGACGGCGGCCGGATCTAGCTGTGACCTGGGGCGCGACAGATGCCGAGCCCAACTCCGACCCCCCGGTTGCCAAGGCCTTGGCCGCGGCGGTCGGATTGGCGCATCGTTTCTATCGCTACAGTGCTGGTTGCGTCGCGTCGCACGTCACCGAGTGGGGTGTACTCTCGGAGTTTGCGAGCGACAATCCGGGCTATTTCGCGGCAGGTCCGACGCTGCTTCTCGAACATGCCGATGCTTCGCCCGACGCGATGTACATCGGAGACGTGGTCATCGCCTCCGGCGGACAACCCAAGACGATCGAAGACGCCGTCACGACAGCTCTGTCTCCTCCGCTCGGGCGCCTGCAGCCTTGCCTCGAGCGGGTCTTGCGGGCCGACGTCCGCGTGCCTACTGCGGCTGCTTTTGGGGCCGAGGTGCAGCAGGTCGTGGACAGCTGTCCCAGCTCGCAGCCCGAGGAGGTGCAGGACTATCTCTGGACGGCTGTCTACAATTCTCGTTGGTTGTTTTCGCCAGGTTTCTACAAGGAGCCAATGCTCACCGCTTGGCGTCCGATGCTCCTTGGTCCGGCCTACGACGCGCTGGCGCGCATCCCGGCTCGTCTCCGCGTGTATCGGCGGGTGTACGTCGAAATGGTGCGACGTTGGCTGCCGCCACCCTTGCGCCGGCCGCGCGCCGAAGCCAACAGTCTGGTGGACTGGCAGTACGAGAGTCGCCACGAACCCGCTTTGCGGGCTTTCTTACAGGTTTACACAGATTGGGACGCACTTGGCTCGACGCCGATTGGTGAACTTCTCGACCAAAGTGCGATGAAGGCTTTGGTGACGACATTTTTCTCGCACCAGCCACGAGCGATGCGGCGACAACCTCGTGGCGGAACGCTGGTCGCCTTGCGCCGGCGCTTCGCTGCGGCGCCGGTGGCTGCGGATGCCCTCCGGATTGGGCAAAAACTGCTCCGTGGGCGGGTCGGGTTGTCTGGGGAGTGCGGCCTGGGCAATGCACGGCTGTTGTGGCGGATCTCCCTGCTCGCGCGCTTGCATCAGGCCGTGGCGGAGGGAGCGTTCGGCGAGGGACACGGGGTGAGGCCGGAGGGAGCTTGATGTGGCGGCGCCTGCCGGTGGCACGAGGCTGTCCGGCGCCAGACAGCTTCGACACGGCCAAGGTCGAGAGTCTCTCGCGATGACCGGGGTGCCCACGGGTTGTAGGCCAATCGGCGAGGCGTCGGTCGCAGTCAAGAGCGAAGCGGTGCTGGCGCAACAGTTGCGCCGGCGAGGGGTTCGCACTGTATTGGCACGGGGGCGCCACTGGATGCACGTAGGTGGGCTGTTCTGGCAGCCGGTGCACTGGCTTGCTCGCCTCCCCGCGGCCGCGGTCGGCCGGCCGCATCGCCTGTGTCTCGGGTTCGCAAGTACGCTGCGAGCCGAGGACGAGAAGGTTGCGACGGGCAGCATGCCGCTCCACCTGCTCAGCGGTTCCGATCTTGAGACCTACGATGTCTCAACTTTGGCGGCCAAGCGCCGTAACCAGCTGCGCAAGGCGTGGAAGATGGTCCAGGTGGTTGACATGCGCGATCCTGCCCCACACCTGCGACGCCTGCACGAGGTGACGTGCAGCGCCATCGCGCGCTTCAGGGGGGGCAAACCTCCCGCGTTCGAACGGTTGGCCGCTGGTCTGACGCGGCGGGTGCGTGACGACAGGGATCTGCTGGTTGCTGGGTTCGTCGAGGGTACCTTGGCCGGCTACTTCCTCGTTTCGTGTGTCGACGACGTTGCCTACATCGATCAGGTCATGCTCGACACGGAGTACCTCTCCTCCGATATTGGTACAGGCCTGACCTACGAGACCGTGATGGTCATCAAGCGGCACGGCGGCATACGACACGTCGTTTATGGGCGTCACTCGAGCGAGCGGCCGCACTTGTCCAGTTTCAAGGAGGGTATGGGCTTTAAGGTGTCAGCTTGGCCGGTGAAGTACTGGCTAGCGCCACTGCTGCGGCACTACGTGATGTGGCGAGCACCGGAGAAACTCTACCGGCTTACCGGCACTTCGCCGCAAGGGGCTGCTTGCTAAGGGTGTCCCGAATCGCCTGGCCACGGATGCAAGGGGTACTGGCCACGTTCACTTTCTTTGGCTGCATGGCTCCCGTGGATTCCCCCATGTAGAATGCGGATTCTCTATCTCCATCAACACTTCGTGGCGCCGACTGGCACCTCGGGCGGGCGCTCGTACGAATTTGGGCGGCGGCTGGTCGCGCGCGGCCACCGCGTGACGCTCATTACCGGCGCCTGCGAGCACTCAGGGTTGGAGACGCAAGGTAGGCGCCGCGCCGTGATGAACGTGGATGGGATCGAGGTGCGGGTTCTGGGCGTGCCTTACGGCCAGCGGATGTCGCCGATGCGGCGCCTGTGTGCGTTTGCTGGCTTCACACTGGCCGCCTGTCGCGAGAGCGTGAGGGTGCGGGACGTGGACGTGGTTTTCGCCACTTCCACGCCGCTGACCATCGCCGTGCCCGGCATGTGGGCGGCGCGCTGGCACCGTTGCCCGTTTGTCTTTGAGGTACGGGATCTGTGGCCCGCAGCGCCGATCGAGCTCGGGGTGCTGCGCAACCCTGCGATCGTTGGATTGGCTCGCTGGCTGGAAAGGACGGCGTACCGCCGCGCGGCCCATATCGTCGCCTTGTCGCCGGGGATGAGAGACGGGATCGTGGCGGCGGGGGTGGCACCCGAGAAGGTGACGATCATTCCCAACGCGAGTGACGTAAAGCTCTTCCGGGTCCGACCGGAGGTGGGCGAGGAGTTCCGGGCGCAGTATGGAGAGGTGGGGAAACGCCCCTGGGTGGTGTACGCGGGTGCGTTTGGCCGGGTCAATGGCGTGGAGTGGGCTGTGCGCCTGGCCGCGCATACGGCTCGACTCGATGGAGAGATTGCATTTCTGTTCTTCGGCGCCGGCAGCGAAAGGGAGATCGCCGAGTCGCTGGCCCGCGAGTTGGGTCTGTTGGGCCGGACGGTCTTTTTCCGCGCGCCGCTTCCACGTTCGGGACTTGCGCCGGTGCTCTCTGCTGCCACGGTGCTGAGCTCGCTCGCCCAGGATCTTCCCGTGATGCGCACCAATTCGGCCAACAAGTTCTTCGATGCACTGGCAGCGGGTAAGCCAGTGATGATCAATTACGGCGGGTGGCAGGCCGAGCTTCTGGAGCGCACCGGTGCCGGTCTGGTGCTGGATCAGGGGGATCTCCCGGGGTCGGCGCAGCGGCTCGTGGCGGCGCTGAACGACGGCGAGTGGTTGCGGAAAGCGGGGGAAGCCTCGGCGCGCCTTGGGGAGGGCGAATTCAACCGTGACCGCCTGGCGGAGCGGCTGGAGGCGGTGCTGAGGAGGGCGGTGGCGGGCAGGACAGCCACAGATACCGGCGCGAGGGCTGGCGATGCGACCCCGACGGGGCCTTGACCCGGGGCTTTTGGGTCGCACTGGCGGGACGCGCCGCGTGAGGGTCTCTGGGTGAACGGGGAGGCGGCGGCGGCAGGCTCCTTTCTCTGTCGGCCGCTCGGTTATCCGGGGAAGCGGCTGCTAGATCTGTGCGCTGCTGGCCTCGGGCTGATTGGCCTGGCGCCGGTCCTTGTTGTCGTCGCGCTGGCGGTGCGGCTGACCTTGGGCCGGCCAGTTCTGTTCCGTCAAAGGCGTCCCGGTTTCGCGGAAAAGCCTTTCGAAATTTTGAAGTTTCGCACCATGACCGACGCCCGGAACGACACGGGGCAGTTGTTGCCCGACGGGGCAAGGCTGACGCGACTGGGTCGTTTCTTGCGCCGCTCCAGTTTGGATGAGTTGCCTGAGTTGTGGAACGTGCTGGCAGGCGACATGAGTCTGGTCGGCCCACGCCCCCTGCTGATGCGCTACCTTCCCCACTTTACCGCGCGGGAGAAGCTGCGCTTCTGCGTCCGCCCGGGCATCACCGGACTGGCGCAAGTGTCCGGTCGCAATCAGCTTGGGTGGGATGAGCGCCTGGAGTTGGACGCGCGCTACGTCGAACGTCTCTGTTTCATTGAAGACGTGCGTATTCTCTGGCGCACCGCCAAGGTCGTGCTGGCCAGCCGCGGCGCGGCGGCCGATGCGGACGAGGCGGAGACATGTCTCGACGAGGAGCGGCTTGCGGCGCGGGGGGCTGGGCCAACCCGGGTTCCGGAGGTGCGTGGGAGGAGCACCGAGCCTTGAGCTTTACGGTACTCACGACAAAGGAATCAGGCCGGTGGGACGAGCTCGTGCGCTCAACAGAGCACGACTTCTACCACCTTGCGTCGTACCATCGCCTGGCAGAAGAGCAGGGCGAGGGCGAGGCACGGCTACTGGTTGTGGAGGACCACGATGGCGTGGTTTTGCTGCCGATTCTGCTGCAGCGTGTTGCCTCTGTGCCCGGCCTGGAATTCAGTCCCCTTACGGACGTCACGTCAGTGTACGGGTATGCAGGTCCGCTGGTCCGGCCAAGGACGCCTTCGCCACGATTGCTCACGCGCAGCCGGGCCGCCTTTCAGGCGTTCTTCGACGAGCATGCTACATGCTGCGTGTTCTCCCGTTTCCACCCACTCTTCGCACAGGCAGAGGTTGTCGCAGGTCTGGGGACGGTGAAGGAGATTGGACCGACGGTCTCCATCGACCTCATTTCCTCGCCGGAGGAACAGTGGGCCTCGATCCGACGCGGCCACAAGTATGATATCGGTAAGCTGAGGCGGAGCGGTCTGCAAGTAGTGCACGACCGCGAGTTGCGGTATCTCGACGAGTTCGTGCACGTCTACCGCCAGACCATGCTGCAGGTCGGCGCTGAAAAATACTACCTGTTCGATCGCGAGTACTTCCGCCGTTTTTTTGCGCTCGAAGGCGTGGAGGTGAACCTCTTCGTCGGTCTGGCGGGGGAGGAGCTCGCGTGCGGCGCGATTTTCACATTGACGGGTGGCATCGTCCAGTACCACCTGAGCGGAGCCAGTGAGGAGTACGCGAAGCTCGCGCCCACCAAGCTGCTGATCGATGAGGTCCGTCGGTGGGCTGCTGGTCGGCGAGCGACGGTCTTCCATCTCGGCGGCGGCGTCGGCTCTAGGCAGGATTCGCTGTTCGCCTTCAAGGCCGGCTTTTCGAAGCGCCGGCACACCTTCAGCGTCTGGACTTGGGTTCGTGATCCGGAGGCGTACGAACAGCTGGTAGCGGCGCGTTCCCGTTTTCTAGCTGGGCGGGGAGAGCGGGCAGTCTCCTCGACGTACTTTCCGGCGTACCGTTCGCCGGTCGAGCCGGACGCCGTCGGAGCGTCATTGGAGTCGGAGCGGTGAGCATGAGAGCAGCTCCATTAGTTGCCGTGCTCGGTCGAGACCATCGGGACAAACGGTGGCGTTCGGGCCCGCTGTCGGCAAAGAAAGCGGTGACGCGTTGGGGGAGCGGGGGCCACAACTTTCCCCAACTGCCATGATCTGGCCGACCAACTGTTGATTGTGCCGTGCCACGTAAGCTTGGGAGAGGCTCAGGTGGAGCGTGGGCGATGGCCTGGCGGGTGCCGCTCCGGAGGCGGTGGTGGTATGACAGGGGGGTGGGGGGAGTCGTGAGGCAGCTTTTTGGGATGGACGAGCCGCGCAAGCGAGTGTATCTCTCGCCTCCTCACGTCTTCGGCCGCGAGCGCGAGCTCGTGGCGGAGGCGTTCGACACCAACTGGATCGCGCCGCTGGGGCCGCACGTGGATGCCTTCGAGCGCGAGCTGGCGGCGGTGGCCGGGCGGCGGCACGCGGCGGCGCTCTCGTCAGGCACCGCAGCCCTGCATCTGGCGGTGCGCATGCTGGGCATCGGCGAGGGCGACGAGGTCTTGGTTTCCGATCTCACCTTCAGCGCCACCGTCAATGCCATCGCGTACGAGCGCGCGCGGCCGGTATTCATCGACGCCACCAGGGAATCCTGGAACCTGGATCCGGGACTGCTGGCGGACGAGCTGGAGCGGTGCGGTCGGACCGGCCGCCTGCCGAAGGCCGTAATCGCCGTCGACCTGTACGGCCAGTGCGCCGACTATGACCCCATCCTTGCCGCGTGCGAGCGCTGGGGCGTGCCGTTGATCGAGGATGCCGCAGAGGCGCTGGGAGCCAGCTACCGCGGGCGCCCCGCCGGGTCGTTCGGGGTGATGGCGGCGTTTTCGTTCAACGGCAACAAGATCATCACCACGTCCGGCGGCGGCATGCTGGTGGCGGGCGACGAGCGGTGGACGAAGCAGGCACGCTTCCTGGCTACGCAAGCGCGCGACCCGGCGCCGCACTACGAACACTCCCAGATCGGCTTCAACTATCGTATGTCGAACGTCGCGGCAGCGATCGGACGGGGACAGCTCGAGTCGCTGGGAGTACGGGTACAGGCGCGGCGCGCCAACTTCGAGGCGTATCGCGAAGCGCTGGGCGATCTGCCCGGAGTGTCGTTCATGCCCGAGGCGCCGTACGGCCGCTGCACCCGCTGGTTGACGTGCCTGACCATCGATCCGGGGCTCTTCGGAGCCACCCGCGAGGATGTCCGGCTGGCTTTGGAAGCGGAGAACATCGAGGCGCGGCCGGTGTGGAAGCCCATGCACCTGCAGCCGGTGTTTCGCGACTGCCGGACGGTGGGGGGCGCGGTGGCCGCCGAACTGTTCGACAAGGGCCTGTGCCTGCCGTCGGGTTCGAGTCTGAGCGCCGCGGATCGAGACCGCGTCGTCGCCATCGTGCGGAGTTGCTGCCGTGGACTGGCGTAGCCATGGCCTTCACTAGACCTCTGGGCAGCGCGTGCGCCGAGGCAGGCGATCTTGCCCGTGCCCGGAGGGCGGGAAACGCGAGAAGAGGGCAGCCACGCTGCTCCTCTTTGTCCTCGCCCTCACGTTTCGCCGGTCATGGTGGAGAAGCGAGTAAGGGCAGAGCGTGCCTTTTCCCCCGAAAATCGAGAAGAAGGACGAGCGTCCGTGGAGAAGGGCGTCGGGGCGGAGTTCGGCTCTGTTTTCGAGGCACGCCCACGGCCGCCCTACCCCCTGCCCACCCCGCCCTGCCTGGCTGCAGGCCGCGGCACGCCCGGCCGGTCAGGTTCGCGTTACGGCAGGGCGCTGCGGTTTGGTGCGCGGTGGGAGAGCCAAGGCCGCGTACCGCCATCTGTCCCGATGCCGTCTGCTGGATTTAGCGTGAAGCCCGACTCTTTTCGTTTCCCGGATGTCCCAGTGGCGCCCACGGCGGAACTGCTGTGGGTTCTCCACCGGGCGTTCGGACCGTCCGGCCAGGCCGCCGCGGGCGCGGTCGACGGGGAGTGCGCGGTCGCGATGGCGACCAGGTTGTCGGTCGCGTCGCGCATCGGGTGCCGGGCGGCGCAGATCGACCTTTCACCGGAGGTCGGATCGAAAGCCGCCCGGGCGCTGCGGGAGGCCTTTCATGCCGATGCGGCCCGAGCGGTGCTGCTGCAGGCCGTGGCGCGCGAGGTCCTGGCGGTGGTGGCTGGGTTTGGCGTGCGATGTGCACTGCTGAAGTTCTGTGCTCTGCGCGCCCGCGGCGTGCTCGAGTTGGGGTCCCGCGCCGCCGGCGACGTGGACGTGCTGGTACCCGAGAAGGATGGCCGCAGGCTGTGCGCGGCGCTGGTCGCCGCCGGGTGCCGGCAGGAACGTGGGTGGGCTGGGAATCACCAGTTCAGTCCTCTGTGGCACCCCAGTGGGGTGATGATCGAGGTGCACCGGGCTGTGCCTGGCGTCGGGCTGGGGGGCCGCCGGCGCGCGGCGTCATTCGACGATCTGCGTCGCGTAGGCCTGCTGCAGCCCGAGCCGGTACTGGGGCCGACCACGTTCTTGCCGACCCGTCGATTTCTCGTCGCCCACGCTGTCATCCACGGTCTCGCCCAGCATGGCCTGGCACCCCAATCCTACCCGCTGCTTCGGATGGTGGCGGATGTGCACGATCTGGGCGTCGCGGATGAGGAATGGTCCGCCCTTGATAACGGCGACCCACGGATATTCGCTGGCGTGGTCTCGCAGCGGGAACTGGCGGCCGCCTGGATGGTGTGCCAGGACCTTCGCGAAGGCCGTGCCCCCGCTCTTCTGGGCGGCGTCGAGCCTTCGGCTTCAGCGGCGGCACGTCTACTTCGGCACATGCTGGCCGGTCGGCTCAACGAGCGCTACGCTGCCTACTTGAACGCGCGTGGTGTGCTGCGGGCGCCCGTGGGCGAGAATCAGGTTGGTTTTCTCGCTCGCCGGGTCGCGCGCGTTCTTGTCAACACGCCTTTGGCTATCGAGAAGCGGCACGGTAGGCCACGTTCGGGTTGGGAGTGGACGTGGCGCGTGCTCACCCGGCCATTCGAGTTGGCGGCTGAGTTAGCGCGGCATCTCAGCCGACTGCTCGGGTTCAGGGCGAGAGTGATCCATGGGAGCCCGGCGCCGCAGGCATAGTTCCGTCGTAAAAACATGAGCCAGTAATTAATTTGTGCGTTCGCCGTGTTTCGCGAGTTGGTGAAGAGGTGTGCAGGTGGGCGTGTGGGCCAGGGAAGACCTTACAGGTGCCGCGTGAACTGCTTACAGACCGCCGCTGTGCGGTCACAACGCGACGCGGTCGTCTGTGCTGGCATGCTTCCCGGCGCCCGCCCTGCCGCATCACGCTCGGGCTACGCAGTCGCCACTCTGCTACCGAGATCGGCGACAAAGGCGGCCACGTCCTTCGCGGCCGTGGCCACATCCACCTCGAACTCGCGCACGAGCCGCTCGGCGAGGGCTGCCTCCGTGGTCGCGCCGGCCTTCATTGATTCGATGAGGAACATCGCCGTTTCATTCAGGGAAAGGACCTCGAGCCCGTCGAGCAGGAGCAGGACACCTGTCTGGTCGGCCAGTTTGGTGTGGGTGAGTCGTTGCTGTTGCAGCAGTCTCGAGATGTGCTCGGTGGTGGTCATCGATGAGGTCCCTCCGCGGGCGTAGTATAGCCGTGATCGTGCTCGCTCGTCGAGTCTGCCCATGCAGGTGATGTCCTGGCGGGTGTGCTGATGGGCGGGATCGCGGCCGTGTTCGGCGACCTGCCGGTCGAGGTCGGTGTCCAGCGAGTGCGCATGATGGTGGCGCGATCGCCTCACCGCGGCCAGGCGACGTTTGTCACCGGGGCTGGCTGTGCTGTTGCAGTGCAATCGAACGCCGGCGACGGCAGTGTGTGGCAAGACGAGGAGCGAATTGTTGCGGTCCACGGCTACGTTGGGAATCGCCGTGAGCTTCCTCGAGGACCTGCGGGAGGTCACGAAGGTGAGACCCCGCTGGCTCGCTGGCTGGCCGAAGCGTACGGTCAGTTCGGTGAGCGGGTGTTCGGGCTCTTGCGCGGCGAGTTTGCGGTGCTGATCTACGACATTACGACGCGGTCGGTGGCCTTGGTGCGGGATGTCCCCGGACTGCGCCCGCTACATCTGGCCACGGACGATGTGGCGCTGTACGTCGGGAGTGAGGTCCGGCAGGTGCTGGCCGGGCTCGGCGTCGCGCCTCGGCTGGACGATGGCCGCCTGGCGTACTGGCTGGCCGGCGTGCAGGCGCCTTCGGGGCGGACGTTCTTCACCGGCGTTCGGGAGGTGCTCCCGGGGCGCCTGCATCACTGGGAGGTTGGCCGGGAGCCGGTCTGCCGCCGGTCTGACGCGTACTGGGAGCCACCGACGGCGTCACTCGACGAACGTAGAGACTTCAAGGAGATCGCGGAGGATTTGCGGGATCATATGACGAGGGCCGTGGCGCGCAGCCTCCCGGAAGCACCTTTTGCGGTGGCGGTGAGCGGCGGGCTGGACTCCTCCGGAGTGTGGGCGCTTCTGACTCTGCTGCACCGGGAGGGCGATCCGCGCGCCGGGCTGGGTCGGGCGTTCTCGCTGGGTTTCCCGGGGATGTCGTGTGACGAGACGGAGTTCATTAGACTTGTCCACGCCGTGGGGAGCGGCGGCGCGATTCTCGACGGGCGGTCGGTCCGCTTCTCCGAGGGCCTCGCGTCGCTCTTGAAGTGCGTTGACTACCCAGCGATGCCGACGCTGCTGCACCTGGCCCTCGTGACGCAGACCGCCGTGGCGGACGGCCGGCGAGTACTGCTGCTGGGCAGCGGCGGCAACGAGTGGCTGTCCGGGAACCTCGTCTATCTTGAGGAGGAACTCAGGGCCGGCCACGTCCTCACCGTGGTCGCTGACCTGTTGCGGCTCCAGCTTCCTGCAGGCCTCTCGCGGCGCAACCTCACCGCCAGGACGCTGCGCGGCGTGACGAGGGCGGGGCTTCGCCGGCGCGAGCCAGTGGCTCCACCGTGGTTGTCGGAGCAGCACCGCGAGGAGATCGATCGGCCGGCGGGCAGAGAGCCCGCTCGCCTACTCGGTGGGCGCCGACAGTTTCGCAGCAACCGCGAGCGGATGCTGCAGAATCTCCACGCTCACCAGGCAGGGGCGTTACTGGGCCGCGAGCAATACGCTGCAAGTCTCGGGACGGAGCTTCGCCACCCTCTCTTCGATCTTGATCTAATCGCGTATTGCTTCATGCTGCCCGGGCGGGCCTTCATCGGTGGCGTCAGGTCGCGGCACTTGCAGCGCACGGCTGTCGCCGATCTTCTCCCGCCGCGGGTGCGCGATCGCACGGATCAGAGTCACCTCACCGACCTCGTCAGCGACGAAATGCGCGGCGTGGTGAACACGCTGCCGCGTCGCGCCGGCGGCTGGAACCTGGTGGGGCGGGGGATCGTGGCGCGAGGGGGGCTTGACAATTTGCTGGATCGCTACTATGCTGCACAGAGGTTGTCAAGAACGCTGGTTTCGATCGCAGTTGCGGAGTGTTTCGTTCGTGCGGTTTCGGGAGACTGAGAAGCCGTAGGGGGCTTCAAGAAGGAGGTAGTCAGGTGGAGAAGAAAGAGAATCAAGATCGTCGTCCCTACGAGGCGCCGGCCATCAAGGCCCAGCCTCTCGCCCACGTCGTTCGCGGGGAAGAGGGGTCTTACCAGGACTACTTCGCCGAGATGGCGCTGCCCGATTGACCGGAACCGGCCAGCCGTAGTCGTCGGCGACGGTCGAGCGATCGTACGGCGGTCGGTCCAGCGAACGTAGAGAGCTGAGCAAGGGGAAAGCAACCGCGAGTAAGGAAGGGGGAACCATTCATGAAGAAGGTGAAGATGCTTGCCTTGGTCACCGCCGTGCTGCTGATCGCGGGTGGGGCCGTGGCACAAACGCGGGGGGGCCTGGTTGGCCCGCCGACCAGCAACTTCGGGCCGGTGGGTCCGACGTCGGAGTTCGACCTGTACGGGATCACCAACGCGCCGTCGGTCATGTCGGCCCTGGGCGACTGCACGGCGTCCCCGTGCTCCTTCCAGGGGTTCGAGGAGGCCGTCTGGGCGCAGAACCTCCGCTTCGCCGGTGCCAATTGCAACAACAACATCAAGAACCCGCTTGTCACGGTCCTTGACCGGACGTTCACGCCGGTGTCCGGTGCCGATTATCTCAGCATCACCTTCACCGGTCAGGCGGGTATCGCCAACCAGGTCGCAGGCGCGCTGCCCCAGGGCCTCACCCTGGTGTGCACGGTGTTCCAGGGCACCAGCTCAATGCCGTGCCCCGGCACCACGGCGCTGCCGTTCCTCGTGCGCCAGAGCTTCCCCTCCACCGGTGGGCGCACGGGCGGGCTGTCGTATGTCAGCTACCACGGCATGATCGATCTCGACAACGACTACGAGGACGTGCGCGTCCTGGTCCAGGTGCGCGTCAGCGATATCACCAACGTTGTCGTCGGCTCCCTGTGCTACCCGTTCGCCGAACTGGTCCAGCACTACAGCCCAGGCGTGTAGTATTAAGGCGTGCGGGCGTCGATGCGACGTGAAGGCGGGCGGCGGGGTATCCCCGCCGCCCACTGTTTTTCATGATTCTCTCCTTCCCTCAGGTGCGTGCCTCTGTCCGCCTCGACGGGGTTTCCAAGGACCTCTTCGAACAGCTTGCCTGTCAACTGCTCGTCTCGTTCTGCCAGGATCCTGGTGATTCCTCGCCCGGCTGGCCGCGCGTTCGCCTCGTCGAGGATTCGTCGCTGCGGCTTTCGGCGTCACCCGGCCGACGGTTGCGCGTCGTACGGCGCGCGGGCGGCTTCGAGGCGCGGCTTCGTGGCGGGCGCGTGCGCTTTGCGGGTGGCTCCACCATTCGTGTCCGGGTTGTCCCTGGGCTGTCGCGAGAGGCTGGGCGCGCGATCACCCTCCCGTTGCTTCGCGCGGCGGTGTTTGGCGCTCTTGCCGAGCAGGGGTTTTCGGTGCTCCATGCCGGCGCGTTCGAGGTGGGCGGTCGAGGCGTTCTGGTCATCGGCGACAGCGGGGCGGGCAAGTCGACGTTGGCGATGCTGGCACTGCGGGTGGGCGGGCGCGTTGTTTCGGACGACAGCGTTCTGATCGGCATGCTCCCCGAAGGTCGACCTGGCGTGGCCGCCTTTCGCAAGGACGCGGTGCTCCGCGAGGCAGGAGAGCGGCTGGTTCCCCCAGGCCTCGATAAGCGGTTGTATCGCGCTCGCTTTGATGGGATCGACCGCGCCGTGCTTTCGCGTGCGCGTGCGCCAGAGGCGTTCGTGGAGACGACCATTCCCGAACGGCTGTTCATCTCGCGGGTGGACCGCCGCCTGCGCGCCTCGCGCGCTAGCCTCACGAGCCAAGCCGACGCGCTGGCGGCGCTGATCGCGGCCTCCTCGCCGGTTTTCCTCGCGCCCGAGTTCAGCGGCGTGAACGCCAAGCTCTTGCCGGTCCTGGCCGCGATTGTGGGCGGTTGCGTACCGTATCGCGTTGCGCTCGGCCAAGACGTTCTTACGGATCCCGACGGCGTCGCAGCCAGTCTGCTGGCCAGCGCCAAGCTGGCGAGTGACCGGCTGGAGAACGCGACTCGTCCGACGGTGGCATGACGGTGCTGGAAGCTGGTTCCGGGGAAGCCGCGGCAGGCGCACCCGCGGGGTGGGTGAGCGTCTTCATCGTCGGCGCCGCGCGGAGCGGGTCGACCTGGCTCCAGGCGCTGCTCGGCGCGCATCCGCTGGTGGCAACGACGGTGGAACTGAGCGTGTTTCACCGCTACGTTGCGCGATGGATGGAGAGTTGGGAGTTCGAGCGAGAGGTGCTGGCCGCCCGAGGCGTGCCCCAGGGCCTGCGGTACATCCTCACCGAGATCGAGTTCCGCGAGGTCCTGCGCAGTTTCGTGGTGGCGTGCTACCAGCGGGTCGTGATGCGCAAGCCGGGAGCGACGCACGTCCTGGACAAGCAGCCCGGCTACTCTCCCCACGTCCGCCTGATCGACGAGATGGTGCCGGGGGCCCGCTTCGTGCATCTTGTCCGTGACGGCAGGGATGTGGCGGTTTCGATGCGCAACGCCGGACCGGCGATGGCCTTTGGGCCGGTGACGGCGGGCTCGGCGGCGCGGCTGTGGGCGAAGGCGGTGCGTGAGGCGCGCGTTGCCCGGTGTTTTGGGGACCGGTACATCGAGATCAAGTACGAGGATCTCCTCAGCGATACCCGGTCGGTGTTGGCGAAGGTCTTTGACGTCTGTGGTGTTCCCGCCTCGAACAGTGACATCGAGACGATTGTCGAGAGCCACTCCTTCGCACGGATGAGGGATCGTCGCGCCACCGCCGACCCGCAGGTCGTGGCGCATGAGCTGCACTACCAGCACGGTGGCAGCGGCCGATGGCGGCAGGAGTTGTCACTGCGCGAACGCATCGAAGTCCACCGCGCGGCGGGCGACGTGCTCGTCGAACTCGGATACGCGAAGCCGACCTGGTGGGGCGAGACCGTATGGCAGCGCACCGCGGCGCCGATACAGGCGTGCGTCGGGCGCCTCTCGGCCCGCATCGCTTCCGTGTCGCGGAGGCTGGCCAGGTGACGAGGCGATCGCACGGCTCGTGGCTGACGCCGGCTATCCGGCGGTGGGCTGCGCAGGCACGATGATGACGATGTGGCAACAGGTTCGGCGGAGGTTGAGCGTTACCATCGCGCAGCTCCCGAATGTGGGCAGGAGCCTGCAGATTGCCTGGCGGGTGTCACCCGCCTTGACGGTGGCCTGGGGGGCACTCATCGTGGCGCAGGGGCTGCTGCCGGTTGCCACGGTGTACCTGGCCCAGGCGGTGGTGGACAGCCTTGTCGCTGCGGCCGGCCAGGGCACCGAGTGGGCCAACCTGCGGGACCCGCTGCTCTACGCCTTCCTGATGGCGGGAGTGTTGTTGGTGTCGGAAGTGCTCGGGGCGGTGATTCGCTGGGTGCGGACCGCCCAGACGGAGATGGCCAAGGACCACATCGCGTCGCTGGTCCACGACAAGGCGGTGCGCGTCGATCTGGCCTTTTACGAGTCCCCCGACTATTTCGACCTGCTGCACAGGATCCGCTGGGACGTGGCGACGCGTCCCATGGCGCTGCTCGAGAACGTCGGGGGAATGGTTCAGAACGGCATCACCCTGGTGGCGATGCTGCTGGTGTTGGCACGCTTCGGCGTACTCGTCCCGGTGGCTCTGGCGATCTCGACGTTGCCGGCGCTGTTCGTTGTGCTGCGTTTTGCGGTGCGCGAGTACGAATGGAAGCAACAGGTCACCCCCGACGAGCGCCGCTCCCACTACTACGAGTGGGTGCTGACCAGCCTGGAGAACGCCCAGGAAGTGCGACTGTTCGGACTGGGTGACCACTTCCGGGGGCTTTACCGCCGTCTGCGCGAGAGGTTACGAAGAGAGCGACTGGCTCTGGTGCGCGATCAGGGACTCGCCGGTCTTGCCGGCGGCGGGATCGGCCTCCTCGTCATGGGGGCGACACTGGGTTGGATGGTGTGGCGAGCGGTGCACGGGAGCGTGAGCCTCGGTGAGGTGGCCATGTTCTACCAGGCCTTCTCACAGGGGCAGAAGCTCATGCGGTCGCTGCTCGAAAGCGCCGGTCAGATGTACGGAAACACGCTGTTTCTGGGAAACCTGTTCCAATTTCTGCAACTCGAGCCACGGGTGCTGGATCCACCTGATCCTCCCCCTCCGCAGCCGCTACAGAGCGGCATCCGATTCGTCGATGTCGCCTTCACCTACCCCGGAAGCGAGCGGCCGGTGCTGGACGGCTTTCGGCTGGACCTGCCGGCCGGCAAGGTGGTGGCGATCGTCGGGAACAACGGCGCGGGCAAGACGACGCTCATCAAGCTCCTGTGCCGGTTGTACGACCCGGATCGGGGGCGGATCGAGTTCGACGGCCGCGATCTCCGGGAGGTGGACTCGGCGGCGTTGCGACGCCAGATCACCGTCCTCTTCCAGGAACCGGCGCATTTCAACGCGACCCTGGCGGACAACATCGCCCTCGGGGACGTGAGTGTTCCGGCTGCCCAAGACGCGGTCGAAGTGGCCGCGACGGAAGCCGGGGCACACCAAGCCGCCGAGAGACTTCCGCAGCGATACGGCACACTCCTGGGAAAGTGGTTTACCGGAGGGACCGAGTTGTCGGTCGGCGAGTGGCAACGCGTCGCCCTGGCTCGGGCGTTCTACCGTAAGGCCCCCATCATGTTGCTGGACGAGCCCACCAGCGCCATGGACTCCTGGGCCGAGAACGACTGGATGGAGCGTTTTCGCGAGCTGGTGCGGGGCAAGACGGCGCTGATCATCACCCACCGGTTCACCACCGCCATGCGCGCCGACGTCATCCACGTGATGAAGGAAGGCCGCATCGTCGAGTCCGGGACGCACGAGGAGTTGGTGCGCGCAGATGGCCTGTACGCGCAGTCGTGGCGCGCCCAGATGGCCGGCGCACGAGTCAAGACGTAGCGGCCGCCCGCCCCACACGGTCACTGACACGGACACTGACACTGACACTGACACTGACACGGGCACTGACACGGTCACTGCCAGCCCGGCCATCGCGCGGGGGCTGGGTGTGCGGGTGGTTGGGGGTGCCGGAGGCGAGATTCGAGGCGCGTGCGGCTTCGCCGCCGCGCCGAGGG
>JBBINC010000007.1:0-56727 GCA_037444085.1 Acidobacteriota bacterium | reverse complement strand
TCGTCGTCGCCACAGTGAATCAAAATGGGCCCCTTCCCGGCCGCATTTAGGGACCCGTGACCGTGGCGGTGTCCGTGCCCGTGCCCCTGACCGTGTCAGTGTCGGTGTTGGTGAGGGTGGGGGATGGTGCCCAGGGACGGAATTGAACCGCCGACACGGGGATTTTCAGTCCCCTGCTCTACCAACTGAGCTACCTGGGCACGCCAGGGGTGGGAAGTATGGCGAGCGGTTCCCTGCCTGTCAACTGCCAGGGACAGCGTCGGCCCTTGCTCGGTCAGGAGCGGAGGCGGGCCTTTCGCCCGGAGGGCGGGCGCCGCACGGCACCTCGCTTGGGGCGCTGCCTGTCCCCCCGGGGGCTGGGCGAGTCGCCCCGACCGAGCGGCCGTCGAGGAGCTCCGCGCTCTGCTGCCGAGACCCGTGTCAACAGTGGATCCAGTTCCACTTCCCAGCGCTCCTCGTTGATGCCTCGCACCCTGACTCGCAACGCGTCGCCCAACCGAAGGACCCGCCCGTGCCGCTGCCCTACGAGGCGATGTCCATGCTCGTCGTACCGGTAGAAGTCGTCGCTCAGCGCCGAAACGTGGACGAGCCCCTCGACGAAGACCTCGGCGAGCTGCACGAAAAGCCCAAACGCGGTCACGCCGGTGACGTGTCCGGTGAACTCCTCTCCGATACGGGCCCGCATGAACTCAGCCTGCTTCCAGCGCACCACCTCCCGCTCCGCTTCCTCCGCCCGCCGCTCGGTGTAGGAACTGTGCTGAGCGATGTCCTCCAGCTCGCCGAGGAGGGCGTCGCGCACGCCGCCCCCGACCAGCTCGCCACTCAGCATGCGCTGCAGGCAGCGGTGAACCACCAGATCCGGGTAGCGCCGGATGGGAGACGTGAAATGGAGATAGAAGTCGGTAGCGAGGGCGTAGTGGCCCTTGCACTCCGGCCGGTAGGCGGCTCGCGCCAGGGAGCGAAGGACGAGAGTCTGCAGCAGGCGCTCCTCCGGGCGACCAGAGATCGCCGAAAGAACCCGCTGTAGCTCCCGCGGCGGCAATTCCTCCAGATTCCCCTTCAGCGGCACTCCAAACTCCTCCAGCACTGCCTGCAGCTCGGCGAGCTTGCCCGAAGAGGGACGTTCATGAACTCGGAAGATGGCCGGCTGCCGCCCCCAGACGAGCAGCCTGGCAACGCACTCGTTGGCGGCCAACATGAGCTCCTCGATGAGGCGGTGCGCGCGGTTTCGCTCCGCCGCCACCACTCCGGTCATGAAGCCCCGGGGATCGAGCAGGATCTCAGGAACCGGCAGGTCGAAATCGATGGCGCCCCGGCGCTGGCGCCGCCGGCCGAGCCGCTGCGCGGCCTCGTCGAGCAGCAACAGCGACGTCTTCACCTCTGCCGGCAGGTCCGCGGGCCAGTCGCCCTCCTCCAGCCAGCCGAAGACCTCTGTGTAGGTGCAGCGGCGCCGGGAGCGGAACACCGAGCGCTCGGCGCGATACCCCTCCAGAGCACCGTCTCGCGTCACCACCGCGCGCAGCGAGAAGGAGAGGCGATCCTCATCCGGCAGTAGCGAACAGAGGTGGTTGGAGAGCTTTTCCGGCAGCATGGGCACGGCCCGGCCCGGCAGGTACACGCTGGTGCCTCGCTCCCTTGCCGCGGCATCGAGAGCGGTACCGGGACGGACATAGTGCGAGACGTCGGCGATGTGCACAAACACCTCGACGGCCCCGTCCGGCGCGGCGAAGGCCGCGATGGCATCATCGAAGTCCTGGGCGGTCTCGCCGTCGATGGTGACGGCTGGGTGGCAGCGGAAATCGGAACGCCCGGCAAGGTCGCCAGCCGAGACCGCAACGGGCAGATCGGCCGCCTCACGCTCGGCCTCCGGAGGAAAGTCAACGGGAATGGCCAGATCAGCCAGGATCACCTCCTCGTCGACACCCGCTTCGCCGGCCACCCCGAGGCAGCGTAGCAGTCGACCCGAAACCGCTCCCCCCTCACCCAACTCACCGACCCCAACCTCGACGAACTCGCCATCGCGTGGTGACTCCCCCACCCAGGACTCCAGCTCCACGCGCACTCCCAACCGCCGGGCATGAGGCTCCACCCACGCACGGCGCCGGTCGAGGCGGAATCTGCCGATCAGGGTGGGCCGGCGGCGCCGCAGGATCTTGACCACGCGACCGAACCGGTCGACATTGGGCCGCCCGCGCAGGCGATGGCTGGCGCGGTGCACCAGGACTCGGTCGCCGTCGAGGGCGGTACCCAGAGCCTCCGGCGCGATGACGATCTCCAAAGCGCTGTCATCCTCTCCGCGCAGCACCCCGAACCCCCTGGCCGTGATTCGCAAGGTGCCGGTAAAGTACTCCGTGAACTCGATCGCCACCCACCGGCCCTTGCCGCCGGCCACCACCTCGCCGCGAAGCTCCGCCTCCGCCAACAGCGCGTGCAGAACCAGCCGGTCGGCTCCGAGCTCCTTCTCCAGATAGGTCACGCTTGCGCCCTCGGATCGGCGCGCGCGCAACACGGCGAGAACGGCCCGGCGGTGAGTCATCGAGCTCTCCCCACTCCCAGAATCATACGGCGCCCACCGCAGTGCCACGTCCGCCATGGCTCCGCCGTTGACAGCCCGAGCGCTGCCCTATAAACTTCGCCAGGCGCGTGCGAAAGTGGCGGAATAGGTAGACGCGCAGCGCTCAGGACGCTGTGGGCTTATGCCCATGGGGGTTCGAGTCCCCCCTTTCGCACCATGTGCCGCATTCGCCCCCGACCCCAAAGGGCCGGGCCGAGTAGCGGTGTCGCGCCGTGCCTCAGGGAACCAGCGCACCGGCGTGGGCGATCGCTGCGAGCCGCTCGCGAAAGATCGGAAACACGGCGTCCAGTCGCGTGAGCTTGAGCAGTGCCTCGATGCGCTGGTGAGGCTGCAGGAGGACCAGCCTCCTCCCCGAACGGGTGAACTTCTGCAGGTAGCCAACCAGTTCGCCGATTCCAGTGGAATCGACGTAATCGATGTCGGCCAGATCGATCACCACCCCACCCTGCGTCTTGTCCAGCACCTCTTGCAGCTCGGCCGCGAACTTCTTGGCCGACTCGCCAAGGGTGACCTGCCCGGCCACCTTCAAGATAGTCACGCCCTGTTCGACCTCACGCCCGGTTTGCATCGCACGACCTCCTTCCATCCGTACCACGCCACAGCCAACAGCCAACGCCACTATCCCCTACCAACAACGCGGCAAGGTCGTCGCCTCCGCCACGCTCGCCCAGGGTGCCGGCGATGACCCTCAGCCCGCCACACTGATCGTCGCCTCGGCGACCGGGGCTCCCGCGCGGAGCGCACGACACGAGTAGCGACGCAAGCTACCCAGACACGCTTCCTCGCGCAGATCGATGTGCAGCCGATCTCCTGGCGACACCTCCTGCAGGACGCGGACGCCGTGGAGCGCGGCCAGCCGCACCTGCCCGGAATCCCGGCACCCGTGACTCAGGGCAATTGCCTGGGCCAGGGCCTCGGCAACCAGGGCGACCGAGTAGGGCGACCCCCGCGAGTAGAAGCCGCCAGCCGTCAGCACGACGGCGGCCTGCCCACCGGCCCGATCACCGTCGCTGCGATCGACGAGCCGGAATGGGAAGCGATGCGGCAGACCGTCACGCAGAATCGGCAACTCCCGCCCCGCGAAGAAACTCGACCAGCGCATCGACCGACGCCAGTGCCTTGCTGCCGACGTCCTCGTCCTGGATGCGCACGCCAAACTCCTTCTCGATTCCGATCACCAGTTCCAGCGCATCGATGGAGTCCAGCCCCAACCCGTCGCCGAACAACGGCGCGGCGCTCACGATCTCCTCGGGGGACATTCCCTCCAGCTGCAACCTCTCGATGATCAGCCGCTTCACCCGTGTGTGCAGGTCGCCATGGTCTGCCATCCCCCGCCATGCCTCCTTCAGACCGCGCAGTATAGTCGAACGGACTCGGCGCCTCCACCGGAACTGCCCGCACCATGCCGCGCGACAGCTGACATTACTCTGCCAGCCCCAACTCCCGCCACGTCGAGGCTCCACCGCCAAAACCCACCGAACAGCGTTCATGGTCTACCACCACGGGCAGCCGGCGCTCCCAGGTGAGTCGCTTGAGCTCGTCCAGACGCTCCCGTTCACGGCCCACGTCGAAGCAACGGTACCGCACGCGGCGCCTGTTCAGATCCGCCACCAGCGCCGTGCAATAGGGACAGTCGGCAGCAATGAAAACGGTGATCACTCCTGCTTGCCCGGCGGAGACCACGGCACCTCGAGCGGATCGAGCTCAGCCAGGAAACCGCTTTGATCTCGCCATCCAGCGCGCACCTTGACACGCAGGTCCATCCACACCCTCGCCCCCAGGAGTGTCTCGACGCGCCGGCGCGCCGCCGTACCTATGGCCTTGATCATCGATCCGCCCGCCCCGATCAGGATCCCTTTCTGGCTCTCCCGCTCGACCACCAGATCGGCAAAGATCCGCAGCAGCGAGCCGTTTTCCCCCTCGTCCTCTTCGAAGTGACGAAGATGGACGGCCAAGGCATAGGGAAGCTCATCGCCAACGCGGGCGAGCACCGCCTCGCGGATCAGCTCGGCGACGTAGAACCGCTCGCTCTGCGTGGTCGTCAGCGACGTATCGAGCCATGCCTCGCCCTCGGGCAGTTGGGCGAAGATGGCGTCGCGCAGGGCCTTCAGCCCTCGGCCGCGCAAGGCCGCCACCGGCACCACGGCAGCGTAGGAGCGCCGCGCCGCGAAGAACGCGACGCCCCGTGCCAGCGTGTCCGCATCGCCGACCAGGTCCAGCTTGGTGGGTACGAGAATCGCCGGCGTCGCCACCGAGGCGACGATTCCTGAGAGATACTCCTCACCCCCTCCGGTGGGCAGCGAAGCATCGAAGAGCTGCAGAATCAGATCGACCTCGGAGACCGTCTCGCGCACGACGTGCATCATTTGCGCGTTCATGCGGTGCAGGGGCCTGTGGACGCCGGGCAGATCGAAGAGCACTGCCTGTCCTTCGGGAACCGTCCATACTCCCGCGATACGGTGTCTGGTCGTCTGCGGCCGCTTCGAGACAATGGCCACGGTCTCGCCGATCAGGGCGTTGACAAGGGTGCTCTTGCCGGCGTTGGGGCGACCCAACAGAGCGACCGTGCCAGCTCTGCTCAAGCTCCGTCCCTGCCGGGTGGCTTGGCCACTCGCACCCTCTTCAGGCGCCGGCGGTCGACCTCCACGGCCTCGAGTGACAGCCCTCTCCACGTGATGATCTCGCCGGCCTTTGGCAGGTGGCCGAGCCGATCCAGGACCAAGCCGGCCACCGAGTCAAAGTCCATGCCGCCAACCTCGACACCGAACAGTCTCTCCAGCACCTCGACGTGGGCTCCTCCCGCCACCAAGTAGGAGCCGCTCCCCTCGTCCTCCACGTCGGGCACCTCGGCCTGGTGCTCATCCTGGATCTCTCCAACGATCTCCTCGAGCACATCCTCCAGGGTGACGATGCCTGAGGTGCCGCCGTACTCGTCCACGACAACCGCCAACTGCTGGCGTTCCGCCTGGAATTCGCGCAGCAGGTCCCGCAGGGGCTTGGTCTCGGGCACCACAGGAACCGGACGCAGCAGCTCACCGGCCGGCGGGCGTCGCCCGGCTGCCGCCGCCCTGAGAACATCCTTGACGTGCACCAACCCTTCGATGCGGTCGAGGGTCTCGCGGTACACCGGCAGGCGGGTGAACATGGAGGTGACGAAGAGGCGCTGCAACTCCTCGAAATCGCTATCGGCGGGCGCGGCCACGATATCCGTTCGCGGGGTCATGATCTCGCGGGCCACGGTGTCGGCCAGCTCGACCACCGAGGTGATGAGCTCCGCGTCCTCCCGCTCGAGAATCCCCGCCGCCTCGCCGGCGCCGATGAACGCCCTCACCTCGTGCTCGTCCAGTTCTTCTTCCTCGTCCTCGTCCTGGCCATCCACGACCGGAGCGTCGACCTCGCCCGGCCCGGAAGCGACCAGCCGCGCCAGCAGCGGCGCCGCCGGGCGGATCATGACGAGGACGGCGTGAGCGAGCCCCTCCGCGCGATCACCGCTGGCAATCCCCACGCCCCCGGCGATTGCCAGGACCCATCCGGCCACTGCCGCAAGCGCCGCCGGCAGCGCTCGCACGCCGACGGTGTCCACCAGCCACATCAAAGCCCCGGCCCAGCCCAGGGTGGCGAGACCGAGCACGGAAACGAGGAACAGCAGAAGCGGCGGATACATGTGACCCCGCCGCGGATAGCCCGGCAACAGCGAAGGGCGGGCCGAGAGCAGACTCATGACCTGGATGCCCCCGGTACGGATCACCCCAGCCACACCGACCGTCACGACCATCAACACCAACAGCCAGAGCGCAGCGAAAAGAACGCCCGTCACCGGGTTTGCCAGCCACGCCGCCACCGCCTCGCTCACAGACCCAACTCCCCGCACAGTTGCTTCTCCAGCAGTGCCATCTCCCCTCCGTCACGCTCGTGATCGTGCCCGAGCAGGTGAAGCAGCCCGTGGATTAGGAGCGCGGCCAACTCGCTTGACTCGTCGATCCTCGCGGTGGCCGCTTGGCGACGGGCCGTATCCAGGGAGATCGCGATGTCGCCCAGGTAGGCCAGGCCATCGGGTTGCGTTTCACCGCTGGGAAAGGACAGCACATCCGTGGCCTCGTCGTGTCCGCGAAAGGTCCTGTTCAGCGAACGGATCGCCTCGTCCCCGCAGATCAGGACGCCCACCTCGCAACGAACAACGCCCAACCTTCGCATGACGTGCTCGGCCGCGCCCCGAAGCACGGCCGCCGAACCCTTGACCGGACGGCGAGACCAGGTGAACACGACACCCCTCCGGCTAGCCACGTCGCCTCCGGTTGAATTCGAATCCGGGGTAGTCCACGCGACCGTGGAACGAGTTGGTCAAGACCCAGAAGAAGGCGGCGCTCACCTTCTCGACGTCTTTGAGGGTCAACTCGCATTCGTCGAGCTGGCCGTCTTCCAGCATGTTCTTGATGATCATGTCGATCATCCCCTGGATCCGGCCCGGCGTCGGTTCCTGCAAGGTGCGGGCGGCAGCCTCGATCGCGTCCGCCAGCATGATCACGCCCATCTCCTTGCTCTGTGGCTTGGGGCCCGGATAGCGGAATTCGGTCTCCTGCACCTCGCCGTGATCCGGACTCTCCAGCTCCTTGGCGCGCGAGTAAAAGTACCGGATCAGCTTGGTGCCGTGGTGGGTGGTGATCGCATCGCGGATCGGCTCGGGCAACCGGTGATCGCGGGCCAGCTCCAGCCCGGCCTTGACGTGATTCGAAACCACCAGCGCCGACATCCACGGCGTCAGGTGATCGTGGGGGTTCTCGCCGCGCTGATTCTCGACGAAGTACTCGGGCTTCACGACTTTTCCGATATCGTGGTAGTAGCAACACACCCTGGCGAGCAGCGGATTGGCGCCGATTGCCTCAGCCGCCGCCTCCGCCAGGTTGGCCATGGCCAACGAGTGCTGAAACGTCCCCGGCGCCGTGGTCGCCAGCTTCTTCAGCAACGGCAGGTTGGGGTTGGAAAGCTCGAGCAGCCGGATGTCGGTGATCGTGCCGGTCAAGGACTCGAACGCAGGCACCAGAAAGCTCGCCAGCGCTGCTGCGACCACCCCGCCGACCGCACCCGCCGCCGCCTTGGCCGCCAGGACGGCCGGTTCGTCCACGTTGCCGCGCGCCAGCGCCAGGGCCACAACCGCCAGCGCGTTCACGCCGGCCACCGTCAAGCCTACTCGCGCCAGTACGTTACGCTCCTTCATGCGCTGCGATACGAAGGCAGCGGCGATCCCGGAGACCAGGGCGAACACCACCAGACCTGCATCGCCGCCGAGCATCACGGCAAGGAGCAAGGCCTGCATCGCCGCGAAGAGCACGGCGTCCGGCAGACCAAACATCAACCCGGCGAGGATCGGCCCGGCCGCATGGGGCAGCGCCGGAAGGTACACGTCGATCTGACCGAACGGCTCCCGGATCACACTGGCGGCGACGCCGCCCGCGAGGAAAGCGAAACCGCGATGAAGCACGGCGATCCCGACGGTGAGCAGTGCCATCGAGCCAAACCGGACCCGGTAGTCCTCCCGGGACGTTGCGAGTCGGCGCAGGTAGATGATCCAGGCGGCCGCCATCAGCCCGAGGAGAAGCACGACTCCCAGCCGTGGGATGAGCACCGGAGTGGCCGCAGCGCGGGCTGCCAGGGCACTGAGCAGGCGCGCCGCCTGGGGCGTCACCTCGTCGCCGCGCCGGAGAATGATCTTGCCGCGCGCGAGATTGACGACGACTTCTTCGACCTCGGCAGCGGCACGCAGCCTCCGCCCAAGCGTTTCCCCCCGGTCCATCACCAGGTTCGGGGGCATCGACCGCGCCAACAACGCCGCCAGCGGCCTCCGCCAGGCCCTCGAGACGGCGGGTTCCGCCGCCAGACGCTGCTCGATGATCTCGGGAAGCGACATCGTGTCCACGTAGCGGTAAAGGTCCAGCTCTCGGCTTTCGCCGTCCCGACCGACGGTACGCACGACGATGCCTCGATCACCGCTCTGCAAGAGCTCCCCGCGGTCGGCGACCACACCCGGGCGGTAGAGGCGAGTGACGATCTCGGTGAGAACCGCGGCGAGATCGTCGTTGAACCTCGCCTGCCTGAGCGCCCGGGCCTCCTCGGCCTTCACCACCAGACCGGATGCATCGCTGAGCCGCTGAGCCATGGCTTGGGAACTGCCTGAGGAATCGGCAGCTGCCGCGGCCAACACGGATAGCACACGGTCACTGACCACCCCGGCCACGCCCGGATCGAGCACCCACACCGGCAGGACTTCGGCCGCGGCTCTTTGCCGCCGCTGCTCGGTGGACTCGACGTCAGGGAGGGAGGTATCACGGTCGACCACCACATCCACAGGAGCGATCTCGCCGACCTCGAGGGCGGGTACGCGGGCAACGCGCCGGGGCGAGACGGTGACCGTACCGGCGACGACGAACACCAGAACCCAAAGCCACAGCCGTCCCAGGACTCTCCGCCGCAGGTGCACCCATTCGCCCCGCCTCACCGCCAGCCGGGCCGCGAGCCTCCTGCCACTCATCGATTTCTTCTCGGTCACGAGCCGTTGCGAGCCCTCTCTCCTGCGAACCGTTCGTAGGCGTCAACGACCTTCTGGACGAGGCGGTGCCGCACCACGTCATCCTTGGTGAAGTCGAAGAAACAGATTCCTGCGATCCCTGACAGGATGTTCCGGGCATGCACCAGGCCGCTGACCCGCTCCGGCGGCAGATCCACCTGGGTGACGTCGCCGGTGATCACCGTCTTTGAATGGAAGCCCATGCGGGTCAGGAACATCTTCATCTGTTCCGGGGTGGTGTTCTGGGCCTCGTCGAGGAGCGTGAAGGCATCGTTGAGGGTCCTTCCGCGCATGAAGGCCAGGGGCGCAATCTCGATGACACCGCGCTCGATGTGCCGCGCCACCTTGTCATAACCCAGAATGTCGTAGAGCGCGTCGTAGACCGGCCGCAGGTACGGATTGACCTTCTCCACCATGTCCCCGGGCAAGAACCCCAGCCGCTCTCCCGCTTCGATGGCGGGCCGAGTCAACACGATGCGCTTGACCCTGCGTTCGGCCAGCGCTGCAGCAGCCATCGCAACCGCCAGGTAGGTCTTGCCGGTCCCCGCCGGTCCGATGGCGAAGACGATGTCCTCCCGGTTCACGGTCTGCAAAAACAGACGTTGTTTGACGTTGCGGGGTACGACCAGGCGCTTGACCGAGTCGGGAATGAGCGCATCGGCGAAGAAGGACTTCAGGTCTGCGGTGGGCTCCTCTTCCAGCACCCTGAGCGCCGTCTGGAACTCCTGCTTTCCCACCGCGAATCCGGTTGTCGCCAGCGCGGTAAGTTCCTCGATCACCTTTCTCGCGATCTCCACGCCCCTGGGGTCTCCGTCGAGCGATACGGTGTCCCCCCGCGCGGAGACGTGTACCGCGAGTCGCTCCGAGAGATACCGGAAGTTCTCCTCAAGGGTACCTGCAATGGCAGCGAGCCACTTCTCAGGGATGGTCACCGAAGTCAAGGCAGTGCCGCCCCTGGATGGTCAAGCGAGGCGTGCGGTCTTCCGCCCTCGAGACTCTCTTCGCTGCGCGCCGGCTCGCAACTCATCGCGATCTCTGCAGGTCCTGGCGACTGGGACGATGAATGAACGTCCATAGCTGGGGCGAGACTAACCTCGGCCTCGCCAGACAGGGTCCTCGACGCCCGCACGATGGTTCAGAAGCCGGGCAAGCACGAACAACGCATCGGAGAGCCGGTTGAGGAAACGTATACCGGCATCGTCGCCACCCTCCTGAGCACCCGCCCCCAGCGCCACGACCTGGCGTTCGGCGCGCCGGCAGGTCGTCCGCGCCAGATGCGCCAGAGCGCCAGCTCGAGTGCCGCCTGGCAGGATGAAGTTGCGCAGGGGGGCCAGCTCGCGCTCCATGCCGTCGATCCACTCCTCGATCCACTCGGGCTGAAGGGCGTCCTCCGCCAGGTTGAACTTGCCGGCGGGGTCGGCGAGGCGTGCGCCGAGTGTGAACAGACAGCTCTGAACCCGCACCAGATAGCCATCGATGTCCCCCGGCAGCCCCTCGGCGCGCAGCAACCCCGTGGCCGCGTTGAGCTCGTCCACCTCCCCATACGCCGCGACCCGCATCGAACTCTTCAAGACCCTGGTGCCGTCCGCCAGAGCGGTGCACCCATCGTCCCCCTTCCTCGTGTACACCTTCACTGTTTTATCCTATCACCGTTGCCGGGGACGAGTCGGTCAGGCTGCGCACACGCGCGACGAACGTCTCCAGCGTGCACGGCTTGACGACCACATCGGCTCCCGCCAGCTCCTCATCGTCCCCAGGGTCCCACCCCGTACACAGCAGCACCGGGAGGCCAGGAACCTCCCGCGAGAGTCGGCGATACACCTCGCGACCGTCGACGATGGGCATGACCAGATCGAGAACCAGCAACGCGTAGCGCCCCGGAGCAGCGAGAATCCTCTCCAGCACCTCCGCTCCGTTGCTTGCCTCCTCGACGACAAACCCCTCCTCCCGCAGGGCGGCGGCCAGGCTCGCGCGGACCATCTCCTCGTCATCAGCCACCATCACCAGACCTCGCCGGCGCTCCAGCAGCCGCGCCGGCTGCTCTGTGACGGCGCCAGGACGCAGGGGGACATCGATCCACACGTGCGAGCCCACACCTGCAGGCCGCCGCCACCCGGCAGCCCCGCCGTGCCGCTCCGCCACGAGCTGTGCAACAGCGAGCACGGCTTCGCGCGCCATCGTATCCGGCAGGCCCTCCAGAGTTCCGGGCCCGGCTGTCCCGGCCTCACCGCCCGTGTCGCGGACGCTGAGTCGTACGGTGCCAGGCACCCCCCCCCGCTCGACCGCCACATTGACCGCCCCGCCCCCCCCCTCCAGATACCTGGTCGTGGCGGCCAGAGCGTAATCGAGGAATGACTCGATCTGTCGTGCGTCCACGATCACGCGATCCTCCGTCACCTCCGAGTTCAAAACCAGCCGAACTCCCGGCGGCATCTGCGGCGCTCTGGCGATCCTCCAGCCATCCAGCAGCACCGCCAGACGCGCTGGCCGCAGCGCCCCACCGGATCGCCGGCACACGCTCACAAAGCGCTGCAACTCCCGCGCCGCCCCCTGAAGCTGGGTGACGACCCCCTCGCCAATTCCCCCTCCGCCGTCGAAGCGCGCCGCGGCGATGAGGCCCTGCAATGCCTGAATGTCGTTGTTCAAACGATGCGACAGTCCGGCGGCGAGCTGGCCCAGCGCCTCGGCTCGCCGGGGAAGATCCAGGAGCACCGCCCCGGGAGGCGCCCCGCGCACCTCCTGGCCGGCAAACACGACGCCGAACACTTCGCCGGCCGCCAGAACCGGAGCAGCCCGCAAAACCACGGCAAGCTGCTCGCCACCGCCCACAGCCAGCGGCATCAGCTTCTCCGAATCCCTGCCGCGCAGCGCCGCGCCAAACATCACCCTCAACAGTCGCCGGTCTGCCGGCCGGAACACCTCCATGATGCTGGTGGTACTGGCCTTCACTCCCAGGCGCCGTGCCGTTTCAGCGAACGCCTGGTTGCTCCATACCAGCGTGCCCGATGCATCCACGAAGACGAGCGGCACATGCATCACCGAGGACAGGGTACGCGCCAGGGCCTCTCCTCGCTCCCTGCCGGTCCCGTCTCGCCAGGAGAGCAGCACCGTACTTCCTCTCGCCTCGGCGTACGGCAGGCGGCGCATGTCCGCGACTCTTCGGCCACCGCCCGCCACTTCCAGCGAGACCGTCAGCGCTTCTTCATCGCCTCCGTCCGGCATCTCCTGGGCGAGAAACCGCGCCAGACGCTCCCGGTCGCGGCTGGTGACCATTTCCAAAACATCGCGCCCCTCGAGCACGGCAGCACTCCCGACGCCCAGATAGCGCGCCGCCCGCACATTGGCCTCGACGATCCGCGTCCCCTGGATCTCCATCACCGGGAATCCTGGCATGGCGAGCAGAGCGCGACGCCAGGCGTCCTGCCTGGCGGCATCCGCCGTGGCTCGCCAGCGGCGTACCTCATCCTCCTCTCCTTCGTGGCGGCCCGCGATGCGACGCACCGCTGCGACGACCCCGACGGCTCCGGCCAGGAGGACCAGCGCCCCCAGTCCCGCCAGCAACAGAAACGTATCCGCCTTGCCGAAGCTCAGCCGCCATGGCCGCGCAGCCCCCACCAGCCAGGCGGAACCGACGGCGTCGAAGCGAACCGCCGCAGCCAGGATTGTGCGGCCGGAACCTGACAGAACCTTCGTCGCGTGGTTGTCCACGAGGGCGGCAGCAGCAAGGCTCTCGATGTCCTCCGCGGCCAGCCCATGACCATCCGCGCTGCCGCCCGGACCGTCTCGCGGCGCACGCCCAAGGAGGGCCCTCCCATCTCCGCTCGCCAGGAAGGCCCCGGCCTGCCCGTTCGCCGCAAGGGCATCCAACACCGCCCCGCCGACCCTCTCGGCCTCGAGACAGCCGACCAGGGCGCCGGCGGCTTCCGTCACGTCGCCGCCTCGACCGGGAATCGGTGTGGCCAGGAGCACGACCGGCTCTCCCCCGCCCGCACCCTCCACCAACCTCCCCACGACGGACCGCCGCAGCAGCGCGGCGCGCGCCACCTCCGCTGCCTCCCGATCGAGCGCAGCGCCGGCGCCGGGTTGACGGATCTCAACCCAGTCGTGGCTGCCGTTGTCGACGATGGCCAGACCGGTGAACACCAGTTGATGGAGGGCCAGCCAGGCCCGCAGCCGTTGCGCCCCCTCCTCCGGCGAGGCGTCGGTCGCGACCCGCTCCGCCAGATCGACGACGGCTCGCGCGTTCCCCTCGAGAGTGGAGGCAAGATGCACTGCAGCCAGCTGGGCGGCGCTGACCCCACCCTCGAAGGCGGTGCGTTGGATCGCCGCGCCCATGGCCAACACCAGCGCCGCACCCGCACCGATCGCCCCCAAGCCGACAAGCGCCAGAGGTACCCGAATGGCCATCTGGTCGGACCTGATCCCGGTCATCTCGCTGCCCGCATTGTAGACGCTTTTCCTCGGGCTCACCGCTTCGTCCACAGCACGGGCGCCTCTCGCCCACTCCTGAAGCCGGCGACCGGGATGGCGGGAGCTTTTGACCACGTCTACACTGCCAGGAGGAGGCGAAGATGCGGGAACTCCTCGTGATGGCTGCCGTGAGTGTGCTCGGCGTCGCTGTCGGGTCGGGCGCTAACCGGCCAGAAGGACGTACGTTCGCCACTCGGTCGGTGACCCTGGCGCGCCACGGCATGGTGGCCGCCGCCCACCCCCTCGCCGTGCAGATAGGCATCGACGTGCTCAAACGCGGTGGCTCGGCGGTGGATGCAGCCATCGCCGTCAACGCCGCACTCGCACTCATGGAGCCCGTCTCCTGCGGGCTGGGCGGGGACCTGTTCGCGCTCGTCTGGGACGCGAAGACACGCACCTTGCACGGCCTTGATGGTTCGGGCAGAGCGCCACGGGGCTTGACCATCGACAAGGTGCCGGCCGAGCCAGATGGCACCATCCCTCTCCACACCCCGTTTGCCTGGACCGTACCAGGCTGCGCCGACGGCTGGTTCACGCTGCACGCCCGTTTCGGCCGCCTCCCAATGGCGGAACTACTGCAGCCGAGCGTCCGCTACGCCCGCGACGGCTTCCCGGTCACTGAAGTCATCGCCGGAGCGTGGCAACGGGCCGCGAGAGTCTTCGCGGGCAAGCCCGGATTCGCCGCCGTGTTTCTACCCGGCGGGCGCGCCCCAAACGAGGGAGAGCTTTTCACCAACCAGGCCCTCGCCACTACGCTCGAAACGCTGGCACGTGATGGCCGGAACGCGTTCTACCGGGGTTCCATCGCCGCCGCCATCACCTCCTACTCCCAGCGCCACGGGGGGTTCTTCTCCGCTGCCGATCTGGCCGACCACACGTCGACCTGGGTGAAACCGTTGTCCACCGCCTACCGCGGCTACGACATCTGGGAGTTGCCTCCCGCTGGGCAGGGGCTGGCCGCGCTGCAGATGCTCAACATTCTGGAAAACTTCGACTTGAAGAGCATGGGACGGGACAGCGCCGACTTCTGGCACGTCATCATCGAGACCAAGAAACTGGCGTACGAGGATCGCGCCCGCTTCTACGCCGATCCGCACTTCGCCTCCGTGCCGGTCTCTCAGCTGCTCGACAAGGCCTACGCGCGGCGGCAAAGCCAGCGGATCGCCATGGACCGCGCCGCTCGAACCATCGAGCCCGCCAACCCCCACCTGCGCGACGGTGACACGACCTTCCTCGCCACCGCCGACGGCGAGGGCATGATGGTCGCCCTCATCCAGTCCAACTACACCGGCTTCGGCTCAGGCTACGTCATCCCGGAGCTCGGCTTCGGCCTGCAGAACCGGGGCGCCCTGTTTGCCTTGCAGCCCGAGCATCCCAACGCCTTGCAGCCCGGCAAGCGACCCTTCCACACCATCATACCTGCCTTCCTGGGCAAGGACGGAACACCCTTCATGGCCTTCGGGGTCATGGGGGGAGACATGCAACCGCAGGGACACGTCCAGATCGTGGTGAACCTCGTCGACTTCGGCATGAACCTGCAGGAGGCGGGCGATGCACCCCGCTTCCGCCACACGGGCTCCTCCGAACCTACCGGCACGGTCATGGCCGACGGAGGTGTGCTTCATCTGGAGTGGGGCATCTCGGCGGAGATCCGGCGGGAACTCCTGCGGCGCGGGCACCGGTTGGTCGAAACGAGCGGCGCCTCGTTCGGGGGGTATCAGGCGATCCGGCGTGATCCTCGCACCGGCGTCTTGGCAGGCGCCAGCGAATCGCGCAAGGATGGCTGCGCGATGGGGTACTGACCCTCGCGAGTGCCGGCCGCGGCGCAGATCGGGACAGGGCGCCGCAGGCCGGTCAGGCGGCGCTGACGCGGGCCAGCCAGGCTTCGCGAAGAAACTCCCGTCCCAGAGCCAGGACCTTCTGCAAGCCCTCCTCGTGGAGCAGCACGTAGGGCTGAAGGCCGGTGGCGAGAGCATCGCTGGCGATGTCGTCGTCGTGCCCGTCCTCGACGAGGATGCAGCGCATCGCCTGATTGGCACGCGCGAAGGACACCAGTCGATCCCAGAACGCTTCCTCAAAATGCATCGAAACCGCCGTCACAAGGACGTCCGGAGCCGTCTCGGGAAGAGCGTCGTTGTAGCCTGACACGCTTGCCCACTCGCCGTGGAAGAGCGCCCGCAGGTAGCCGTGGTCGGCTGCGAGCGCCGGCCGCACCACCGCCTGCCGCACGACCTCTTCGATCCTCTGCTGGGCAGGGTCGAAGGCGTAGTGGGCGCCGGCTGCAAGAGCGTCCTGTTTCTCGGTGAGGAACGAGCCGCACGCCAGAATGCGGCCGCCAAATCCGTGCCGCCCCAGTGAAGAAACGAGCTCCATGCGATGATCGTGCTCGGTGATCGGACCCTTGAGAACCACCACCGCATCCATCGATCCCTCGATGGCGCGCTCGACTGCCTCCCAGGGGCGTAGGGCAGTCTCGACCCGCAGCTGCGGGGATCGTTGCACGATCAGCCGCTGGCTCTCGTCCCGCTCCTCCAGCCCACCGTAAAGAAGAACCGCGCCGGCCACGCTCAGTTATCCCCGGTGAAGAATCGGTTGTACTCCTGCTCCAGCAGGTCGAAGTGCTTCGTCTCCTCGCGGGCGAGGAACTCGAACATCTTCTTCACTCCTGGATCAGCCGCGATCTGAGCACAGCGAAGGTAGAACTGGCTCGCCCGCTTCTCGCGCTCCATGGCCAGCCGCACGGCCTCCTCCGGCTTGGTGTTCTCGTTCACACCGAAATCAGCATCTCCCACCACGGTCTATCCTCCTTCAGGTCTGCAGTCTACCACCCCGCCCTCACAGCAAGTTGCGACGCCGCGCCGCGTCACGAAGGCCCTCCCGGAAGTCGGGGTGCGCGATGGCGATGAGCGCCTCGGCGCGCTCCCGCAGACTCCGGCCGAACAGCGAGGCGACGCCGTACTCGGTCACGACGAAGTGGACATCGGCCCGCGTTGTCACGACTCCCGAGCCCTCGGCCAGGGCGTCGACCACCCGCGACACGGTGCCGTCCCGAGCAGTGGCAGGAAGGGCGATCACCGGCTTGCCACCCTTGGACCGGGCAGCACCGCGGATGAAGTCCACCTGCCCCCCGAACCCGGAGTAGATGGCTCTTCCCAGGGAGTCGGCGCACACCTGGCCGGTGATATCGACGGCCAGCGCCGAGTTGATCGCCACCATCTTGTCGTTCTGGGCGACGATGAAGGCGTCGTTGACGTAGTCGGATGGGTGGAATTCGACAAACGGGTTGTTGTCCAGGAAGTTGAACGTCTTCTTCGAACCGAGCACGAACGAGGCGATGATCTTGCCCCGGTGGATCGTCTTGGCCTCGTTGGTGATCACCCCACTCTCGAAGAGTTCCACCACGCCATCGGAGAACATCTCCGTGTGAATACCCAGGTGGCGCTTCTCCTTCAAGAAGAGCAGGACGGCGTCGGGGATCTCGCCGATGCCCATCTGCAGCGTGGCACCGTCGTCGATCAGCGACGCGATGTTGCCGCCGATGGCCCGCGCCACCGGACCGATGTCGGTCACCTGCGGCAATTCAAGGATCGGCCGGTCGATCTCCACCACGTGGGAGAGGCGAGACACGTGGATGAAGGCGTCCCCGAGGGACCGTGGCATCTGTTTGTTGACCAGGGCAACCACCGTGCGGGCGCGCTCGGCCGCCGCCTTGGTGCACTCCACCCCGACGCCGTAGGAGCAGAAGCCGTGTTCATCCGGCGGGCCGATGTGGATCAGAGCAACATCCACCGGCAGGATCCCCTCGTAGATCAGGCGCGGCACCTGCGACAGGTGAACCGGTACGAAATCGGCCCGGCCATCGTTGACCGCCTGGCGCACATTGTGGCCGGTAAACAGGGCGCGGTGACGGAACGAGCCACGATACTTTGCCTCAGCGTAGTCGGCCCGCCCGAAGGTGAGCAGGTGCGACACCTCGACATTGGTCAGCTCCCCGGCGCGGGCCACGAGCGCAGCGATGAGTTCCTCCGGGTTGTTGCAGCCCGCGTGGATCCACACGCGATCGCCGGAGCGAACGCACTTGACCGCTTCCTCCGCCGTGGTCACGCGCCGTCGATACAGCTCCACCCAATGCACGGCATCCCCCTCTCTACCCGGCACACGGCGGGGCCTGCAGCGCCACCCCGAACAGCCGCGCCAGCGACTCCTTCCAGCACGCGCCGCCATAAAGGTAGGTGCCCCGGCACAGGCCACGATTCTCGGAGAACGCGCGATCGAACCCCTTTTCGACGATCTCCAGCAGGCTCGGAAGCAGCGCGTTGGTCAGCGCGACCGTCGACGACCGCGCCGCCACCGACGGCAGATTGGGGACGCAGAAATGAATGATCCCGTCCACCTCGTAGGTCGGCTGCGGGAAGTACGTGGGGTGCGAGGTCTCCGCGCAGCCGCCCATGTCGATGGACAGGTCCATCAGCACGCTGCGGGGCCGCATGATCTTGAGCATGTCGCGGGTGATCAGCAGCGGCGCCTTCTCCGCGCCCGAGGCGGCAGCGAGTAGAACCAGATCGGCGAAGCTTAAGACCTTTTCGAGATTGGGCCGCGTCGCCAGCATCGACGGGATTTCCTGGCCGAGGTGTCCGAGCGCGTAGCGCAGGCGGCCGACGTCACGGTCCAGCAGAACGACGTGCGCCCCCATCCCCATGGCGACCTGGGCGGCCGCCCGCCCGAGCACTCCGGCTCCGACGATGACGAACGACGCCGCCGGCACTCCGGGTACCCCCGCGAAGAGAATGCCCTTGCCGCCGAACTCGTTGAGCAAAAGCCCGGTGCCGATGGTGAGGGCGAGCTTGCCGGCGATCTCCGCCATCGAGGTGCGCACCGTGGCCAGACCTTCTTCGTTCTCGAGGATCTCCAGCCCGACGGCGGTGATGCCCCGTCCGGCGAGGTCGTGGAACTCCTCCGGCCGGGCTACCGGTAGCGCCCAGTTGGCGATGATCACCTGCCCCGGGCGCAGCAACTCGCGAGCGCGTTCGCCGGGCGCCTGGATGCAGACCACGAGCTCGCCCCGGCCGAACACCTCGGCGCGGGAATACACGATGGTGGCTCCAGCGCCCTGGAAGTCGGCATCCGCGTACCCGGCCTCCACTCCTGCTCCGGTTTCCACCCACACCCGCGCCCCCTCCCGGACCAGCGCCTTCACGCCCGATGGCGTCAGCGCCACGCGGTGTTCCTGCGCGCCCTTTTCCTTGGGGATACCGAGATCCATCGCAACCCCTCCGTTTGTGAATTCTACGCACAAGCTCCGCGGCCCGCAAGCGCCTCGCCGCTGCGCGGCTTGGACCATCAGCCGCGGGGCATGGGCAGCAACGCCCCTCCCGACACCGGCAGGTCGACACCGGTGAGATGACGCTGGCGGTCGTCGGCCAGGAACACGACGGCCGAGGCGACGTCTTCGGCTTCCGCGACGCGGCGCAGCGGGATCGCCGAGGTAATCCGTTCCAACCGCCCGGGCTGGGCGAAGGTATCCGAGGCCATGGGTGTCCTCACCCACCCCGGCGACACCAGATTGACGCGCACGGCCGGCGCCAGCTCCTGGGCCAGCGATTGCACCAGACCCCACAGGGCCGCCTTGGAACCCGCATAGTGGCTGTGACCCGGTTCGCCCCGTTGTCCCGCCGTGGAGCCGATGAAGATCAGGCAGCCGCGGGTCATCCGGTGGACCGCCTCGCGCGCCAGGTAGTAGGACGAGAACGTGTTGATTCGAAACATGGTCTCCAACCCGTCCCGCGTCAAGCTGCCGATCGCCCCCTCGTTCCAGATGCCCGCCGAGTGCACCAGCACCTCAAAAGGCCCCGCCGACGCCAGACGCACGCAGCCCGATTCCTCGCCCAACTCCGCCTGCACGCCGATCACCCGGCCGCCGCCGAACTCGCCCGCCAGTGCCTCCACCGCCGCCCGGTTGGTGCGGTAGTGGGCCACCACCGTATCGCCAACAGCCAAGAACGCGCGGGCACAGGCCAGCCCGATGCCGCTCGACGCCCCCGTCACCACAACTCGCCTCACGACGTCGCCTCCTCACCCGGCGCTCAGAGCGTCGCCGTACGCCGCTACCGCCACCAGCGCCTCCAACGTCAGCCAGCGCGACGCCGCTCCTACCCGTTCTCCCAGCGGCGCCGCCCGCTCGACGGGCCAGCGGCCACCCTCATCCTGGCGCGCCAGTACGACGGAGAGCGCCTTGCAAACCGGCGGCACCGCGGGGTAGCCCAACCTGGCGAGCGCCGCCAGCGCCTCCAGCATGTCCGACTGGCCCAGGCACGGATAGCCGAACCGCCGCCACCCCGGCGGTGCCGCGCCCTCCCGCAACAGATCGCGCTCGACCAGCCAGGTGGCGGCACGGCTGGCCAGCGGCGCCAACCGCCGGCGATCGGTCTCGTGCGATTCGACGACCGTCTTGAGAACCCACACGGCCGCGTACGGACAGGCTCCGGCCACCAGGTGCTGCAGGTCTGGGCAGGACCACCCACCTTCACCCCCCCTCGCCGCCAGCCACGCCACCGCCTCCTGCACCCGCGGGTGGCGCCCGAACCCGCACCGCACCAGCGCCGCGCAGACCCCGGCGGTGAAGCATGCCGAGCGCTGGCTGTCGCGCGCGGGGGCGAACCCCCCCGTGGCCGGGCTCAAGACGCCCAGCACCGCGGTCGCGGCACCTTCCAGACGCGGATCGCGGGGATCGGCGCCGAACCACGTCGCCGCCTGAAGCTGCCACACGCTACCGCTCCAGCGGCGGCCCGCCGCACCCGGCGAACCCCACAAACCCACGCCGTCCCGGCGCGCCAGAATCGCAGCCGCCCCACCGTGCTCTCGCGCCTTGGCGAGCGCCCGCTCAACCGCCGGCGAGTCCATCCCCCGACCGAAAAGCTCCACGAGCGTCCGCCACTCCACGCCGGGTTCGTGTCCGTCAAACAGAAAGCGCGTCGGGTCCCCCTTCAGGTGCCGCCACCAGGTTGCCTCCGCCACGGCGTCAGCCGCCCCGGCGCCCGCGAAACGCCTGAATCTGCTGCAGGGCGCCGTTCACACGGGAGATCTTCCGGTTGCGGCCCTGTAAGGCCTGCAGGTCGGCCTGGGGAACGACCAGCGCGCGCAGGTCGCGGAGAATCCTCTCCAGTTCGAACCGCAGCTGGTCGATTTCGACGGCGGTCAGCCGCCGCAACTGTACGCTGCTCAGGGTCGTGAATCCGCCAGCGACCTGGTCGGCAAACGCCACCGCAGAACCCCCAAGAAACGGGCTCATCGTTCCTCCCGGCCCAGCGGCGATTGTGCCACAGATGCGGTGGCGTGAGAGCGCGTGCAGAAGTCACCCGCTCCTCGTTCGTGTCTTTCTTTATCGGGGGGTTTCGCCGGCCCCCCGAGCTCTCTTGAGCTGGGGGCTCCGCTCTCCGCCCCCCCCGCCACCCTCGCTCCAGCCCTCAAGACCCCACTCTCCTGGCGGCGAAGCCGCACGCGCCGCCAATCTCGCCTCCCGCACCCCCCCACCCGACGCCCGCGTGATGAAAGGGCGCGTCGTATCCATGACGGCGTCCGTGTCCGTGCCCGTGCCCGTGTCCGTGACGGTGACCATCCGTGCCCGCCTCCTTGATGGTGACGTGGTGCATCGGCAGAGGAGCCGGCACCGGAGTGCGGTACCCTGATCGGGTGGACGAGCCGAATCACCTGGTGTTGGGCGCCGATGTGGGAGGCACCTCCGCTCGCTTCGCGATCGTGAGCGCCGCGGCCGAGGTCTGGGCACCCGTTCACCTCGAAGTGGTGCCCACTGGCCTGGTCGACCGTTTCGAAGACGCTCTGGCTTCAGTCTCACACGCTCAGTTTGGCGCGCTCGAGGCGGCGTGCATCGCCCTTGCCGGGCCAGTGCGTGGCGGCCACGCCCGGCTGACCAACCTCCCATGGCACGTGGACGCCGCCACGGTGGCCCGCCAGCTCTCCCTGCCCGGCGACCGAGTGCACCTCATCAACGACGTGGAAGCGATTGCGTGGGCCGTCCCGACCCTCTCGGAGAACGACGTGCACACACTCCACCCGGGCCAGCTCGGGGGGGGCAACCTGGCCTTGCTGGCGGTCGGCACTGGTCTGGGCGAGGCGGGTCTGATCTGGGACGGGTATGCCTATCACCCGTTCGCCGGCGAGGGAGGGCACGCCGACTTCGCGCCCCGGGACGAGGTGGAGTGGGGGTTCGCCCACGAGCTCCTGACCCGCTGGGGCCACGCCAGCTGGGAGCGCATTCTGTCGGGGCGCGGTCTTGTCGACCTCTACCGGTACCTGGTGCGCCACCGGAAGGCCGTGATTCCTCCCTTTCTCGCCGAGCGAATGCGCGTTGATGACCCGGCCGCGGCGGTGGCCGAAGCCGGCCTCGCCCGCAGCTGCGAGCTGGCCGTCGAGGCCATCCAGCGGTTTGCGTGGTTGCTTGGTGCCGAGGGGGGGAACCTGGCGCTGAAGTTGCTCGCTCGCGGCGGCGTCTACGTGGGCGGCGGGATACCCCCCAAGCTGCTGCCCCGCCTGGACGACAGCTCCTTCCTCGCCGGTTTTCTGGCGAAAGGAAGGATGCGCCCGCTGCTGGAAACCTTCCCTGTGCAGTTGATCCTCGACGAAGCGGCCGGCCTGCGCGGCGCCGCGGTGGTAGCCTCGCGCCTCGCGGCGAGGGGAGAGGGTGCCGGAGGCCGGCATCGTCCATAATGCCCCTGACGACTGGAGGGTGCCGTGATCGCCATCGCCCCATCGCTGCTTGCGGCTGACTTCCTGCACCTGGGCGACGAGGTCCGCGCCGCTGCCCACGCCGGCGCCAACCGCCTGCACCTGGACATCATGGACGGTCGCTTCGTGCCCAACATCAGCTTCGGACCGGCGGTCGTCGCGGCGGTTCGTGCCGCCACCACTCTCCCCCTCGAAGCGCACCTGATGATCGAGGAACCGCAGCGTTACGTGGACACCTTCGTCGGCGCCGGTGCGACCACCGTGCAGGTGCATGTGGAGAACACGCCACACCTGCACCGCACCATCGCACACATCAAGAGCCTCGGTGCCCGCGCGGGCGTGGTGCTCAACCCAGCCACCCCCGTGGAGGCGATCGGCGAGATTCTTCCCGACGTGGACATCGTCCTTGCCATGACCGTCAACCCCGGGTTCGGTGGGCAGCGATTCATCACCTCCACCGCCGGCAAGCTCCGCCGACTGGCCGAGCTCATCGCCGAGCGCCGCCCGGGCTGCGAGCTGGAGGTGGACGGGGGCATCGACATGGACACTGCGCCGTTGGCGGTGGCGGCGGGAGCCACGGTGCTCGTGGCCGGCACCTCGGTCTTCCGCGCACCGCGGGGAATAGCCGCCGGCCTGGCGGCGCTTGCACGAGCCGTGCAGCACAGCGCACCGGCGACGGTGCGCGAGGGGGAATGATGGCGGGTTCGTCACTGGATCTTTATGACGTGGAAAGCCTCTTGACCGAGGACGAGCGCCTGGTTCGGGACACCGTGGCCGAGTGGGTGCGCGAGCGGGTGATGCCTCACATCGAGCAGTGGGCGTGGGATGGTTCCTTCCCCCGCGAGCTCGTCCCCGAAATGGCCGAACTCGCCCTGTTTGGCTCCACCTTTACTGAGTATGGTTTACCCGGCCTTTCCAACGTGGCCTACGGGCTCGTCATGGAGGAGCTGGAGCGGGGGGATTCGGGGCTGCGCTCGTTCGTGTCGGTGCAGTCGGCGCTGGTCATCTACCCCATCATGACGTGGGGCAGCCAGGAGCAGAAGGACCGCTGGGTCCCCCGTCTGGCGCAGGGCGAGGCGATCGGCTGTTTCGGCCTCACCGAGCCAGACTTCGGGTCCAACCCGGGCGGCATGCGCACCCGGGCGCGGCGGAGTGGAAGTACCTGGGTCCTGAACGGCGCCAAGGCGTGGATCACCAATGGCGCCATCGCCGATGTCGCCATGGTGTGGGCCAAGGACGACGAGGGCACGGTGCGCGGCTTTCTGGTCGAACGCGGCACCCCCGGGTTTTCCACGGTGGAGCACAAGGGCAAGTACTCCCTGCGCGCCTCGGTGACATCCCAGCTGGTGCTCGAGGACGTCGAGGTCCCGGAGACGAGCCGCCTGCCCCTGGCGGCCGGTCTGAAATGCCCGCTGTCCTGCCTCACCCAGGCCCGCTACGGGATCGCCTGGGGCGCGCTGGGCTCGGCGCTTGCAACTTTCCATGCCGCGCTGGAGTACACCGGCAGCCGCCTGCAGTTCGGCGAGCGCCCGGTGGCCGCACACCAGCTCGTGCAGGAGCGCCTGGTCTGGATGGCCAACGAGATCACCAAGGGACAACTGATGGTGTGGCGCCTGGGTCGCCTGAAGGACGAGGGACGTGCCAGCTTCGTGCAGGTGTCCCAGGCGAAGCGTAACTCCTGCTGGGTGGCGCGGGAGTGCGCCCGCCTGGCGCGTGAGCTACACGGTGCCAGCGGCATCGTCAACGAGTACCCGATCATGCGCCACCTCATGAACATCGAGTCGGTCTACACGTACGAGGGGACGCACGACATGCACACCCTCATCCTGGGCGAGCACCTCACCGGCATCCCGTCGTTCATGCCGCCGCGCGAGGAGTGATGCGCTCGGGCGATCGCCCACTCACCGCCGCGATCGTGATCATCGGCGACGAGATCCTCTCGGGAAAGGTCGCCGAGGCCAACCTCGGGCGCCTCATCCCGATGCTGCGCGAAGAGGGCGTGGACCTGCGGCGCATCGCCATCATCCCCGACCAGCTGGAGGCCATCGCCGACGAAGTGGCGCGCTGCGCCGAGGTCCACGACGTGGTCGTCACCTCCGGGGGGATCGGCCCGACCCACGACGACCTCACCGTGGCCGGCGTGGCGCGCGCCTTCGCCGTGGGCGTGACCCGCAACGCCGAGCTCGAGCGGCTGATCCGCCACTGGTGGGGCAAGCGTTTGACCGACGCCGCCCTGCGCCTCGCCGATGTGCCGGAGGGGGCCCGGCTCCTCGCCGGCGACGACGCCCTGCTGCCGCTCGTGGCGATGCGCAACGTCTACCTCATGCCTGGCGTGCCCGCACTGTTCGAGCGCAAGCTCGCGACGCTGCGTCGCGAGCTGGGCGGGGGCACCCCGCCCATCCTGGAAACGCTCACCCTTCACGCCGAGGAAACCGTCGTCGCCGCCGCCCTGTCGGCCGTCGCAGCCGCCTGCCCGCAGGTGTCCATCGGGTCCTATCCGCAGCATCGTCGCACCGTGTGGGTGACCTTCGAGGGCAGCGACCTCCAGCAGGTATCGCAGGCTCGCCGCCGCCTGACCGAACTGCTCCCGCCCGGCATCGTGGGGTGAGCCCGGGCGGCGCGCGGCCCGCTGCCCCTTCGCCACGTGCCTGGGAACCGCGCCGGCGACGACCCTGCTAGCATCGCGCTGCGCCGCCCGTGGGCCTGGCGCGAGGAGGCGGGATGAACCCTCTGCTTGAACTCCAGGAGCACGGACAGAGCCTGTGGCTGGACAACCTCACCAGGGCGATGGTCGCCAGCGGCGAGCTGGAGCGCCGTCTTCGCCAGGAAGGCGTACGCGGGGTGACCTCCAATCCGGCGATCTTTCACAAGGCGATCTCGCGGGGAGGCGAGTACGACGACGACATCGCGTCGCTGGCGCGGGCCGGGGCATCGGTGCAGGAGATCTATGAAGACCTGGTCGTGCACGACATCCGCGCCGCCTGCGACGTTCTCCGCCCCGTCTACGACGCCTCGGACGCGGGCGATGGCTACGTCAGCCTCGAGGTGTCGCCCTACCTGATCCACGACCTCGAGGGCACCCTGGCGGAGGCGCGCCGCCTGCACGCCGCGGTGAGCCGACCGAACCTGCTCATCAAGATCCCCGGTAGCCCCGCCGGCGTGCGCGCCATCGAGGAGGCCCTCAGCGAAGGAATCAACGTCAATGTCACACTGCTCTTCGCCCTGGACGCCTACGAGGCCGTCGTCGAGGCGTACCTGAAGGCGCTGGAGCGGCGCGTGGCGGCCGGGCTCCCACTGGAGCGCGTAGCCTCGGTGGCCAGCTTCTTCGTCAGCCGCATCGATACCCTGGTGGATCAACTGCTGGGCCACCGGCTGGGCATTCCTGGGCAGGGACCCCGCGCCGCCGCCCTGCTGGGCACCGCGGCCACGGCCAGCGCACGGCTCGCGTACTCGAGCTTCTTGCGCCTCTTCTCCGGCCAGCGCTGGGAGGCGCTGGCCGCCCGCGGGGCGAGGGTACAGCGCCTGCTATGGGCCTCCACGTCCACCAAGGACCCGCTCTTCGACGACGTGCGTTACGTTGCCCCCCTGGTGGGACGCGACACCGTCAACACCATGCCCGAGGAGACGATCGCCGCCTTCGCCCACCACGGCCGCTTGTCCGGGGCCGGCGTCGGGGCGCGCCTGGAGGAGGCGCCCGCCATCGTGGCGTCACTCGGTGAAGTGGGAATCGACCTCGGCGCCGTCACGACACAACTGCTCAACGAGGGGGCGCAGAAGTTCATCGAGCCCTTCGACGCGCTCATGGCCTCCATCGCGGCGCGCCGTGACCAGGCGCTGGGGCAACCCCCGGCGGGGCTGCACGCCCCCTCCCAGGCGGCCACCGCGGGAATCGTGGCGGAGGTGTGCAAGACCCTCGACGGGCGACAGTTCTCCCGGCGACTCTGGGCCATGGACGCCACCTTGTGGTCGCTGCGCCCCTCGGTCCGGGAGGCGATCTCCGCGCGCCTGGGGTGGCTGACCGCCCTCGACCACTTCTCGACGTGCCTGGGAGACATCCAGCGCTTCGCCGATGAGGTCGTCGCCGAGGGAATCCGCCGCGTGGTGCTGCTGGGCATGGGCGGATCCAGCCTCTGCCCGGAGGTGTGCGCACAGCTGTTCGGCGCTGTCCCCGGGCGGCCATCCCTGGTGCTGCTGGACAGCACCGACCCGGACGCGGTGAGCGCCGTCGAGCGCCAGCTCGACCTGGAGCGGACTCTTTTCCTCGTCGCCTCCAAGTCCGGCACCACGGTGGAGACCGCGTGCCTGCAGAAGTACTTCTGGGCGGCAGCCGCGGCACGTCTGGGCGAGCCGGAGGCAGGGAAACGCTTTGTCGCCATCACCGACCCTGCAACGGCGCTGGCGGCCGAGGGCCGGCGCCTCGGATTCCGGGCCGTCTTCGAGAACCCTGCCGACATCGGCGGGCGATTCTCGGCGCTATCGTATTTCGGCCTTCTCCCCATGGCCCTGCTGGGCATCGATACGACTGCCATGCTGGCGCGGGCGCGCCGCATGGCGCTTTCCTGCGGGCCCGAGGTCCCGGCCTCGGCCAATCCGGGGGTGCGACTGGGCGCCATAATCGGCGCCCACGCGCGGCGTGGCCGGAATGTCATGGCGCTGGTGCTTTCCCAGGCATTGCGGCCGCTCGCCGCCTGGCTTGAGCAACTGGTGGCCGAGAGCACGGGCAAGGAAGGCAAGGGCATCCTGCCGGTGGCTGACACCGCTTTCGACACCCTTGCCGCGGCGGGGCGATGTGTGTTCGTCGGTATCCGGCTGCGCGGCGAGGTCGACCCTGCCATCGAGCAAAAGCTCGAAGAACTTGGCAAGGGAGGCCACCCGGTGGTGCACATCGAGCTGGCGGATCACCTCGAGCTGGGGGCCGAATTCCTGCGCTGGGAAATCGCCACCGCCACCGCCGGCGCGATCCTCGGCGTCAACCCCTTCGACGAGCCCAACGTCAACGAGAGCAAGGCCATCACCCGCTCCTTGCTGGCCGGGGACGGCAGCGCTCCCGACCAGCCGGTGCTCACCCACGGTTCGCTCAAGCTGCTCGGCGCGGCTGGTCACGGCCGCAATCTGGCGGAAGTTCTCGATGCTCTTTTCGCACCTCACCCCTGCGGCTATGCGGCGATCCTCGCCTTCTTCGCCGCCGGAGGGGCGCGCAGCACGGCGCTCGAGAGGCTGCGGGCGCGGCTCGTTAGCCGCCTCGGCGTGCCGGTCACGGCGGCGTACGGTCCACGCTATCTCCACTCCACCGGCCAACTGCACAAGGGAGGACCGCCTGACGCCGTGTTCCTGATCCTCACCTGCGACCCGTCGACGAAGGTGCACATCCCGGGCGAACCCTTCGACTTCGCGGCTCTGCTACGCGCCCAGGCGGCGGGCGATCTCAACGCGCTGCTGGCGCGCGGCCGCCGCGCACTCCACATCCATCTGGGCGCCGATCCGGTCGCCGGGCTCGCCGAACTCACGGCGCTCCTGTGACCGCGCGCGTGTGCTCCTGATCAGGTGACGGGTGCTGCGATGCGTTCCCTCGCCCACGTGGGGATCCTGTACGGGCGGGAGATGCGCGCCGCGCTGCGCGAACGCAGCATCGTGGTGAACTCCATCCTCATTCCTATCACTCTGTATCCCTTCATGATGTGGGCAATGGTGACAGGTCTGACGCTGGTGCAGGGGCAGACCGAAGGGTTCGTTTCCCGGGTCGCGGTGATCACCCGCGGGGATGCGGCCGACGGCGTCGTACGGGAGCTTCGCCGGGATGAGCGGTTCGAGATTCTCCCCCCCGGCCGAGACGATCCCCAGGCCGCCGCGCGCCGCGGCGAGATAGATGCCGTGCTCGAACTGGGCCCGGGCGTGGGTGACGCCGCCCTGGTCGCTGGGAGCCTGTCGGCCCGCGTCACCTTCAACGGCTCCCGGGAGCGCAGCCGCACGGCGAGGGAGAGGCTCGACGAGGTGCTGCGCGCCCAGCACGAGCAGGCCCTGTCACGTCTCGCGGCAGACCGGGGCGTGGAAGGCACGATTTGGCACCGCTTTTCCGTGCTCACGCGCAACCTCGCCACGGGCGAGGAGATGGGCGCGTTCCTCCTCGGCCTCATGCTGCCGTTGTTCTTCCTCGTGATGGTCGCCGTGGGATGCTTCTACCCCGCCGTGGACGCCACGGCCGGCGAAAGGGAGCGGAACACCTGGGAGACGACCATGAGCCTGGCCACCCCGCGGATCCACGTCGTCGCAGCGAAGTATCTGGTGGTGGCGAGTTTCGGCTTCCTCGCCGGGATTGCCAACCTCACCGCCATGACGCTTTCCATGGGGGCGATTCTCAAGCCCCTGCTCGGACCGGAGGACGCCGGACTCGCCCTGAGCATCCCCCTCGGCGCGTTGCCGGTCCTGGCCGGTGCGGCGCTGCTGCTGGCCGCATTCGTGGCCGCCGGCATGCTCCTCTTCGCCTCCTTTGCGCGCACCTTCAAGGAAGGCCAGGCGATGATCACCCCCTTTTACATGCTCATTCTGCTGCCAGCCGTCTTCCTCGCCGTTCCAGGCATCGAGCTCTCGCTTCCCCTGGCCCTGATTCCAGTTGTCAACGTCGCCCTTCTCATCCGCGAGGCGATCGCCGGCACGCTGCAGTGGCAGCCAGCCGTGGTCTCGGCGCTGTCCAGCGCGGCGGCGATCGCGCTCTGCGTTCGCGTCGGCGCCCTGGCGCTGCGATTCGAGGACGTGGTCATCGGCTCCTACGGCGGCAGCCTGGGCAGGCTGGTGAAGCAGCGGTTCTTGCAGCGCGGAAGGAGTGCACCATGAGTGCGGTCGAAGTCCGCGGCCTGACCAAGCTGTTCCACGATGAGGCGCGCGGAGAGATTCGCGCCGTGGACGGCGTCGACCTGGAGTGCCGTGGCGGCGAGATCCTGGGCCTGCTGGGCGCCAACGGGGCCGGCAAGACCACGACGCTGCGTATGCTCGCGACGATCCTCGTTCCCACCTCTGGGAGCGCTGCCATCATGGGCCACGACCTCATCGCCGAACCCGAGGCGGTGCGGCGCTGCCTGGGGTTCTACTCTGCCTCGACGGGCCTGTACCCGCGGCTTTCGGCGCGGGAAACGCTGGCGTTCTTCGCCCGCATCAACGGCTTTGACCCCCGGCGGGTGCGCGCCAGGGTCGAGGAGCTGGTGCTGCGCTTCGGCCTTGCCGATTACGCCGATGCCCGGGTTGACCGGCTTTCCCAGGGAATGAAGCAGAAGGTGTCGATCGCCCGCACCGTGGCGCATGCACCGCCGGTGCTCATCTTTGACGAGCCGACCGTGGGTCTGGATGTCCTCAACGCCATCGAGATGCAGAAGGTGATTGCCGAGTTTCGCCAGGAAGGCAAGGCGATCATCTTCTCCACCCACATCATGAGCGAGGCCGAGCGCCTGTGCGACCGCATCGCCGTCATTCACGGCGGGAGGATCCTGGCGTGCGACACGCTGGACGGCCTGCGTCGCGCAACCGACCGGCACTACCTCGAGGACATCTTCGTGGCGCTCGTGGGGCACCCAGCGTGAGGATCGACGCCAGCACCGTGGTGACGCTGCTCGCCACCGAGATGAAGCTCCTGCTGCGCGACCGCCGCACCGTGTTCGTGTCGATCGTGCTGCCCTTGTTGGTCATGCCTCTCCTCCTCTTCGCCGGCCGCTTCATGGAGGACCGGCGCGCCCGCCGCCTGGAAGCCACCCGCTTCACCTATGTGGTGAGCGGCTCCCAGGCCATCCTGGCGCATCGGCTCCTTCAGGAAGTCCAAAGGCCTCAGGGTGGAGTTCCCGGACTGCTTCTCGCTGAGGCGGACACCGGCGAGCCGATCGCGGCGCTTGCCGACTCCTCGCTCGATATCTGGATTCTGGCCCTGGCTGCGGGCGAACGGCCTGACCTCAGGCTCGTCGAGCCGGCCGATGGGAACAGCGACGACGGCGACGAGGAGATGCCTGGCACCCCCGTGATTCACCTCGTCTACCGCGCCGACCGCGATCGTTCGGGTGAGGCCATGCAGCGACTACGCGACGCGCTGCACCGCATCCGCCAGCACGAACGCTTCCAACTCCTCGCTGAAGCAGGCCTGCCGACGCCCGCTGAGCACGTGGTCATGGTCGAGGAGCTGGACGTGGCCTCGGCCGAGCAGGTGACGGGACTCAAGGTCGGCCGCCTGCTGACCGTCTTCTTCCTCCTCTTCATCCTCTCCGGCGGCGCGGTCGTGGCCACCGACACCCTGGCGGGCGAGAAAGAACGCGGCACCCTCGAGACGCTTCTGACCACCGCCGCAGGGCGGCGCGACATCATCGCCGCCAAGCTCCTGGCGATCCTCTCGGTGGCCGTGGCGATTACCGTCATCCAGGCGCTCAACTTCCTGGCGTACGTCGTTTTCCGGCTGGTACCGCTGCCCGCCGACTTCGCCCTCGACCTCTCGCCCGCCACCGCTTTCGCGGTCCTCGTCATGCTGCTCCCGGTGGCCGCCTGTGTGTCCAGCGTCCTGCTCCTCACCTCCGGAATTGCCACAAGCTACAAGGAAGCCCAGTTGTACTTTTTTCCCACCTTCGTGCTCACTCTCGCTCCGGCGCTCGCCTCGTTCCTGCCGGGCCTCGAGCTGCGGTCGGTGATCGCGCTCGTGCCCATCGCCGGCGTCGCCGTCGGGGTGAAGGAGATTCTCACCGGCGCCGCCGACGTGCCCATGCTGCTGCTCACCTGGCTGGTCAACGCGGGCACCGCCGCGGGCGCAGCGCTGGCCGCCGAGCGAACCCTGTCGGCCGAGCGACTGATCGCGGTCGCCACCGAACCTGCCGGAGCCGAGCCTTCGCCGCAGCTCTTCCAGCGGCACGTGCTGCGCGCCTTCGCGGTGCTGTGGGCGATCCTGCTGGTCGTCTCACTCAACCTCGAGGGGAAGTTCGATATTCGCGCCCAGGCGACCGTCAATCTGGTGGGCATCTTCCTGGTGGGAACGCTCGTCCTCGTCCGCCGCTACCGGCTGAACCCGCGCAGCGCCCTGGCCCTGCGTCCGGTGCGCTGGCCAGTGTGGATCGCCGTCGTCATCGGCGCGCCGGCCGGGCTGCTCACGGGTATCGCCGTATTTCGTCTGGCGAATCTCATCGTCCCTGTGCCCCCCGAGATTCTCGAGGGCTTCTCCGAGGCCCTGCTGCCGGAGGCCCTGCCGTTCTGGCAGGCCGTGTTGTTCCTCGCCGTTCTACCGGGCATCTGCGAGGAACTGACGTTCCGCGGGCTGCTCACCTATGGGCTCCACCGCCGCCTGCACCCGGTCGCCCTGGTCCTCGCGGTGGGAGTGGTGTTCGGGGTCTTCCACGTCGCCCTGTTCCGCATCGCGCCCACCGCGTACCTCGGCATGCTGCTTGCCGGCGTCACGCTGCTCACCGGTTCGGTGTTGCCCGCCGTGGTCTGGCACGCCCTGAACAACGCGCTGGCCCTGTGGGCCGCTTTCCTCAAAGCGCCACTCGATGAGGCGTCGGCGACGCTCTACGCGCTCGCGGCCGCGGCGTTGCTGGTCTCGGCCTTCATCCTCTGGCGGGTCCGCACGCCGTACCCGGATCTGCGCTGGCGACGATGAGCTGCGCGTCTCGCCCAATACCAGGCGAGCAGCGGCGTGATCAGTCGTCCGGGTGGCGTTTGTTGCGCTGATTTCGTCGGGCCCAGCGATCTCGCCCCGGTTTCTCCGCAAACGGCAACACGTCCGGCACGATGTCCCGCGGCGCGAATCGAGACCCCCCTGCCGGTCTTGGGGGCGGGCCTGGGCGCGGGCCGAACCGCGACGGGCCGCGCTGATCGGCGCCGTCTTCCCGACGAGGTCTGTCCTCCGCGGCGTTGACGCGCAGCCTGCGGCCGCCGATCTCGCGGCCGTCGAACAGCCGAATCGCGTTCTCGGCTGCCTCGGCGGTGGCGAACTCCACGAACGCGAAGCCGCGGGGTTTGCCCGTCTCACGTTCCACCGGCAGGTGGACACTCACCACTTCCCCTGCCTCGGAGAGAATATCGTTGAGCTCATCCCTGGTGGTCTTGAAGCTCAGGTTACCGACGAAAACCTTGGCGGAAATGGCCTCGCTCCCCGCGTCCTCGAGAAATGCTCTGTCGCGCTGCCCGCACCCCATGTGCGGGTGCCGAAGACCGCGTTCTTCCTCACTATTCTTACACCACCGCAGCGCCCTGGCAAGCCCCCCGGCGGAGTCGGCTTCGAGGCTGGTCGGCTGCTAGCGGGAAGCAGGGCGGGGTGGAAAGGCAGCCGGCCGCGACCCCCCGACCGTGTTCGTGTCAGTGTCCGCAGACCGTGTCGGTGACCGGGGCCCGTGCCCGTGTCCGCGTGGGGGCCTGCTGCTCCACCGCCGAAGTGTCCAAGCTTCCCGCGGCGCCAGTTGGCGTTCGTGTCGATCCAGGCGACGCGCCCCCGCCAGGACGGCGAGCTACTCTTCCCCTAACTACTTCACCTCCAGCAGTTCGACTTCGAAGACCAGCGTGGCGCCCGGCTTGATCAACCCTCCGGCTCCCTGGTCACCGTAGGCCAGCGACGCCGGGATGTAGAGCTCCCACTTGGCGCCCTCCTGCATGAGCTGCAACGCATCGGTCCACCCCTTGATCACGCCGGTGACGGGGAATTCGGCCGGCTGGCCACGCTTGATGGAGCTGTCGAACTCGGTACCGTCGAGCAGCGTGCCGCGGTAGTGAACCCTGACGGTGCTATCCGCGGTCGGCCTCTTGCCCGTTCCCTCCTTGATCACCTTGTACTGCAGCCCCGAGGGCAGCGCGACGACCCCAGCCTTGCCCTTGTTGGCCTCGAGAAACGCCTTCCCTTGCTCCCGATTCGCGGCACCCTCGGCGGCCATGGCCTGCTGTTGTTTCTTCATCATCTCCTGCTGAAACGCCTGCAAGGTCTGCTGTAACTCCTCGTCGTTCAGCAACGCCGGTGCACCCGCGTAGCCCGCCTGGAAGCCCCTGGCGAACGCGTCCACGTTCAGTGGAACCCCCTGCGCCTTCATGTTGCGGGCAATCTGCAGCCCGATGGCGTAGCTGGCCTTGTCCTGTTCGTTCGGGAACGCCGGCGGCTCTGCGGCGATTGACGCCACCGCGATGATCATCACGAATACCGCGCCCAGCTGCTTCATGTCTGTCCTCCCGTACCTCTGGCCCGCCGTGAGCGGCCGAGGCAAACGCGGATTCTACACCCTCCCGCCGGCGATCCACGACGACACCAGCGGAAAGTGGTCCCGCTCCGCATCGGGGTGGGTGAGCATGGAGATGTGGCCGTAGTCGTGAAGGTTGCCGCGGGCGCGGGCGAGCAACCGGAAGTGGCACTCGTGCGGCCCCGATTCGGCGATGAACGCCTGCACGTCTTGCGGGTTGCCAAGACACCCATCTCGAGCTGCGGCAAGGTACAGGCAGCGGGGCAACGACACGGCGCGCAGCGCGCCGCCGTAGTCGAAGCCGTCCCCGGGATCAATCCACGGGCCGTCTCGAACCCAGGCTCGACACTGGGCGTGGGAGCGGCGGGTCTCGTTGTCCGAGCCGAAGCCCAGCCGGCGCGCCGGCAGGTAGCCAACCACGGCCGCGACCAGCGTGTGAATCCCCCGCCACCCCAGATCGATCATCAGGAGCCGTGCCAGGTTGCGGACCAGGATGCGGCGCTTGACGCCGAAGTAGGTCAGGGAGGCCACTCGGGGGATGCGTTCGGGAAAGCGAGCCAGGTGAGACGACACCAGAACCCCTCCCCAGGAGTGAGCCACCCAGTGCTGGAGGATCTCGCCCCGACGCTTCTCGATAGCGGCCGCCAGGGCGGCGAGGTCCTCGACGATGGCCTCGGTCTGGCCGTAGTGTGAGCTGCTGGAGATGGCCGGACGACTCGCGCCCCGCCCGCGCAGATCGGCCACGTAGCAATCGAAGCCGCGTCGCGCCAGAAACGGGGCCAGTCCGCGGCCGGAGTTGGAGTAGAAGACGCGTCCGTTCTCGATGGACCCGTGCACGAACAACACGGGCGGTCCCGTGGAGGCTGCCCAGAGGTGGCGAAGGTGCAACTCATCCATGTTCCCGACGGGAACGTGAAGCGATTCGACGCGCAGATCCCCGCTCACCCTCGCCGGGAGTATAGGATGGCGCCCTGAGCGCCGAAACCCGAGCGATGCTACCCTCCGCAGCCGCCGGCCGATTTCGGCCCGCCGGGGGAGTTCATGACGCGACTCGAGGGATTCCAGCGAACCTATCTGCGCGGCCTCGCCCATGCCATGCGTCCCGCCGTCAGAGTCGGCAAGGAAGGTCCCACTGATCCGGTCTTCGCCGCCAGCGAGGACGCCGTGGCGGCTCGCGAGCTGATCAAGGTCGCCCTCCCCGGCGACCGGGTGGAGCGCCGCGACCTGGCGGCCACCATCGCCGCGCGGATCAGCGCCGAGTGCGTCGGGGTGGTGGGCGGCGTCGCAATCCTCTACCGCCCCCAGCGCGATGGGGAGAAGCGGCGAATCATGTTACCCGGCCGTCGTGGTGGCGATCACGCCTCGTGAGCCACCAGGAGGGAGCGGCCGTCGCGGTCGACCACCTCCACGTCGACCGGGATCCCGTCCCTGACGCTCGCCGTCACCACACAGTAGTCCTCGAACAGCCCCAGGCAGCGGGCCAACTTGTCGCGCTCATCGCCGGTCACCGGCAGGTGGATGCGGGCGCGAAACCCGGCGATGCGGAGGCGGCCGCGCTCATTGCGCGCCAGCGACCCTTCGACCTCGGTACGCACCGGTCCGACATCGACCTTCGAGCGTTGCAAACAGAAGAGGAGACTGGCGGTGAGACAATTGCCGACGGCGGCGGCAACCAGCCGCGAGGCGTTGGGGCCGCGCTGATGTCCCAGCGGGCTCGGTTCGTCGAGGATCACGTCCTCCACCTCGGGCCAGTCGAAGCGAACCCGAAACTCGAGGCCTTCGACCCTCTCCATGGAGATCTTGAACGTCATGGACTCGGACATGCTCGCATCCTCCCTTGGCTTGGCCGGCCCCACCAGCCCCCAACAAGCCTGCGCGCCCGCTCAGGCCGACGCCGTCGCCAGTCGCGCCCCGGCGCTTTCCGCTTCGGCCACGATCCGCTCGAACAGCTCCGCCACCGTCGGGACGTCGCGCACCAGCCCGGTGGCCTGCCCCAGCGGCAGCACCCCGCGCTCGTCGTCCCCCTCGGTCGTGGCGATACGGAACGCCTTGAAGGCGTTGGCCAGGTAGGCCAGTTGCCGCACGTTCTTCCAGCCCGAAGCCAGCACGCCAATGGTCATTTTCAGGTGGTTGACCTGGAGCATGGCGGCGATCTCCCGCGAGGAAAAGAACGCTCGCTTGAGGTCGAGTCCGCGCCGGATGGCGCGGGCCGAGCCTTGCGCCCGCATCACCCGGCACGGCTGCCCGTCGAACCGCGACGAGTACACGGTGTCTCCCGCATCCTTCTCAACCGCGAACGTCTTGCAGCGCTCGTGCACCGGGCTCTCCCGGGTGCTCATGAGCCGGGTTCCCATGGCCACTGCGTCGGCGCCGAGCGCCAGCGCGGCGGCCAGCCCGCGACCGTCGGCAAAACCTCCGGCGGCGATGAGCGGGATCGACACCGCGTCCGCAATCGACGGAATGAGCACCATCGACGTGACGTCGCTGCCATGGGCCGCCGCTTCGTGCCCGGTGACCAGGACGGCATCGGTGCCATACTCGGCGGCGCTGGCCGCGTGTCGAGCGGTGGTCACGGTGGCGATCGTCTTGCCACCGTACGCGTGCGCCTTCGCGGTGATCCAGTCCCCTTTCCCCATCGAGAAGTTGATCACCGGCACCTGTTCTTCCAGGAGAACCCGGGCGTTCTCGCGGGCACCGGGAAAGTAGAGCGTCACGTTGGCCCCGAATGGGCGATCCGTGAGCGCCCTAACCTCCCGCACCGCCTGCCGCGTCTGTTTGGCGTTGAGCACGCCGGTAGCGAGGATTCCCAAGCCCCCCGCCTGCGATACGGCCGCCACCAGCCGCGGCACCGAGATCCAACTCATCCCGGACAGCACGATGGGGTATCGAAGCCCGAAGCTCTCCGTGATCCGCGTTTTCACATGACCTCCTCGCCACACCCCAGGGCAGTGGAAACTCAGAACACAAAGCCGTCTGGCAGCAGCGCGTTCTTGGTCACCACCACGACTCCCTCGCGGACGTGCAGCCGGCCGCCGGGGTCATCGTAGGTGTCGAGCCCCTCCCGATTGACCAACTGCACCCCCCGCCCGATGCGGGCGTTCTTGTCGACGATCGCCCCGCGAATGTACGATCCCTCGCCGATGCCGATCGCCGTTCGTCTCTCGCGAAGCGATTCCGCCGCCTCGAAGTAATCGGCCCCCATCACGTAGCAATCTTGAATCGTCGCACCCGGTTGCACCCGGCTGCGCACCCCGAGGATCGAGTCGCGCACCATCGCCCGATCGACGATGGCCCCCTCGCAAAGGATGGCGTTCTCCACCGAGGCGCTGTTGACCTTCGCCCCGGGAAGAAATCTGGTGTTGGTGTAGACGGGACGGACCGGATCGAAGATGTTGAAGCGGGGCAGTGGACGGGTGAGGTCGATGTTGGCGTCGAAGAAGGACCGCACCGTTCCGATGTCGGCCCAATACCCGTCGAAGCAGTAGGCCTGCACGTGATGGTCGGCGATCATGTTGGGAATGACGTGCTTGCCGAAGTCGGTGTGGCTCTCGTCGGCCGCCAGACGGGCTTCGAGGACCGAGGTGGAGAAGATGTAGATGCCCATTGAAGCCAGGAAAGGCCGCGCCGCCGCTTCCTCCGCCGACAGCCCGAACGCCTTCGTGTCCACGGCCATGGCATCCAACTCACTGTCACTCTTCGGCTTCTCGAAGAAACTCACGACCCGGCCACGGCCATCCACCTTCAACAGCCCCAGCTCCGGAGCTTCCCGGCGTGATACCGGCTTCACCGCGATGGTGGCGTGTGCGCCGGCGGCCACATGGGCGCGCAGGAAGTCGCGATAGTCCATGCGGTAGAGGTGGTCACCGGAGAGGATCAGCACATGCGTTGACGGGGTATCCGAGACGTGGTGCCAGCTCTGCCGTACGGCGTCCGCCGTTCCTTCGAACCAGCGGGTATGGCCGCGCCGTTGCTCCGCTGCCAGCACCTGGACGAAACCGCGCGAGAACGCGTCAAAGCGGTACGAGTTGGCGAGGTGCGAGTTCAGACTCGCCGACTGGAACATGGTGAGCACGTACATGCGCCAGACGGCGGAGTTGATGCAGTTCGACACGGGTATGTCGATGAGTCTGTACTTGCCAGCCAGCGGCACGGCGGGCTTTGACCGCTCCTTGGTGAGGGGAAATAGCCTCTCGCCCGCGCCACCACCCAGGACAATCGCGACAAGCTCCTCCATTCCATCCCCCTCCGCTGGCGCGCACGGCGCCCGCCTCGCCACTTCCGGTCAGCATAGCTCAAACCCGCGGGAGACCACCGCGGGCGCACCTGCGTCCCCGAGCCGTTCCGCCTACCGGCCGGGTGGCCGGCGTCCAGCGCGCTTCAGGTGGGGATCCTTCTCCTCCAGGTCCCGGACCAGTTCGGCCGTCTCCCTGGCTCGGCGCTGGCGACTCTTCTGTTCGTAGGCGAGGCCATGGGTCTGCGCCTTGGCGAACAGGCCGGGCAGCGCGAGGAGCCACGTCCACACCCGCCAGGCACCCGGGAGTTTGGCCTTCCTGAACTTGGCCTTCCACAGTTTCGAGCCGTTCAACGTTGCCTTGGAGAGGTCAACGCCCTGCAGGTTGGCCCAGCGAAAACTCGTGCGCCGGCAACTGGCGCCGACCAGACGGGCGAAACGCAGGTCGGCACCGGTAAGATCGGCCTCATCCAGCGAGACGTAGATCATGTCACTTCCGGAGAAGTTCGCCCCCTGTCCCTGGACCTCGGAGAGGTTTGCCTGGCGCATGCGGGCGTTGCGGAACTGCGCTCCGGAAAGGCGGGCGCCCTGCAGGTTCACCCCCTCCAGGTTAGCGGCTCGCAGGTCTGCACCCTCCAACCGCGCCTGCTCGAAGCGACACGAGCGCACGTTCAGCTCACTCAACTGACAGCGGCCGAGGTTGGCGCGCACGAAGCTGACCTTGTTGAGGCGGGCGACGCGCAGATCCAGCTCCTCCAACTGAGCCCCGGCCAGCTGGCTCCCTTCCAGCACCAATCCGGCAATTCGCGCTTGGCGGAAATCCGCGCCCTGGGCGTCGCAGGCGGCCAGAACGGCGCCCTCGAGATTGGCGCCGTTGAAACGTGCGTGCGAAAGCTGCGCCTCACTCAGGTCAGCCTTGGTGAGGATGGCCCGCTGCAGCGAGGCCTCACGCAGCACCGCCCGGCGCAGCACCGCACCGGCCATGTTGGCGCCATCGAGCTGGGCGCGGGCCGCGTGCACACCCTCGAGGTCGGCGTAGGAGAGATCGTTGCCGCCGAGCGCCACACCCTCGAGGATGACACCGCGAAGCCGCGACCGGGACAGGGTTGCGCCCTCCAGGCGCACGCCGCGCAGCGACGCATCGGTGAGGTCGGCCTTAGCCAGACTCGCCTTTTCCAGCACCGCGCCTTCCAGGTTCACATTGGCCAGATTGGCCCCGTCGAGCATGCACCCGGAGAGGTTGGTGCCGCGGAACGATGCGCCCGAGAAGCTCGCCTTCACGAACGAACACTGGCGCAGGTCAAGCAGGTCGAGACGGACATTGGCGAGGTCCGCCCCATCGAACACCGCCCCGGCTGCGCGTACACCGTCGACGGTGGCGCCGAGGAGTACGGCCCCCCGCAGGGAGCATCGCTCGAGCCGCGCCCGCGAAAGGATGGCCTTGGAGAGGTCGAGGCCGGAAAGGTCGACACCGGTCAGATCAGCGTCAACCAGATCGGGAACGATTCTGGGGTTAGCCTGGCGCCAGGCCGGCCAGCCGCCCGAGAGGAGCTGCTTGAGGTGCTCCGGATTTGCCATAGCAGGAATTGTACTCGCTCGGTTCCCGCGGTCCAGCCGCCGACGCAGACGGCCGCGGTCATGCCGGGCCGACGTCCCCTCCACCCAGGCCGCCAAGCAGACGCACCCTGCCGTCCAGAGTGCCCTCCTCCGCCCAGCGGCGGGCGAGCCCGCAGGCAAACTCCAGCTCCTCCCGGTGGACGCGCAGATCGGCCAGCTTGAGATCCGGCCTGCCCCACTGTCGCAGCCCGGTGAACTCTCCCGGGCCGCGCTGGCGAAAGTCCTCCTCCGCAACGGCGAAGCCATCGGCCAGCGAGGCGAATCGCCGGAGCCGCTCCCGCGCCTCGGGAGGACAGGAGTCGCCGAGCAAGAGGATGCAGTACGAGGCGCGGCGCCCGCGCCCCACCCGGCCGCGTAGCTGGTGGAGTTGCGCCAGCCCGAAGCGCTCGGCGTTCTCGATCACCATCACGGTGGCCCGGGGGACATCGACGCCTACTTCGATGATCGTCGTGGCGCACAGCACCGCGAGCTCACCGCCCGCGAACGCCGCCATGACCCGTTCCCGTTCCGCCGCAGGCAACCGTCCGTGAATCACCCCCACGGACACGCCGGGCAGACCGCGCCGCACCTCGCGGGCATGGCTGGCCACGGCGCGCACCGACACGTCGTCGGATTCCTCGATGTACGGAAATACCCAGTAGGCCTGCGCGGAGGAGCCAACTTCCCGGGCCACGAACTCCATCACCCGGGCGCGCACCTTCCCCTCACGCACCACCGTCCGCACCGGTACGCGGCCCGGCGGGAGCTGGTCGAGAACCGACACCTCGAGATCTCCGTAGAGCGACAGAGCCAGGGAGCGAGGGATCGGCGTGGCGCTCATGATCAGCACGTGCGGCGCGCGCCCCTTGCCCAGCAGGCGCTCGCGCTCGGCCACCCCGAAGCGATGCTGCTCGTCGATGATCGCCAGGCCGAGCCGTGCGAAGCTGACCGACTCCTGAAAGAGGGCGTGCGTGCCGATCGCGATCAGGACGGTCCCGTTCGCGAGCCCTTCGCGTATCCCCTGCTTCTCGGCGTCCGCCATCGACCCCACCAGCAGCGCCGCCCGGTGGCCCGTCGTGGCAAGCAGGTGCGAAAAGGTCGCGTGGTGCTGCTGGGCGAGCAGCTCGGTAGGTGCCAGAACCGCTACCTGGGCGCCGCCATCTGCCACCACGAGAGCGGCCAGCACGGCGACCACGGTCTTGCCGGCACCCACGTCGCCATGCAGCAGACGGCCCATTGGTACCGGCTGCTGCAGGTCGGCAACGATCTCCTGGAGGGCCTTCCTCTGCGCCCTGGTCAGGCGGAACGGCAGCACCGCGCGGGCCCGGGCGCGAACCTCATCGCTCACCCTACACGGTTCGGCGCGCTGCGAGCGGCGCGCCTGGCGCGCCCGCTCCAGAGCCATCGCGAGCCCCACCAGCTCATGCTGTGCGAGGCGACGTTGGGCGGGGGTCAAACGCGCGTGCAGGCGGCGGAGGAGCTCCCTTCGTTGATCGGCGCCGGACACCGCCAAAGGAAAATGGGTCTCGGCCATGGCATCGACCAGCCCGAGCGCCGCCTCGCCCGGCGGGGCCACACCGGCCAGCAGGTCGGGCATGGTCCGGTCGAGATCCCGAAGCACCCGAACCATCAGCGTTCGCAGGCGCCGGCCCGCGAGGGAGCCCAGCCGGCGGTAGACCGGCACGATGCGTCCGTGATGCACCGCCTCCCCGTCGTCAGACTCGGCCTCCCACTCCGGCGACTGCAGCTGGAGGCCGAGAAGCCGCCCCGGCCTGACCGGCCCGTGCAGCCACAGGCGCTGGCCAATCTGCAGGGAAGAGGCGAGATAGGGCTGATTGAACCACACCACACCCAATGACGTGTGGCCGTCACTGATCGCCGCCTCGACGATCGACAGCCGCGAGCGCACCCGTCTCAGCCTGAGATCGACGAGCGTGCCATAAACCGTGACGGCGTCGCCGCCCTCACGAACCTCGCGCAGCGCTGTCGGGCTGACCCGATCCTCCCAGCGGTGGGGGAGATGCCACAGGAGATCGGCGACGGTGCGGACTCCGCCGGCGAGAAGTGCTGCAGCGGTGCGGGAGCCGACACCCGGGATCACCGCCGCCGAATCGGTGAGTGAGAGCCTCACCTGGCGCGAGCGAGCAGACGGAGCACCAGCGTCACTGTGGCAAGCTGCAGGAGGTCGCCGTCGTTCAGCGGGTGCGGCGTGAAGGGATCCAGGCGAACGCCGTTCACGAACGTGCCGTTGGTGGAGGAATTGACCTCGGTCACCGTGAATGACCCTTCCAGAAATCGAATCATGGCGTGCCGGCGCGACACGGTCCGCTCGGGGTCCAGTCCCGACAGGTCGATATCCGGAGTCACCCCGGTGACCGGGTCGTGCCGGCCAACAGTCGTGTCACCCACGGCGCGCAGCGGAAACGTCCGACCTGCCTTCTCGTGGAAGACGACCGCCCAGGCCTCGATCCCCTGGCTCGTGGGTAGCGGCGGCAAGGTGTCCTTGATCACCGGCTTGTCCAGGATCTCGGCAAGCCGTCGATTGGACTCGCGCAGGCGCTCCGAGAGCTTGGCCATCATCTTCATCGCCACGCGCGGCTTGGTCTGCACCAGTTCCTCGAAGTCCGACCCGCGTAGCTGCAGGACCTGGGTGAGGGTGATGGCTCTTGCCGTGGCCGAGCGTTCGGGATAGTCCTCGAGCAACGCCATTTCACCGAAGAAATCGCCCTTCTCGAGGATCGCCAGGGTGCGTTTCTCACCTCCCAGATCCTGCGAGATCTCAACCTGGCCCTGCTGCAGGATGAACATGTCGTGACCCGGATCCCCTTGGCGGAAGATCACCGAGCCTTCGGCGAAGGTCCGTTTGAAACGCTGCAGTTTTCCAGCCGCGGCGCCATTCTCGTCCATCGTCCCCACCTAGCCGCCTGTACGCCGGATCGTCCGGCCGGCGGTATCGACTTCCACCTCGACCCCGAGGGGAAACGCGTAGTTGCGCGAACCGTGCCCGAAGGGCACCCCCTCCACCACCACCGCCTGCGGCGCTGCCTCGAGCAGCAGCCGGCGCCAGCGAGACCGCCACCCCCGCACACCGCCGCCGCATCGCGTCATCTCTCCCACCACCACGGCGCTGACCCGCGTGAGTCTAGAAGAGAGCGCCAGTTGCGTCAACAAGCGATCGAGCCGATAGGCCGGCTCCCCCACCTCCTCGAGGAAGAGCACAGCACGGTCGTACTCCGCCTCGAACGGAGTGCCGACGAGAGCCGCCAGGATCGAGAGATTGCCGCCAATCGCCACCCCGCGGGCGACACCGTCGCGCACCACCCCGCGCCTGGGGATGCGGAAGATCGGGGCTCTCTGCCCACCCTGCAGCCACGCCAGAACATCGGCCCGCTCGCCAGTCTCGCGGCCGAGGCCGCCCAGCATCGGGCCGTGCAACGTGGCAAACGGAAATCGAGTCGACAGCGCCGCGTGGAGCGCTGTCAGGTCGGAGAAACCCACCACCCAGCCGCCCCACGCTGACAACTTGTCCCAGGGCAGGCGCGACAGGAGACGCATCACGCCGTACCCGCCGCGGCTGGCCAGGATGGCATGCGGGGAGGCATCGAGCACCGCGTGAAGCGCCTCCAGGCGTACCTCGTCATCGCCCGCCAGGTACCCGTCGCGCGCCGCCAGGTTGCCTGGGGAAACGACTTCGAAGCCCGCCCCCTCCAGGGCCGCCACTCCCCGCCGCAGAGAACTGGCATCCATCGGTGAGGCCAGCCCCACTAGGCCGACGCGGCCACCAGCGGGGACAGGGGGCGGAAGCGGTCGAGAAGTGCAATCCATCGTGTCCATTGTAATGAGACGGCGGGCTACGCGCGGCCGTAATCGTCTTCGAGACGCTCGATGTCGTCCTCCCCGAAATACTCGCCTGTCTGCACCTCGACGAAGACGAGGGGAACGCTGCCGCAATTGTGGACGCGATGAGCTGCGGCGCGCGGAATGTCGACCGCCTGGGCCGCGGTCACCGGTCGCTCCTCGCCGCCTACGGTCACGACCCCCTGGCCCTGGACGAAGAACCAGTGTTCCTGCCGGCGCTGGTGACGCTGCAGCGAGAGACGCTTCCCGGGGCCGACAACGATCCGTTTCACCTTGTACTTCGCCTCGTCCAGCAAGACCTCGTAGTGGCCCCAGGGGCGGCGCGATTGGTCGTCGCTCACGATCGCCATCATACTTCGACCGACACGTCATCGCCCCGGGTAGAAGCCCGAAATCGTGCGCGCCGTCAGGCCCTCGCCCCTGACCATCACGCGCACCGCCCGAAATTCGTCTTCCCCCTTGCGCGACGGGGATCGGTAGGAGAGCAGGTACTGGGATCGCAGCTGGGCGGCGATCGAGGCGTACGCCTCGCGCAGTTCCCCGTTCTTGGGGGCGAAGAACACTTGCCCTCCGGTCTCGCGCGCCAGCCTCTGCAGCCGGTTTCGCGTGCTCACCTCAAGCTTCGAAATCCTAAAGCCGATCGGAAAGATCGGAACCCGCATTGTGCGCACAAAGCGCGTGGTCACATCCCACCCGGTGCGTGACGTCGTATCCTCGCCGTCGGTGAGCACGACGAGGGCGGTGCGACCGCGGCGGAACCGAAACTCCTCGAGGCTGAGGACCAACGCATCGTGCAGGGACGTCCCGCCTTCCGGAGTGGTGGCACGCAGCGCGTCGCTCACCGCCCGCACCTCCCCCGTCCACGGCACGACCACCTGGGCATCGAAGTCGAAGGTCGACAGGAACACGGCGTCGCCGGGCCGCAACAGCTCGGACGCGAAGCCGGAAACTGCGGCGCGCACGGCCGGAAACGGTTCGCGCATCGAGCCGGAGGTGTCGACGGCCAGCCCCAGTGACAGGGGCAGATCGCTCGTACGGGAGAAACCCACCACCTCGACCCGCTGCTCATCCTCGTACACCTCGAAGTCCTCAGGCCCGAGCCCTGAGACCGGAGCACCGTTGGCGTCAAGCACGACAACGGCGAGCTCCACCTGCTCCACCCGGATCTCGTCCACGAATCCCGTGCTGCCGAGGACCAGCACCGCCTCGCCCCGCTCATCCGAGGAGGCGCGCGCCGTCGCCGACAGGACCCGAATCGCTCGCAGCTCGGCGGCCGGGACGCGCACCACACAGGGACAGGCGCTCCAGCGGGAGAGCAGGCGATCGTCGCCGCGCAGCTCGACATCCACGGCCCCTTCGCGCCCAACCGCGACGGTCACCGTGCGGTGACCAACTTCCTTTCCTTCGGGTGCCAGCAGAACTTGCACGGGAATCGCTCCGGATGGCGCGTTGAGCACCACCGAGTCCTCGCCGACAAAGCGGCCGTCTCGACTCCACACCACGCCCCGGACAACGGTACGCACCGCCACGCTGCCGAGGGTGACCGACACGCTCCACGGCGGCCGGCGCTTCTCGAAGAGAAGCTCATCATTCTGAAAGAACTCCACCCGCTCAGCGTCGGCGGGTGCCTCCAGCTCGAGGAGCAGGGCGCCAACCCCACCGGTTCTGGGCGGAGGCCGAAAGCGGACCACCCCGAGGGCCGGCGGCAGGACCGCCAGCGCCACGGCGTCGGGCGGCGCATCCTCGGGAAGCGTAAAGGGGTGTTGCTCCTCGGTCACCACGACCGCACCCGACCAGGCCCCACCGACCGAACCGTCCAGGGATCGCACGCTCAGCCGCACCTCCCCGACTCCCACAGGCCATTCGCGGTAGAACAGAGCGCTTCCGTCCGGGGCCAGTTCGAGCACCGCGCTGTGTGTGTCCGCCACCTCGTCACCGGCAACCAGCCAGACCTCCACCATCGCTCGCGCGCCAACTCGCGCCCGGTCCTCGGGCGCAATCTGAAGAGCGATGCCCACCACCGTACCCACCTCACCCCGCCCCAGCGGCTGCACCTCGACTCGTACACCCAGGGCCGGGCTCGTCGCCGCGAGTGCAACAAAAAGCCATGCTGTCATGACCGCCCCCATCGTCAAGCTACTACGCCGGCCCGCGCACAGTTGTTTCCGCTTCCGTCAGACCGCGGTATGATGCCTATGTGCTCATATCCCTTTCATTCCTCATAAGCGGACTTGACAAACTTGCGCTAAGATCCTATATTGACCCCAGGCCGCCCGGACGGGCGACCGAGAAGACAAAGGCCAGGAAAGGAGGACACAAGCCATGCCAGCCATCGTTCGTTGGGACCCCTTCAAGGAAATCGGAACTCTCCAGGAGCGCATGAACCGCGTCTTCGACGAGGTATGGGGACGGCGGCCGCGCGGGGGAGAGGACTACCTCTCTTCCGCCTGGATTCCGGCGGTGGACGTTCGCGAAACCCGCGAGGCGCTGGATATCCAGGTCGAGGTGCCGGGGATCGACCCCAGGGACGTGCACGTCGCCGTCGAAAACGGCATCCTGATCATCAAGGGAAGCCGCAATTTCGAGAAGGCGGCCGAGGGAGAGACGTACCACCGCGTGGAGCGTGCGTACGGCTCCTTCGAGCGCTCCTTCACTCTGCCCACCAACATCGACCCGGAGAAGGTCAAGGCGAACTACAGACACGGTGTCCTCTACCTCACACTCGCCAAGCGGGAAGAGGCGAAAGCGAGGTCCATCGCCATCAACATCGAGGATTGAGGTGCCTGACGCCCGCGCCGGTGGCGACTCCGGCGCGGGCCCCGGCCGTCGATCGGACAACTCTCGGGCTGCACCACCCGCCACCCCGACTCTCGCGCCCCGCCTCGTCGGGCCGTTCTCGCGTGAGTGAGCGGGGCGGAGTTCACCTGGGGGCGGTAAAATCCACGTCCTTGAGGAGGCGCGCCAGGACCATGCACTGCACCTCGCTCGTCCCCTCGTAGATGGTCAGGACACGTGCGTCGCGGTACAGCCTCTCCACCGGGTACTCGCGAGAATATCCGTAGCCGCCGTGCAACTGCACGGCGGCTGCAACGATCCGATTGGCCGTCTCGGAGGCCACCAGCTTTGCCTCCGCGCTGGTACGCGTGCAGCCACCACCCCTCTCGGACAGCCAGGCGGCACGGTAGGTCAGCCAGCGTGCCGCCTCCAGTTCGCTGTTCATGTCGGCCAGGCGAAAGCCGATCGCCTGGTGCTCGATGAGGGGGCTCCCAAATTGCTCCCGCTGGCGGCAGTAGCGGAGCGCCTCGTCCATGGCGGCTTGAGCCACGCCGAGCGATTGCGCTGCGATGCCAAGGCGGGAATGATCCAGCGTCGCGAGGGCGACTTGCATCCCGCGGCCCTCCTCGGCGAGCAGGTTTTCGGCCGGAACCACGGCCTCCTCGTCGGCCACTGGCACACCGAGTTCGTCACGGACACGCCGACCGCGACGCTGGCGTCCCCGCGCGCCAGCTCCTCCACCGCCAGCAGGTAGGTCACGGCGTCCATGCCCGCGCCGCCGTAGCGTTCCTCGACAAGCATCCCGAGCAGCCCCAACGCCTCCAGCTCCCCGAACACGTCGTGCGCAAACTCCCCGGACTCGTCCCGGGCGCCGGCGCCGGGAGCAAGGCGCTCAGCGGCGAACTCCCGAACCATGTCCCGCACCATTCGCTGCTGCTCGGTCAGCTCGAAGTCCACGTCCCACCTCCGCGAGCATTCCAAGAACATCGTTGCGCGGCGCGGCAACGCGGGGCGGCCCGCACGTTTCCCAATCCCTGCGGACACCACAGCTTCGTCTTCTGCCGCGGCGTGGCGGACCTCCCTACTCCCGCTGCCGGCCCGCCGCCTTCCCCCGCCGGCGCGGCTGGCGTACCCTTCCCTGCGTGCCCCACATCCGGCTACTCCCTGACGGCCTCATCAACCGCATCGCCGCGGGCGAGGTCGTGGAGAGACCCGCCTCCGTGGTCAAGGAACTGGTCGAGAACTCCCTCGACGCCGGCGCCGGAACCATCACCGTGCACCTGCGGGAGGGAGGCATCGGCGCCGTGGACGTCACCGACGACGGCTGCGGCATGGACGGCGACGACGCACTGCTCGCCCTTGAGCGCCACGCCACATCCAAACTGGGCGAGCACTCGAGGCTGGAGGCCATCACCACGCTGGGGTTCCGTGGCGAGGCGTTACCTTCCATCGCCGCGGTTTCCCGGCTCACCCTCGCAACTGCGGTGGGCGACGGCGAGGGCACGCGCGTCGAGTGCGAATTCGGCCACATCCGCGATGTCCGCCCAACCGCCCGGCCCCGCGGCACACAGATCACCGCCGGCGACCTCTTCGAGCGACTCCCGGCTCGCCGCAAGTTCCTGCGCAGTCGCGAGACCGAACTTCGCCATGCCGTCGCTCTGCTCACTTCGCTCGCGCTGACCAGACCGGCCGTGGCGTTCCTCCTCATCCACAACGACCGCAACGTCCTCCATCTGCCGCCCGCTCGCGACCTGGTCTCGCGCCTGCCGGACGTGCTGGGCGCCAGGCACTCCCAGGAGGTTACCCCGATATCCCACCAACACGGTCCCTTCCGGATCACCGGCTATCTCCTCGCCTCGCGGAGCGCGCGCCAGCTGACCCTTGCCGTCAACGGCCGCGTGGTTCGCGACCGTCTTCTCACCGCCGTCGCTCACCGCGCCCTGCGAGGCGCCTCGGGGACCCTTGAGGCAGACGGGTTTCTGCACCTCGAACTGCCGGCTGCCATGGTCGACGTCAACGTGCATCCCACCAAGGCCGAGGTCCGGTTCGCCGACCCTGGCGCCGTCGCGAGCGCTCTCACCATCGCTCTCGCCGCGTCCTTGGCCCGCCTGCGGCGACCAACCGAGATCCAGCGCCTCATCACCGCCCCAGCCGCTCCCGTCACCCAAACCCGCCTGCCGTTCTCGTACCCTCCACCGGCACAACCTCCCATCGTCGCCGAGGGAGCTGGCGAATCCCAGCCCGCCACCGCTCCCAGCACGGCACTCGGACGCCTGCTGGGGCAGTATCGCGGCACCTACCTCGTCCTCGAAGATGCTGACGGCCTGCTGATCGTCGACCAACACGTCGCCCATGAGCGGATTCTCTACGAGGAGATGCTCGCGCGCAACGAGACGACGCCTCTGCAGCCGTTGCTCATCCCCGTGGTCGTGGATCTTCGAGCCGAGCATACCGCGCTGGCCGTCGAACTGGCCCCCGCGCTGGCATCGCTGGGACTCGAGCTGGAGCCGTTGTCAGGAACCTCCGTGCGCGTCCTCGCCGCCCCGGCCGGGCTGGCGCCGACCCTGCTACAGCACTCCCTGCCGGCGCTCCTCGCCGACCTGGACGCGGGCGCCGTCCCGGGTGAAACGACCCGCCAGCGGGTCGCCGCTGCCCTCGCCTGCCGGGCCGCGGTCAAGAAGAACGCCCCCCTCGCCCGCCTCGAGGCCGAACACCTGCTCGCCCGGCTCGCCCTCGCCGCGGACCCTCACCGGTGTCCCCACGGCCGTCCGATTGTCCTGCGTCTCCCCCACGCCGAGATCGAGCGCCGCATAGGCCGGGCCTAGGAGCCGGCCGGGAGATCCGACGACAGCGAGGTTCGCGATGGCGCTCCCCAGACATGGCGGCCGAACATGACGCCCGCTGGCGTAGCCACAACCTGCGTCGAGGACGCCGTGCGCAGGCCAACGCAGCAAGCCGGAGGCCTAAGCGAGCCGCAGGCAGACCATCTTCCCGGCACGCTTCCGGCTACTCTGCTAGACTGCCGTGCACCCATGACGATCGCTGGCGCTGCGCGGCCCGGGTGGCCATTGGCGATGCTCGCAGTCGTGGTTCTCGCGATCGCGGCCTCCTGTGGCGACCACGGGGAGGGCGCGCCGCGCCTCCGGTTGGGCACCTTCTGGGGCGGCGGCGCAGCCGAGACACTGCGCGAGGAGTTGCTCCGCGCTTGCGCAGGTCTCGACATCGCAGAAGTCGAGTTGCAGGTCGTGGGACTGGGAGCCCTCCACGAGAGACTGCTTACCGACCTCCCGCCCGACCCAACCAGCGACCTCGACATCGCCATCGTGCCCAACGACTGGCTGGGGGTACTGGTCGAGCGAAAGCTGATTGGCGAGCTCCCGGCCACCCACGCTGAGAAGCTGCGCGCGAGCGTCGTGACCCAGGCGCTGCTTGCTGTCTCGGAAGACGAGAGGCTGTTCGCCTACCCGCTGAACGCCGAAGCGTTGGCCCTGGTCTACAACCCGAGGTTCCTGCCCAGCGAGCCGCGCACCCTCGACGACATCTTTGCGGCCCACCTGCCCGCCGGCGTCGTGCCGTTCGGCGTGGACCTCGCCAACCTGTATCACCTGGTGCCCCTGATCACCTCCTACCAGGGGAGCATCACGAATCCCGACGGGTCCTTCGCGTGGAGCTCCGCAGCGGTGGGCGCGTTGTTCCGCTCACTCGCACCCGTTTGGAGCGACCCCACCTCGCGATCGGTCTCGACCGCGGCTGATCCTGCCTCGCTGCACGTGCAGCTCTTCGCTGAAGAGCGCCTGGCGAGTTTCGTCGCGGGCCCCTGGCTGGTCTCCTCGCTTCGCCAGGTTGCGCCGTCGTTTGCAGTCGCCCCGGTACCGCCCTTCCGCGACTCGCCCAACCCGCCGCGCGCCCTGGTGGGGTATCAGAGCCTCATCGTGATGAGGCGCTCGCCATGGAACGACCTGGCGCACGCCGTGGCGCTCCGCCTGCTCGCTCCCGACACGCAGCTGCGCCTTTCGGCCAGGACGTCGCGGCTCCCCGTCGTGCGAAACGCCTTCGTCAACGGTGTAGCCGTCCCCAACCCCCCATCGCTCGGCTTCCTGAGGGCCGTGGAAGGCGGCGAACCGATGCCATCGTCCTCGCGCTGGGAGCAAGGCTTCCGCTTTGCCGCCGAGAGTCTGCGGGCGGCGCTGCGCGCTCGCCCTCTCGAGTCCACTCCCCAGCTCCTGGACGAGCTGTTCGGGGAGGCCCCGTGAAACTCCGGGGCCAACTCGTGCTCTCCCACGCCGCGCTGGTGCTCTGCGCCACGCTGCTCATCGGAACCGTCAACCTGTTTCTCGCCCTGCGAAGCGCGGCGGACTCGGAACGGGCCTCGCTGGCGCGGGCCGCAGGCCTGGTAGCAAGCCAGGTCCGCCATCGCCTTGATGCCCTGCGCCGCGCGGCTCAGGACGCGGCCGCACTCGCTCCGACACTCGACCAGCGCTCTGCGATCGACCGGGCCATCGCGCTCAACGAGGTGCTGCTGCGCCACCGATGTGAGCGGGTCGAGATCTACTCGGGACTGGACCTCTCCGCCGTCGCGTACCGCTGGGAACGGGGTGCCGGCCCGGGGCTGCGCACTCGCTGGCTGCCTGCCGAGCCGCGCGTCGCGACGCGCATCGGAAGCGGCCAGGAGACATCGTGGGTCCAGCGCGACGCCGGGGGTGTCGCGGGGCTGAAGGTCAGCGTGTCGGCTCCTGGAGCGCGGGCGGCGGAGCGGAGATGGGCGGTGGTCACGGAACCCCTGGACGCCTGCCTGCTCTCGTCCCTGGCTCCGGGCGTTGCCTCAGTGACTCTCCTCGCAGGCGACCACCCCCTGGCCGAATGGCCGGGGCGCGACCAGACTGGGCCGGCAATCGGCCATGCCGGCCGCCCCGGCTTGAAGGGACTCGAGAGGTTTTTTGCGCCTGTACAGGCGAGCACCGTCGTGTCCCCCCTGGATGGCGGACGGGCGCTCGCGGTCGCTCTCCAGACGCCCGCCTCCAGCTCGGCGGCCACCCTGGAGCGCAGCGTGCGCGCGTGGTTCCTCATCCTCTTCGCCGGGCTGCTGGTCGCCGGCGTTCTCGGCAGCGGCGTTGCAGCGCGGCTGGTAGCACCGCTGCAGGCGTTGCTCGATGGTACCGCGGCGATGGCTCGCGGCCACCTCATGGTGCGCCTCGAACCGCAGGGAAAAGACGAGCTGGGTGCGCTCACCACCGAGTTCAACCGCATGGCCGACGAGCTCCTCCGAACCTACATGGGTATCATCTCGACCCTGGCCGAGGTGGTCGAGGCGAAATCGCAGTTCACCCGGGAGCACATCGAACGGGTTGAGCGCCTCGTCATGGCAACGGCCGAGGCACTGGAGCGCCGCGGCTGGGCCAGGTTCTCGAGTCAGCGGCGCTTCACCCTGTCCGTGGCGGCGGTGTTGCACGATGTTGGGAAGATTGCGATTTCCAAGGAGATCCTCAACAAGAGCGGTCCTCTCGACGACGGCGAACGCCAGGAAATCCTCACGCACCCGGAGCGTGGCGCGCTCATCGTCGAGCGGATGGGCAAGCTGAGCGCGGCCGCCGAGATCATCCGGTGTGCCCACGAGCACTTCGACGGCTCGGGCTACCCCCGCGGCCTGAAAGGCGAGGACATCCCCATCGAGGCACGCATCATTCTCGCCGTGGATGCTTACGACGCCATGACTGCCGATCGGCCGTATTCTCACCGCCGCAAGCAGCAGGAGGCGATCGCAGAGTTGCGGGCGGAGGCCGGACGACAGTTCGATCCGGTGGTGGTCGAGGCGCTCATCGACGCCGTGCAGCAAGACCCGGACCCGCGGGTGAGTTCGTCAAGCGACACGGGGTTGTTCCGACTCCTCAACCCCGACAGCGCCCCGCCGGAGGCCCGGCTCAGTGGCCGCCCTCGGGCTCGCCGAGGATAGCGAGCAACCTCGCCTTGGCCGCCTCGCGCAGCTCCGGGGTGCGCGCCTCCAGAACCAGGCGCAGCAAGGGCTCGGTGTTCGAGGGACGGACGTTGAACCACCACTCGGGGAACTCGATGCTGATGCCGTCGATGGTGTCAATCCTCCCGTCCTTGAACTCCTCCCCGAGACGACGGATCATCCCCTCCTTGTCGTCCACGTGGAAGTTGATCTCGCCCGTACCCACATAGCGCCGCAACGGCGCCAGCAACTCCCCCAGCGATCGCCCCTGCGCGCGCACAGCGTTGAGGACTTCGACCACGGTGATCAGGGACGAGTCCGCAAAGAAGTTCTCCCGATAGTAGTAGTGACCCGCCAACTCGCCACCGAACGGCGAGTCCAGACGCCGCATCGTCGCCTTCATGAACGAGTGACCAACACGTTCTCTCACCGGCGTCCCGCCCGCCGCTTCGATCGCCTCCCTGGTCGCCCAGGAGGACCGGATGTCGTAGACGATGGGCGCTCCCGGAAAGCGGCGCAGGATCTCGGGGGCCAGCAACGCGGTGATGAGATCCGCGCCCACGGTCTCGCCCTGCTCATCGACGAAGATGGCGCGATCCGCATCGCCGTCGAAGGCGATGCCGAGGGCGCACCCGTGCTCGCGCACGGCCCGCTTGAGGGCGCGTAGGTTCTCCTCTTTGAGGGGGTTGGCCTCGTGGTTGGGGAAGTTGCCGTCCAGACCGAAGAACAGCGGCACCAACGAGACATTCAACTCGGCGAGCAGGTTCTCGTACAACGAGGCCATCCCGTTGGCCACGTCCACGGCCACTTCGAGGCGGGGCTCGCGGGTGCGCATGAAGGCGAGCACATGGGTACGGTATTCCGCCAGGACGGAACGACGGTCGATGACCGCCTGGGGTTCGGGCGGGGGCGGCGGCTGGCGGCGCACGAGGTCTTCGATGACGGCGATCCCGGAGTCGGCAGAGACCGGGATCGCGTCCCTCCGGCTGAGTTTGAACCCGTTGTAACCCGCCGGGTTGTGGCTGGCCGTGACCTGGATCCCCCCGGAGGCGCCCAGCGCGCCGACGGCGAAGTAATTCATCGGCGTGGTGGCCAGGCCGATGTCGATGACTCCAAGCCCGGCGGTGCGCAGGCCGTCACTCAGAGCCGCCACCAGGCGCGGGGAGGAACTTCGCATGTCGTGACTCACCACGATCTTGCCGCCGCGCCCGAGATCATCGGCGTCGAGGATCGCGCGATAGTGGTAGCCGACGGAGTAGGCCAAGCTCTCGTCCAACTCCTGAGGATACAGACCGCGCACGTCGTACGCCTTGAACACTCCCGCCATGTCGTCCTCCGCCCGCAAGCATAGCCGAGCCGGGGGGCGACGGCGAAGCACTACGTGACGCTCGCCCGGGACGCCGCGCCTACGCGCCGACCCCACCGTCCGCGCGGATCGTCGCACCGGTCAGATAGGAGGCCGCCTCGGAGGCCAGGAACCGCACCACCGCCGCCACCTCCTCCGGCCGTCCGAAACGCCCCACCGGTACGTCCCCCAGTGCCTCGCGCCGCCGCTTCTCCGGCAGCGCCCGCACCAGCTCGGTGTCGATCCAACCGGGAATCACGACGTTGGCGGTGATCCCGTACCGCCCCACCTCGCGCGCCAGGGCCCGGGTGAAGGCGATCAGCGCGCCCTTGGCCGCGGCATAGTTGCTCTGCCCCGGCTGACCCAGGACCCCGCTCAGCGAGCCGACGTTGATGATGCGGCCGCGCCGTCGCTGCAGCATTCCACGCAGGCAACCGCGGGTGATGCGATAGGCGCCGGTCACGGCCGTTTCCATCACGATGCGCCACCGCTCCTCATCCATCAAGAGCAGGTGGCCGTCCCGGAGCACGGCGGCGTTGTTGACGACCACCGTGAACGGCTCGGCCTCGAACTCGGCGAGAAGCTGCTCGACGCTCGCCCCGTCGGTCACATCGCACCGGCGCGCAACCGCCTCGCCACCCCGCTCCCTTATCTGGTTGACCACCGCCTGGGCCGCGTCATCGCGGCAACGGTAGAGAAAGATGACACGGTAGTCCTCAGCGAGCGCCTCGACGATCGCCCGTCCGATGCCGCGCGACCCTCCCGTGACTAGCGCCGCATCCACGTGCCGTCCCGGGAACCTGGGTACGACCCGAGAACGTCCTCCCGCTCCCTGGCCATCCCCGCAGCACACCCAACCAGTCCCACCGCCTGAAGCTCCTCCGGTCTTGCGGCCGCCACGGGCTCTCCGGCTATCCGGTGACCTCTCTCATCCGGCCGCCACAACATGCTAGGTGGCCGCGATGGCCCTGGCAAGCCGGGGGCGCGGGCCGGCGGCCAGCGTGCCTCAGTCCGGAAACCTGGCGCGCCAGCCGTCCGGTCCCGGGTCGGCCCGCAGGTCGCCGTCGTCGACCTTGAAGCGCACCGCGGACAACACAATGTGCACGGTGTCGGCAAGTGGGCGGTAGTGGGACGCGACGCCGCCGTAGATCACCTGCACCGGCACGTGCGCGAAGGAGGCCCCCAGCTTTCTGCTGCGGATGAGAATCTCGGTGTCGATGGCGTACTTGTTACCCACCAACCCCATGCGCCGCAGGAGCGAGGCTGCCACCAGGCGAAAACCGCACTGCGAGTCCTCGAGAGGGTAGCCGGTCATGATCTCCAGCGCGCGTGTACCGAGAAAGTTGGTCCAGTAACGCTCGGCAGGGATCTCCCACCAGTTCCACAGGCGGTTTCCAAGCACCATCTCGGCGCCTTCCGTCGCGGCGCGAAGGAACGCTGGAATATCAGCCGGTGCGTGTTGGCCGTCCCCGTCGAGCATCAGGATGTGTGTGTACGGTCCGCCGAGCAGGCCTCGCAGTCCTGACCTGACCGCCGCCGCCTTGCCGGCGTTGACCGGATGGACAAGTACCTGGGCGCCGGCGGCTTCGGCCTCCGCGCCAGTGCCATCGCTGGACCCGTCGTCGACAACCACCACCAGCGGAACGTGGCGGCGAACCTCGGCCACCACCCGACCGATGCGGCCGGCGCAGTTATAGGCCGGGATCAAGGCCGCCACATGCGTGGCCGCCCCCGGGGCCTCAGTCTGATCCGCCCTACTCCACTGCCCCAGTCTGGGAGACCGCACTCGCCTTCTCGTCCTTCCCCCCGGGCCGCCCCCCACCCCGGCCACCACCCGAGCCGTCGCGGAGATCGTAGCGCACATAGCGGCACTCCAGGGGGCCATTGAAGAGCACCAGGCGTTGCGCCGGTGCGAGTCGCATCGAGGGCAGCAGCGCCGGCGCGCCGGCCAGCACCCAGGCGGTGCAACCCGCCGCGGCGCTCTTGAGGGTGCGTCCCAGTTCTCCGTACAGCTCGGGTAGCTCGCCGGCGGCGCCGAGCCGCACTCCGTACGGCGGGTTGGCTACGATGAGAGTCCCCGCCGGCAGCGCCGGCAGGTCGCGCAGGGCGCCGCGGGTGACGCTCACCGCGTTCGCCACGCCAGCTTCGCGGGCGTTGCGCAGCGTGGCGCCCACCGCCCTGGCGTCGACGTCGAACGCGCAGACGGGGTACGGTGCTCGGCATCGCCTCTCCCGCAGCTCCTGCCGCAAGGCCTTGGCCAGCCCGGCATCCACCCACCTCCACCGCTCCATGGCGAAGCTGCGCCGCAAGCCCGGTGCGGTGCGCGTCGCGATGAGCGCCGCTTCAATGGCGATTGTCCCGGTGCCGCACATCGGATCGCAGAACGGCCTGTCTCCCGCGTAGCCGGCCAGCAGCAGCAGACCGGCTGCGAGCGATTCGGACAGCGGCGCCGGTCCCCCGCGCGGCCTCCAGCCGCGGTGTGACAGCGGCTCGCCGGAGCTGTCGAGGGCGATCGAGGCCTCCTCCGCGCGGAGATGCAGGTGAACCCTCACGTCGGCGCGGCTGCGGTCCACGTCGGGCCGGAAGCCAAGGCGCCGGCGCATGCGATCCACCAGAGCATCCTTGACGACCAGCGCTGCGAAGCGGCTGTCGCGGAAGGCGGGGGCACTTCCAGCCACATCCACGGCGATCGTCTGCCCGCGCGCGACGATCTCTTCCCACGCCACCCCCGCCGCCAGGGCGTAGAGCGCGTCGCGGCCCGCAGCGGCTCCCCCGGCGACCGGAGAAAGGACCCGGACGGCGGTACGAAGCTCGAGGTTGGCGCACAACAGCAGCGCCAGCGACCCCTCGAAACGCACCATCCCCCGCCCTACCTGGACGCTCCGGCCGCCCAGGGCGGCCAGCTCCGCAGCCAACACCCCCTCGAGCCCTCGAGAGCAGGTGGCCACCAGTGGACGAGAATCGCCAATCAACGCGCTCATCACCTTACACTAGCCGGGAGGCGATCGGTGAGAACGGCGCCCGCCTGCCGGAAGCCAGCGCCAAGTGCAGGCGGAGCGTCTTCGTGTCAGTCGGTCATGACGACTCGTCGTCGCCACAGTGAATCAAAACGCGCCCCTTCCCGGCCGCATGAAGGGACCAGTGTCGGTGTCCGTGTCGGTGCCGGTGCCCGTGTCGTTCCTTTCGGGGGGTTTCGCCGGCCCCCCAAGCTCTCTTGAGCGGGGGGCTGCGCTCTCCGCCCACCCAACCGCCCTCGCTCCAGCCCCCCGCGCCCCCACGCTGCGGGGAGCAAAGCTCCCCTCCGCTCGCCTCCGCGCGCTCTGCCCCCCGAACCCCCCTCGGCGCGGCGGCGAAGCCGCACGCGCCTCGATCGTCTCGGGGGGCCGGCGGCCCCCGGGCTTTCGTGTGCGGGGGGCTCCGCTCTCCGCCCACCCAACCGCCCT
>JBBINC010000006.1:0-56807 GCA_037444085.1 Acidobacteriota bacterium | reverse complement strand
GGATGACGGGGGAAACCACCGGCGGGTTCGGGCGCGGCGCGGACGGGGGCACGGGGGGTTTCGCGGCGGAGGCGAGCGGAGGGCGGCGAGGTGGCGGAGAGCGGAGCCCCCAGCTCAAGATGCCATGGGGGGCCGGTGTCAAGCGTCAAATGTATTGACCCCCTGTAGCGACAAAACTCTTGACCCCCTGGGTGGTGGTTGATGAGCCAGGCAGACGCAGGGAGGGTGAGAAGAGGCTGGGGAGCCCTTTCGAGCCTGGGGGCGGGGTGGTCCCAGCGATCCCGCCCTCTCCGCCAGGGGGCGGGAGTCGTGGATCATGTCCCAGGGGTCCTGGATAGGCGCTTGCCTTCGCAATGGTCTCGCGTGCGGGCGGGGCGCGTGTCACGTTCTCTTGGTACGGATGAGGAGGATGTGCACGGTGACCGCAATGGCGACGACGGCAAGCAGCAGCTGCAGCCATGTGGATCGCACGAGGCCGAAGATGGCAGCGCCGATTCCAGTCCACAGCAGCGATATGGCAAGCACTTTTGTACGCAACGGGATACCCTGCCCGGCACGATAGTCGCTGAGATAGCCGCCGAAGAAGCGATTGGTCATCATCCATTTGTACATCCGCGGCGAACCTCGCATGAAGCAGGCCGCCGCCAGCAACAGAAGCGGGGTGGTGGGCAACAGGGGCAGGGGAATGCCTAGCGCTCCGAGCGCTAGGAAGAGCGCGCCCGCACCGGTCCACAGTGGACGCGCCCAGGCGGAGCACTTTCGCCCGTGGCGATCATTGCCGGCGTGGGCCGCCGCCGCAGGCCGAGCGGTCGCAGGGGCGGGTCTGTCCGGCGTGCGGCTCACGAGGGGGGGAAGGATGCCTCGATGGCGGCGGCGGTGCGAAGAAGCTCCCGGGCGGCGCCGGCGTAGGGGACGAGTTCGGACCAGCGCCCCCGTTCGAAGCGGATCTGCCCGAGGAGAATCGCCAGCACCGGATCGCCCTTTCCTTCAAGAATGCGCTGCCAGGTCTCGGTGGAGGCGGAAAGGATAAGGTCGCAGTCAGCCCGGTCGGCGTCGCGTGCGGAGCGGGCAACCCGGCAGCGCCCGTCTTCCAGGGCGAGGAAGATCGCCCGCTCCTTCCCTCCTCCGTTGGCATCCTGGCGCATCGAGAAGATCAGGGAGCCGCTCCACTCCGCGGCTGCGGCGGCGAAGGCGGGCGACGAATCGAGACGCTTTTTCCACTCTTTCGCCCAGGAGGCACTGAGTGCCTGGACCGCCACATGCTCCTCCGCGCACGCGAGTCTGCCGCGCGCCTAGAGAGTATGGTACACCAATGTCTGTCTGCTCCCGAGGGTCAGGGAGCTGGGCTTGTGCTGTCATTCACGAGTAGCCTTCCGGCGCTACCTTGAGCGAGCGACCAGGAGGTTTGCGGGATTGCGCGCCGGCTTCGCACGAAAACGGAGACGGTGACCATGCCGACGGTTGAAGAGGCGATCCTGAAGCTGCGGCGGCTGCGCGCGCGGGCGCGGTTGAGGGGCGGGGAGGACCGTATCGCAGCGCCACACGAAAAGGGCCGGTACACCGCCCGTGAACGCATCGACATACTGCTGGACGAGGGCAGCTTCGAGGAGTTCGACACCGTTGTCACCCACCGCTGTACCGCTTTCGGCATGGAACGGCAGCGGGTCGCCGGCGACGGTGTTGTGTGCGGCTACGGGACCATCAACTCCCGGCAGGTGTTCGTCTTCTGCCCGGACTCCACGGTTTTCGGAGGCTCCCTTTCCGAGACCCACGCGGAGAAGATCTGCAAGGTGATGGACGCGGCGGTCAAGGTAGCAGCGCCGATCATCAGGCTCAACGACTCCGGTGGGGCGCGCATCCAGGAAGGCGTTGCGTCTCTCGCCGGCTACGCGGAGATCTGCAAGCGGAACGTGCTTGCCTCGGGGGTCGTGCCGCAGATCTCCGCCATTCCTGGACCGTGCGCGGGCGGCGCCGTGTATCCCCGGCGATCACCGATTTCACTGTCATGTCCAAGGGGTCGTGCCTATTCAGCACCGGTCCCAAGGTGGTCGAGGCAGGGACGGGCGAGGGGGGAGGCGTGGAGGAGTTGGGCGGCTCGATGCTGCACGCCACCAGGAGCGGTGTCTGTCATTTCACCGCCGATAGCGAGGAGGAGGCGCTGCAGGTGGTCCGCGAGCTACTGTCGTACCTGCCGCAGACCAACATGGAAGAACCGCCGATGGCGGCGTGCACGGACCCGGTCAGCCGCGCCGATGAGGAGCTGATCGGCATCGTGCCGGATGATCCGAACAAACCCTACGACATGACGAATCTCATCGCCATGGTGGTGGACGATCGCCACTTCCTGGAGGTGCAGCGGCGTTTTGCCCCCAATATCCTGACCGCCTTCGCCCGCCTCGGCGGGCGCTCCGTCGGGATCGTCGCCAACCAGCCCAAGTACCTCGCCGGCGTCCTGGATATCAACGCCTCGCGCAAGGCGGGACGGTTCGTGCGCTTCTGCGACTGCTTCAACATTCCCATCGTGACGTTCGTGGACGTCCCGGGCTTCCCGCCTGGCACGGCGCAGCAGCACAACGCCATCATCCTGCACGGGGCCAAGCTGCTCTACGCCTACGCCGAGGCGACGGTGCCCAAACTCACCGTCATCACCCGCAAGGCCTACGGGGGTGCGTACGACGTGATGAGTTCCAAGCATCTGCGCGGCGACATCAACTACGCCTGGCCGATGGCCGAGGTGGCGGTCATGGGGGCGCGGGGCGCGGTGGAGGTGCTGCCTGGCAAGCAACTGGCTCGCGCCGCGGATCCCGAGGCGGAGGCGGATTCCCTGGTGCGCGACGACGAGGAGCGATTCGGGAATCCCCCTACACCGCCGCCGAGCGCGGTTTTGTGGATGCCGTGATCGAGCCGGAGAAAACCCGCTTCCGCTTGATCAAGGCTCTCACCATGCTGTCCACCAAGCGGGAGGCGAACCCGCCCAAGAAGCACGGCAACATCCCGTTGTAGGAGGAGGAGATGACACGGATTTCGTGGCGTGAAGAGGGTTGTGGCACCCTCGCTGCCGGCCTCCGCTGCCGCCCCGCCGCCCTCCCGAGATCAGCGCCGAGGTGGCGCACGCCATCGCTCTGGCCCTGTTCATGGACCTCCGCGCCTTCGACGAGGAAACGGCGCACGAGGTGAGGATCCGCAGAATCACGCGACCGTTCTCGCCGTGGATGGACTCCGGCAAGACCCGGGTGCTTGTCAATAACCAGCTGGTCTTCGAAAAGTAGGACGCCATGAGCACCTTCCGCTACACCATCAACGGCAGCACCTACGACGTCTCCATAGCCTCCTTCGAGCAGTCGGCGGCGCGCGTCACGGTCAACGGCATCACTTACGACATCCGGATTGAGCGCGAGAAGCCAACCCCGCCGAAGCTGGTCCGCCCGCAGGTTGTGGCGGGCGAGGGACCGCAGCCCTCCCGGATGAAGCCCCTGGCCGGCCTGGGCGCCGTCCAGCCGCGCTGTCCGGGGTGGTGAAGTCCATCGCGGTGAAACCGGGCGATGCGGTCACGCAGGGGCAGGCCGTCGCCATTCTCGAGGCGATGAAGATGGACAACGAGATCTACGCTCCTCTCGACGGGACGGTGAGCGAGATTCACGTGTCGGCCGGCCAGGCAGTGCTGGAGGGTGATGCGCGTCACCATCGGGGGCTAGAGCCATGCTGGGCTTCCTCCGCGACTGCTTCGCCAACTCGGGATTTGGCAATTTCGCGTGGGGCAATGCGGCGATGGCGTTGGTGGGTGGCGTCTTCATCTACCTGGCGATCACCCGGCACTACGAGCCGCTGCTGCTCATCCCCATTGGTTTCGGCATGATCGTCGGGAACATCCCGTTCCCGGAAGGGATGGGAATCGGCTGCCGCGAGGACGGCACGGTGCTCAACGTCCTTGGCGACGGGGTACGGCGGGGGTGGTTTCCTCCTCGTATCTTCCTCGGAATCGGCGCGATGACCGATTTCTCGGCGCTGCTCTCCAACGCCAAGCTGCTTTTCCTGGGCGCCGCTGCCCAGGTGGGGATCTTCGCCATACTGCTGGGCGCGCGGGCGCTCGACTTCAGCGGCCCCCAGGCCGGCGCCATCGGAATCATCGGCGGCGCCGACGGACCAACGGCGATCTTCCTGTCGTCCAAGCTGGCTCCGCATCTGCTGGACGCCATCGCCGTGTCGGCCTACTCCTACATGGCGCTGGTGCCCGTGATTAAGCCGCCGATTCCGAGGCTGCTCACCACCGACCGGGAGCGGCGCATCAGAATGAAGCCACCGCGCATGGTGTCCAAGCGGGGAAAAGTCCTCTTCCCGATCGTCTCCTTCATCGCCACCTGTTTCATCGTCCCCGGCGCGCTCAACCTTCTGGGTATACTGTTCTTCGGGAACCTCCTCAAGGAGTCGGGAGTGACCGAGCGCCTGGCCACCACTGCCCGTACCTCGCTGATCGATGCCATCACCATCATCTTGGGGTTTTCGCTGGGGGTCTCCACCGAGGCGCGGTCGTTCTTCACGGCTCAGTCCGTACTCATCGTTGGTGCCGCTGGGGTCTCCGCCGTGCCCGACTCGGCCCGGGTGGCGCACCAGGTGGGGCAGGAGTACGACAAGTCGAACTTCCTCCTCATGCACGCCATCGGACCGAACGTTGCCGGTGTGATCGGGTCGGCCATCGCTGCCGGGGTGCTCTGGCCGGTTCTGTCCAAGCTGATGTAGGCTGTCGCCCGGCGCGCCGGCGCTACAAGTCGGGTTGGCGGGCGCAGGGGGCGGAGCGTGACGAGATCCAGGATGGGCACCACGAGGAGGGTACATGCGGCGCTCTGATGCGCCCTTGCCGGGGGTGGTCCTGTTGCAGCCCGAGGTGCACGGCGACGACCGGGGGTTCTTCCTCGAGAGCTACAACGCCCGCACCCTTGCCCGTCTGGGTATCGACGTCGGTTTCGTGCAGGACAATCACTCCCGGTCCCTGCGCGGCGTGGTGCGCGGACTGCACTACCAGCTGCGCCGGCCGCAGGTGAAGCTCATCCGGGCCACGCACGGCGCCGTTTGGGACGTGGCGGTGGATCTGCGACTGGGTTCTCCCACCTTTGGCCGCTGGTGGGGTGTCGAGCTCTCCGCCGCCAACCACCTGCAGGTTCTGATCCCCTGCGGGTTCGGACACGGGTTCTGCGTGCTCTCGGAGGCGGCGGAGGTGCAGTACAAGTGCTCCGACTACTACGACCCGGCGGATGAGCGCGGCGTGCGCTGGGACGATCCCCGGCTGGGAATCGACTGGCCGCTCGGCGGCACGGCGCCAGTCCTGAGTGCCCGAGATGCCGGAATGCCGACTCTCGAAGCGATCGACCCGGCTGATCTGCCGCGCTACGGGACACAGGCATGAGCGCGGCTGTCCACTACTGCCCCCGCCGTGTGCTGGTGACCGGCGGCGCCGGGTTCATCGGCTGCAACTTCATCCGCCACCTTCTCGGCAGTGACCCCGAGGTGCGGGTGATCAACTTCGATGCTCTCACCTACGCCGGACACCGAGTCAGCCTCGCCGGGCTCGAGGAGTGCTTTCCCGGCCGCCACTCGTTTGTGCACGCCGACATCCGCGACGAAGAGGCGGTCGAGCAGACCTTTGCCACTCATCGTCCCGACACGGTGGTCCATTTCGCCGCCGAGAGCCACGTGGACCGTTCCATCGACTCGCCGCTGGTGTTCGTGGACACCAACGTCCGCGGCACGGCCGTGCTGCTGGAGACGGCCCGGCGTCACTGGGCGGGGCGCGCCGACGTGCGCTTCCATCACGTGTCCACCGACGAGGTCTTCGGTTCCCTGGGGACGGAGGGAGCGTTCCACGAGGACACCCCCTACGATCCGTCCAGCCCGTACGCTGCCTCCAAGGCCGCCTCGGACCACCTCGTGCGTGCATGGCACCGCACGTTTCGCCTTCCAGTAACGATCTCAAACTGTTCCAACAACTTCGGTCCATACCAGTTTCCCGAGAAGCTGATCCCGCTGATGATTCGCTCGGCGCTGGCGGCGCGTCCCCTGCCGGTGTACGGCGACGGGCTCAACGTGCGCGACTGGCTTTTCGTTCGTGATCACTGCCGCGGCATCGAACTGGTGCTACGCCGGGGCGAGCCGGGCCGCACCTACAACATTGGCGGCCACGGCGAACGCACCAACCTGCAGGTGGTGCGAACCGTGTGCGCGCTGCTGGACGAACTGCGCCCGCGGAGCGGCGGTTCGAGCTATGAGGGCCTGATCACTTTCGTGCCGGACCGCCCCGGCCACGATCGGCGCTACGCCATCGACGCATCCCGCATCCAGCGGGAGCTCGACTGGCAGCCCGAGCTCGGGGTGGAGGAGGGCCTGCGCCGGACGGTGGCGTGGTATCTCGACAACGAGGAGTGGTGCACCGAGGTCATGCGGGAACGCTACGACCTCGCCCGGCTGGGCCTTTCCGGCTAGTCGCCGAGCCTACTCCTTCTTCTTGAACGAGTCCTTGGGCGCACCGCAGGCCGGACAACTGGCCGGACGACACCGCCCGTCGACTTCCTGGCTGCACTTGCCACACACCCAAACCGGCATCACCAATCCTCCCTCCCACGACGGTCACGAGCATCCGTGCACGGTGCCGCAGTTGGTGCACTTGTAGCAGGCGCCGTTGCGCACCATCACCATACCGCAGAACGGGCAGGGAGGAGCATCGGCCTGGTTGACGAAGAGCTGCGTCTTGTCGTCGTCCACCAGGCCGGGCAGCGCCGACTGGCGGGCCACCGGCAGCGGCAGCGCCGGACTCTCGTCCTCGGGCAACGGCTGGACCCCCACCGCCGCCTGCTGTTCAGGGGTGAGGAATTTCGATGCGAGCCAGCGGAAGATATAGTCGATGATGGACTTGGCATAGGGAATCTGAGCGTTGTTGGTCCATCCGGAGGGCTCGAAACGGACGTGAGAGAACTTGTTGACCAGGAACTCCAGCGGCACGCCGTATTGCAGGGTAAGGGAGATGGCTGTGGCGAACGCGTCCATCACTCCGGAAAGCGTCGAACCCTCCTTCGCCATGGTAATGAAGAGCTCGCCCGGGGCGCCGTCCTCGTAGAGGCCGACGGTGACGTAGCCCTCCTGCCCCTCGACCGAGAACTTGTGGGTGAAGGCGACGCGCTCGTCGGGCAGCTTGCGGCGAACCGGCTTGAACTCGCTCTTGGTTGCCGCGCTCGCCGCCGCCAGCGGCTGTGACGACTTGCAGTTGTCGCGGTACACGGCCACCGACTTGAGCCCGAGTTTCCACCCCTCGATGTACAGCCGCTCGATCTCCTCCGGTCGGGTGTCCTCCGGCACGTTGACGGTCTTGGAGATGGCCCCCGACAGGAAGGGCTGCACGGCCCCCATCATGCGCAAGTGACCGATAGGGGCGATGAAGCGCTCCCCCCCCACCGGCCGGAAGGCGCAGTCGAACACCGCCAGGTGCTCCGACGCAAGATCCGCCGCCCCCTCGATGGTGCCTGTGTCCTCGATGTGCTTGAGGATGGCGCTGCGCGTGGGTTCGTCGTAGCCCAGGCGGGTGAGGGCGCGGGGCACCGTCTGGTTGATGATCTTGATGGTGCCACCGCCCACCAGGCGCTTGACCTTCACGAGGGCCAGGTCGGGTTCGATGCCGGTGGTGTCGCAGTCCATCATGAAGCCGATGGTGCCGGTCGGGGCCAGCACCGTGACCTGGGCATTGCGATAGCCGCTCCTCCTGCCCACCTCCAGGGCGGTATCCCAGGCGCCGGTGGCATGGCGCCGCAGCTCGGCCGGCACGCCGCGCGTGGGCAGGCGGTGGGCCGCATCCCGGTGCATGCCGATCACCTCGAGCATCGATTCACGGTTGGGGGCGTACCCGGGGAACGGACCCATGGCCTCGGCGATGCGCGCCGACTGAAGATAGGCCTGGCCGCTCATCAGCGCGGTGACCGACGCTGCATAGGCGCGCCCTTCCGGGGAGTCGTAGGGCAGACCCTCGGCCATGAGGAGTGCGCCCAGGTTGGCATAGCCCAAGCCGAGCGGCCGGAATTCGTGAGAGTTGACGGCGATGCGGGTGGTGGGGTAGTGGGCGAAGTCGACCAGGATCTCCTGCGCCAGGATGAGAACGTCGACCGCGTGGGCGAACGGTCCGGCCGCGAAACTGCCGTCCTCGGCCACGAATCTCATGAGGTTGAGCGACGCCAGGTTGCATGCCGTGTCGTCGAGGAACATGTACTCGGAGCAGGGGTTGGAGGCGTTGATCCGGCCCGAGACCTTGCACGTGTGCCAGCGGTTGATGGTCGTGTCGTACTGGATGCCGGGGTCACCGCACACCCACGCTGCCTCGCCCATCAGGCGCATCACCTCGCGCGCCCGGTGTCGAGCAACGACCTCTCCGGTGGTGACGGCCCGCAGCTCAATCCAGCCGTCGTCTTCGACCTGGCGCATGAACTCGTCGGTGACCCGCACCGAGTGATTGGCGTTCTGGTACTGGATCGAGTCGTACGCCCCGCCTGCGTCGTCGAAACTGGAGGAATAGCCCGCCGCGATGAGCACGTGCGCCTTCTTCTCCTCCTCGGCCTTGCAGCGGATGAACGAGATGACATCGGGGTGCTCGACGTTGAGGATGACCATCTTCGCCGCCCGGCGCGTCTTGCCGCCGGACTTGATGACGCCGGCGAAGGAATCGAAGCCGCGCATGAACGACACGGGGCCGGACGCGGTCCCGCCGCTGCCCAGCGGCTCCCGGGATGAGCGCAGCACCGAGAGGTTCGAGCCTGTGCCGGAGCCGTACTTGAAGAGCATTCCCTCGGTCTTGGCGAGGTCCAGGATCGACGACATGGAGTCTTCCACCGAGTTGATGAAGCAGGCCGAGCACTGTGGCTGCTCCTCGACACCGACGTTGAACCAGACCGGAGAGTTGAAGGACGCCATCTGATTGACCAGTAGATGCGTCAGCTCGTGGTCGAAGGCCGCTGCGGACGCCTCGTCGGCGAAGTACCCACCCTTTCGCCCCCAGTCGGTGATCGTGTCCGCCACGCGGAAAATCAGTTGGCGCACCGATGTTTCGCGCTCAGAAGTCCCGAGCTTCCCGTGGAAGTACTTCTGGACGACGATGTTGGTGGCGGTTTGTGACCACGTTTCGGGGACCTCCACATCGAGCTGCTCGAACACCGCCGTGCCGTCGGCGCCGCTGATGCGAGCGCTGCGCCTCTGCCAGCGCACCAGCTCGAAGGGATGACGTGCTCCATCCGTGAACAGGCGCTTCACCGTGACTCCCCGGGCATCGGAGCGCTGCGTGCTGGCGACGGCGAGTGTGGACGGCTCTGCGGACATGCTCTCGTCTCCTTCCGGCGACTTCAAGTAACACTTGAAGTTTGCCTGGCCAATGTAGTCGCGCGGCGAGCGGCTGTCAAGGGGTGCGCCCCTAGATCTTGTGGCAAGTCCCTTCCATAGCCACAATATATTGTGTTATCTCATCTTCACCGCGCGTTTTCGGGCGACCGCGGGAAGCCCCTGGTTACCAGGGGTGCCCCCAGTTCCCATCGGCTTCGATGAAGCACTTTCGCACGCCCATGTCAAGGCGACGGACCGCGACAGGTGATGGCGAAGGTCTTTGCGCCGCCGATCGAGAACTTAAGGACAGGGGTCAGCCCACCGACCAGCGGCCGCTGTCGCGCTTGCGTCAGGAGACAAACAGAGAGGACAGAGGCGAACTCCGCCCTCTCTGACTCCTCAGGTTTCGAGCCCGAGAGTTTTCATGCGCCGCCAGGATCGTAGACGGGATCGAGGCGCGCACGAACTACGCGCGCCCACCCCTCTGCCGGTGCGCCTGCGCCGTCGCCCGGGGCGAGCGCGCCGCGGGCTCGCACCTTGTGGTGCGCTACTTGGCGACCTTGTCCTTGAGGGTCTTGCCCGGCTTGAAGGTCGCGTACTTGCGGGACGGGATCTTGATCGCCTTCCCCGTGGCGGGGTTGCGACCCTCGCGAGCCTTGCGCTTGCGAGTGGCGAAGGTGCCGAACCCGGGCACCGTCACCTTGCGGTCCGCATCCAGCTCGACCGCAATGATCCCTCTGTTGGCGTTGAAGATGGCGTCCACAACTTCGGCCGCCTTGGCCTGCGTCAGGCCGGCCTTCTTCGCCAGTTTCACAGCGAGCTCAGACTTGTTCATCGATTCTCCTCCCTTGTGCGCACACTCTTCGAGTATTATTCGGTGTATGAATGGCGTTTGTCAAGGTGTCAAGCGGTTTTCCCGGGTTCTCGCGGTGGTGTTGAGCGTGCCCAGCGGGATTCTCGCCGCCTCACCACCCGAAAAGTCCGCCCTGCAGCGGCTTGTCCGCATCGAGGTAATACCCTGGCCCGAGCAGTCGTTCCCGGAGCTGGTGCTGGATTCACCCGATCTCGCCGGCGCCCTGATGACCAACCCGGCGTGGCGCTCCCTCCGCCGGCCCGCGTGGGAGTTGCCGGCTGCGGACTCACTGGCCGGCCAGCTCGGGGCCCTCCTCGCCGGGGTCGTGCCGGCCAAGGACGTCGATCTCCCGGTGGTCCTGGGTGCCGCGGACGGGGCCGCGGCGGGGGCCACGGTCACAGGCGGCACCGCCGTGGTCAAGTGGCCGCTCACGCCGCCTGCCAGCGCATCGGATCTGGCGCGCACGCTGGCCCCGGCGCTTGTGGCCGCGGTACACACCCCGGCGGCGCCCGATCCGGCCTGCAGCGAGCCACTGCTTGCATTGGCGGAGGCGCTCGTGGCGGGCGGCCGCCTCGCCCTGGCTGCCCTGCCGCCGGTGCTACGCCCCGTCTCCGACTGGTTCGAGCTGCGCGATGCGGGGCCGGCGGTGGCCACGCTTGCCGCCCAGGTGCTGGACCCCAAGGTGCCGTGGCGGGTGCGGGAGGCGCACGCCACTCGCGTGGCCCGGGGTGGAGGAAGCTCGGAGTTGGCCAACGCCGCCGCCGTGCTTTTGGAGGCTTTCGGTGACCTGGAGCTGGCCCGGCGCCGGCCGTGCGAACTCCTCCGCACCTGGCGTGCAACCCGCGGCAAGCCGTTTCCCCCGCTGCCGGCCACACTCCGCCGGGCGATCGACGAGGGAGAAGGCGCCGGCGTTCCCACCGAAGCTCGCACCGACCTGGATGTGCAGCGCGAGGTGGGCGACATCTCCCGCTCGGCGCTGCAGCGGCTCTTGGACCGCGGCGACGTGCCGCCGGCGCCGTTGCCCCCTGGCACACCCCTGGCACTACGTGCTCGCGCCGCCGCCAACGCCCGCGCCGCCGGCTCGGCGGATGTCTGCGGGCTCCTTGGCGAGCCTCTCCCCAGCGGGCTGCGCACCGGCTGCCGAGAACGCGACGAGAGCGGTGGCTGGGTGTACGTGCGGCCTCAAGACCGCTATGAGATCGTCGCCCGGGCGCCCTCCGGCGAGGAGGCGGTGCTCCTGCGCTGGCCGCGCTGGGTGTTGTTTCCGCAGGTGGGGGCAGCGGGCCGCGACCTCTTCTTCGTCGATCAGGAAGGGGTGCAGCACCTCGACCTCGAGGGTGTGGCTCCCGTCCGGCTCCACTGGCCGGGATCGTTTCGCACGTTGGCGCGCCGGCCTGGAGCCGAGGGTCTGGTGGTGGTGTCATGGCCCTCCGGGGAGCTGCTGGTGGAGGTCGGGGAGCAGCGGCGCTCCCTGGGCGTCAAGGGCCGCGGGGGCGTTGCCTGGCTGGACCGGGACCTCGTCGTGGCGGCCGACGAGGACGCGCTGACGCTCGTCTCCCTCGCCGGCGAATCGCGCCGCATCCCGCTCTCGCTGGGGTGCGTGCGTTCGCTGGCGGTCACCTCGGGAGCACTCCTGGCCGCGCAGTCCCTGCCCTGCGAACCATCGCTGGTTCGGATTGACCTCGCCGACGCCACCAGCGAGCGGATTCTCTCCCCGGGGTTCTCGCCGCTGGGGCTGCTGCCGCTGCCAGACGGCAGCCTGGTGCTGGGAGGAGGTGAGGGTCTCTACCGCTGGAGCGGCGCCGGCAGCGCCGAGCGCATCGGCGTGGGTCTCACGCCGGGTCCGGGGTGATCACCCGGCGGCCAGTAACTCCAGGGCCAACTTGAGGTACGAGGTGTAGCGGCGAGAGGACAGCGCACCGTTTTCGACCGCCGCTCGCACCGCGCAGTCGGCGGCGGTGGCGTGATCGCAGTCGGCAAAGCCACACCGGGCCGCCCACCTGGCGAGGTCCGGGAAGTAGCTGCCCAGTTGCTCGGGGCTGAAGTTCCAGAGCCCGAACTCCTTGACGCCGGGGGTGTCGACCACGAAGCCGGCGCCGGGCAGCGGCAGCAACTGCGCCGTGGTGGTGGTGTGGCGTCCCTTGCCGGTCGCTTCCGAGATCGACGCCTCGCGCAGCCGGTAGCCCGGGTGGATGGCGTTGAGGAGAGCCGACTTCCCCACCCCGGAAGGGCCGCAGAAGAGGGTCGTCCGCCCCGCCACGGCGCGCTTGAGGTTGCCCATGCCACGGGCCGTGCGCGCCGACGTCAATACGATGGTGTATCCGGCATCCTGGTAATCGCCGATCCAGCCGTCAATACCGGCGGTCCCCTGGTCGATCTTGTTGAAGCAGATCACCGGCGCGATCCCGGCGCTGTGGCAGGCGACCAGGAGGCGATCGAGGAGGCGCGGGTTGGGCTCCGGCGAGGCCGTCGCCATCACCACCACGGCCTGGTCCACATTGGCCGCCACGACGCGCGGCCGGCCCGTCTCCGGCGCGCGGCGCACCAGCACCGTCGCGCGGCGCTCCACTCCCGTAACCACGAATTGGGGTGACCGCCCTTCCAGGTGGACGCGATCCCCCACCACCAGGCGACGATCCTCTTCGGCCCCTTGGAATACGAGCCGGCGGCGAAACGGCGCGACCACCGTCTCCTCGCCCACTTGCACCCGCACGAGGGGGCCGAACACGGCGGTGACGACGCCGTGGTGGTGCTCCTTCACGCTCACGAGTGTAGCACCTGCAGGGGGCCACCGGCGGGGCGCAATCGGAAGCCCAGGGCCAGCAGCCACCGCGTGGCGGCGTCGGGGTGGGGTGGAAGCGCGGCGGGCACGGCCAGGGCCCTCTCCACCGCAGCAACGTCCTTCAGGCCACTGCCGGTGACGATGAGGACGACGCGCTCGCGCCGCTCCACCAGGCCCTCCGCGACCGCCACGTGCAGCCCGGCCAGCGCCGCCGCCCCGGCAGGCTCCGCGAACACGCCGGCCGAGGACGACAGCTGCCGAGCGGCAGCGAGAATCGCTGTATCGCTCACCACCACCCCGGCACCCTGGCTCTCCCGCACCGCCGCCAGCGCCATGGCCCCGTTGCGCGGCGCCGCCACCACCAGGCTGTCCGCCACCGACGCGGCGCCGCGCATCGCCGTGATCTCGCTGGCGCCCTGGCGCAGGGCAGTGGCAATGGCGGCCGAGCCCTCGGGCTGCACGGCGATCAGTCGCGGCTGCCGGCGCAGCAGGCCGGCGCGGCGGAGGTCGCGCAGTCCCTTGGCGACCCCGGCGACGATCACCCCGTCCCCCACCGGCACGACCATGACGTCCGGCTCGTCGCCGGCCAGCTGTGCGACGACCTCCAGCGCGATGGTCTTCTTACCCTCGACGGTGAAAGGGTTGTACGCGGTGTTGCGATTGTAGAACGAGAAGCGCCGGCACATTTCGCCTGACAGCTCGAAGGCCTCGTCGTAGCTGCCGTCGATGGGGACGAGGGTGGCGCCGTAGGCGGCGATCTGCGCCAGCTTGGCCCGCGGCGCGGAGGCAGGTACGAAGGCAATTGCCGTCAGACCCGCCGCCGCCGCCAGACAGGCCAGCGCCGAGGCGGCGTTGCCGGTGGACGCGCACGCCACGGTATCGAAGCCGTACTCCCGCGCCTTCGCCACCACCAGGAGCGAGGCGCGGTCCTTGCTGGAACCGGAGGGGTTGCGGGTGTCGTCCTTGACCCACAGACGCGGCATGCCCAGCGCCGCGCGCAGCCGGGGCACGGGGAGCAGAGGCGTGCCCCCCACGGGCATGAGGCTGACGGCGCGTCGCCCGTGCACGGGCAGAAAGGGCGCCACCCAGGCGGCATCGCCGGGCCGTCCCGCCGGCCATCGCCGGGGCAGCCGCGTCAGCTCCACCGCCAGCACCCCGCGCGTGGGTTCGCCCGCTTTCTGCTCCCGCGCACACCCGGGGCAGACGTAGAGAACCTCACCTTCGGCGTAGTCTGCGCCACACTCGCTGCACCGGAAGCGACACGTTGCCATGGCCGCGATCACATGGTCAGCGCCATGAGCGCCTTCTGCACGTGCAGCCGGTTCTCGGCCTCGTCGTAGACGACCGATTGCGGTCCGTCGATGACCTCGTCGGTCACCTCCCGGCCGCGATCGGCGGGGAGGGGGTGCATGTAGATGAGGCGCTTGTTGCCCAGAGCCATGTGCGCCGCATCGCAGCGCCACGCGGGGTACTTCTCGATGAGAGCCAGACCCTCGCGCGGCTCGGTGGTGTGCAGGAGCGGCCCCCACGACTTTGGAATGACCACGTCGGCACCCCGGAACGCCTCCGCGAAGTCGTGCACGATTTCAAACTTCGCTCCGCCGGCGGCGGCGTTGGCGCGCGCCTGCTCCTCGATCTCGGGCAGCAGGCGGAACTCTTTCGGATAGGCGAGGGTCACGTCGATGCCGAAGCGGGGCATGAGGAGCGCGACGCTTTGCGGCACCGAGATGGGGCGTACGTAGTTGGGCGCCGAGGTCCATGCCATGCCCAGCTTCAGACCGCGCGTGCTGGTGCCGAACTTCTCGCGGATGGTCATGAGATCGGCCAGCACCTGACAGGGGTGGTACACGTCGCACTGCATGTTGAGCACCGGTACGCGCGACCAGCGCGCCACCTCGCGCAGATAGGCGTTACCCTCCCGCCAGGCGCAGTGCCGGATGGCGATGCCGTCCCCGAAACGCGACAGCACCGATGCGGTGTCCTTCGCGTTTTCCCCATGTGAGATCTGCATCTTGTCGGGGGACAGGAAGATGGCGTGGCCCCCGAGCTGCGTCATGCCGGTCTCGAAGGAGTTGCGGGTGCGCGTGGAGGAGTCGAAGAAGATCATGTACAGCGTCCTGGCCGGCAGCAGCGGGGTCGGCCGGCCGCTGGCGCGCGCCAGCTTCAGCTCTCTGGCCAGCTCGAAGATCGTCTCCAGCTCATCGGTGGTCCACTCCTGGGTGGTGATGAAGTGCCTGCCCTTGAGATTTGTCTGCATCCTCTCCTCCTCACACGCTGGCCGCGGGGCCGGGGCTGCGTGTCCCCCCGAGCCCGGAGGCCTACGCTTCTACACTGCGAAGCCGGCCATCCGCCCGGGGATCAGCGAGTACACCGCCGCCGCCGCCACCAGATCGTCCACCGCCACCCACTCACCCGTGGTGTGGGCCAGCTCTTCGCGGCCAGGAGCGAATCCCACCGTGGGAATGCCCAGGCGGCCCATGGTCGCCACGCCGTTGGTGGAGAACATCCAGCGCGAGATTCCCGGCCGCCGTCCCAGCACCTCCGCGGCTGCATCGGCAACTCCCTGGACCAGAGGGTGTTCTTCAGGTAGCACCCAGGTGGGGAAGACCTGTTCCTGGCGAGCCGGCCGGCCCGTCCAGGCGGTCCCCTCCCACGCCAGCACCCGCACCTCGGCGTCGCCGATCGACGGCAGGGCGCGAATCTCGGCCAGCGCTTGTTCGGCCGTCTCCCCGGCGGTCAGGCGGCGATCCAGCACGATGCGCGCCCCGTCGGGTACCGCGTTGAAAGACGGGGACGAGCAGTCCACCCACGACACGGTCACCGAGCCGGCACCGAGGAACTCATCGCGGGCCAGGCGCTGGTTGAGCGCCGCGACCTCGGAGATGATCGGCGCCATCTTGACCACGGCGTTGATGCCCCGCTCGGCGTGGGCGCCGTGCGCCGAGCGCCCGCGCGTGATCACCTCGATCCCCATGCGCCCGCGATGGCCCCGGTACACGTCGAGATTGGTAGGTTCACCGAGCACCACGAGGTCGGGCCACACCCCCTCCCCCTCGATCAGGTGCATGAGCGGGTAGCCGTCGCAGTCCTCCTCCAGCACCGAGGCCACCAGCACCACCGACACTCCCTCGGGCATCCCCGCCTCGGCCAGTAGCTTCAGGCCGTACGCCATGCTGGCGATGGCCGGCAGCTCGTCCACCGCGCCACGGCCGAAGACGCGGCCGTCCTCGAGCTTGCCCTCGAAGGGGTCGTGCTCCCAGGCGGCGGGGTCGCCCACCCCCACGGTGTCCACGTGGCCGTCCATCATGATCACGCATGGCCCACGGCCGAGGCGCGCCACGACGCTTCCGAGACCGTCAAGACGCACGTCATCGAAGCCCAGTCGCTGGTACTCGGCGAGCACCCGCTCGCAGCGCGCCCGCTCCCGTCCCGACTCGCCGGGGATGGCGATCATGTCGCGGAGAAAGCGCACCAGGTCCCCCTCCAGCCGCTTCGCCGCCGCCAGCACGTCCTGCCCTCGCCTCGCCATCACGGTTCCTCCCCGGTTGCCGCCCCCGGTTGGGTGACCCCGGTGGCCTGATTGAACGCCTCGATGGCCGCATCCCAGGCGGGCAGTTGCCCCTGCACCTCTTCCCAGAAGGCTGGACTCCACAGCCTCTCCAGTTCTTCCACGGTGCGGCCCTGCTGCTCCACCCAGGTGAAGTACTTAAGGTTGTGAATCGCCTTGCGGTCGGGATGGCGTAACTCCTTGAGATGGTCGGTGGCTGCGCCCAACAGGTAGCGCTCGAAGTCCACCTCCGCCTGTAGGTCGCTCAAGTGACCGCGGGCGGCGTTCAGCTCGGCCAGGCGAGAGCGGTACAGCTCCACCGAATCGGTGAAGCAGGTGAGGATCACGTCGTCGTCCTCCAGCTCCCAGTAGCGCGCCGCCTTCACGGCCGCCAGCAGGTTGCAGATGGAAGAGAGGCCGAGCAATGGAAGGCCAGCCACGATCTCCTCAGCGATGCCCCGGCGCTGCAGCATCGCCTGGCCTGCCGGCTCGTTGAAGACCCGCAGCAGGCGCATGGTCGCCTCGTCATCGATGGCCGTGACCAGGTCGGTGGTGCGTACGTTGTGGATCCACGGCACGTGCTTGTCGCCAATCCCCTCGATGCGGTGGCCGCCGAAGCCGCAGGCCAGCAAGGTGGGGCACTGCAACGCCTCGGCGGCGGCGATGCGGCAGGAGGGATGACGCTTCTTCAGATAGTCGCCCGCCGCCAGCGTACCCGCCGATCCGGTCGCGCCCACCCAGGCGGCCAGGCGCGGGCGGCCGCCGGGCAACGCCGCCAGCGCGTCTTCAGCCGCCGGCCCGGTCACCCCGAAATGCCACAGGTAGTTGCCGAACTCCTCGAACTGATTGAAGATCACCACGTCGTCGCGAGTGCGGCGCAGCTCCCAGCAGGCGTCGAAGATCTCCTTGACGTTGGATTCGCAGCCGGGGGTCGCAATGATCTCGGCGCCCATGGCTTCCAGCCACTGGAAGCGCTCGCGGCTCATCTCCTCGGGGAGGATGGCGATCGTCCCACACCCCAGTAACGCCGAGTCGAACACCCCGCCCCGGCAGTAGTTGCCAGTGGAGGGCCACACCGCCTTGTGTCGCACCGGGTCGAATTCGCCCGTCACCAGGCGGGGCACCAGACAGCCGAACGCCGCCCCCACCTTGTGCGCGCCGGTGGGGAAGTGTCGGCCCACCAGGCCGACGATGCGGGCTCGCACGCCGGTGAGGGCGCCCGGCAGCGCGATGGCGTTGACCGGCCCGAAGCCTCCAGAGGCCGGGTCGTTGTGCCAGGTGATGCGGAACAGATTGGCGGGGTGGACGTCGTGCAGGCCGCAGCTCGCCACCTGCCGGCGAACGAGGTCCGGAATCAGCTCCGGGTCGCGCTGCTGCGCCAGCGTCGGGATGAGGATCCCGCGCTGGCGGCAGCGTCCCACGGCGCGCTCTCTCACGACCTCTCGCTCGCTCTCGATCATCGCCGCCACCCCCGCGCATTGTACGGCCGTTCCGCCCCCGGCGATGAAGCGGTGCCTTATGCTACGCTCATCGGTGGGGGAAGCATGGAGCCGCGCGTGCCTGGAGTGCTGTTTGATGCGCAGTTCGCCGCCGAGTTGGAGCGCTGCGTGTACTGCGAGACGACGCCGTGCAAGGGTGCCTGTCCTTGTGACTGCTCGCCCGCCGACTTCATCATGGCTGCACGCGGCGGCGCCCCCGCCGACGTTCGCCGCGCCACCGCCATGATCATGGCCGCCAACCCCCTGGGTGGGGTGTGCGGGGTCGTCTGCCCCGATACCCACTGCGTTGCGGCCTGCGCCCGCTCGGGGATCGACCGGGCGATCGACATCCCGGCGGTGCAGGCGACGATCGTCCAGCGTGCCCGCGACCTGGGGGTGATGCCGGCGGTGAAGCCGCCCCCGCCCAACGGCCGCCGCGTGGCCATCATCGGCGCCGGGCCGGCCGGCTATGGTGCCGCAGCGGTGCTCGCCGCCGCGGGCTGCGAGGTGGAACTGCTGGAAGCCGCCGATCGCCGCGGCGGCATGGCGGCGCTGATTCCGCCGTTTCGACTGGCACCGGAGGTGCTCGCCGCGGATCTGGCCTGGGTCGAGGCGATGGGTCGCGTGCGGGTCCGCTGCGGGGAGGCGGTGGATGATCCGCAGGCCCTGCTGGGCGCGGGGTTCGACGCGGTGATCGTCGCCGCCGGCCGCGATCGGCCGGTGGAACTCGGGATCGCGGGCGAGGAAGTCGCGCTGCCGTGGACCACCTATCTGGCGAATCCCGGCGCGGCGGTAATGGCCGGGCGCCGGGTGGCGGTCATCGGCGGGGCCGCGGTGGCCGCCGACTGCGCCCTCACCGCGGTCCGCCATGGCGCCGAAAGGGTGGAGCTGGTGGCCCTGGAGGCGCTCGCCGAGCTGCTCCTCACCGCCGCCGAGCGCGACGCCCTGCGCAGGGCTGGCGTGCAGGTGAGCGGCCGCACCCGTGTCACCGCCATCCGCCACGCCGGGGGGCGCGTCGTGGGTCTCGACGCCGTCCGCGTCGCCTTGCCGCCGGGGATCGCCTTCCACCCCCGCGCCGTGGTCGACGTGGAGGGTTCGCAGCACGCCCGCGACGACATCGATGCGGTGATCGTCGCCATCGGCGGCCATGCCGGTCTGCTCGGCGAGGAGGGCGGCGGCGTGTTCCTGGCCGGTGACGTCGCGCACGGCCCCTCGTCGGTGGTGGAGGCGGCGGCGGCGGGCAAGAACGCCGCGGCCCGTGTCCTCACCTTCCTCGAGGGAGCCGGCGCACAGGCGCCGGCTCGCCCCCCCGAGGCCTTCCGCGGCAAGGCGAAGAGCTTCATCCTGCTGGAGCGCGTGCGGCGGCTGCCGGTGCCGCTGGAGTGCGAGTTCTTCGGCCTGCCGATCCTCTCGCCGTTGTTGCTCTCGGCGGCGCCGCCGTCGGACGGCTGGGAGCAGATGAAAAAGGCGTACGAGGCCGGCTGGGCCGGCGGAGTGATGAAGACCGCCTTCGACGGCGTGCCGATCCACATCCCGGCCCGCTACATGTTTTCCCTTTCCCGCGACACGTTCGCCAACTGCGACAACGTCTCCGGGCACGCACTGGACCGGGTGTGCCGCGAGGTGGAGCGGTTGCGCCGCGAGTACCCTGACCGGCTCACCCTCGCCTCGACCGGCGGTCCGGTGAGCGGCGACGACGAGCGCGACGCCGCCGCCTGGCAGGCCAACACCCGCAAACTGGAGGCGGCCGGGGTGTGCGGCATCGAGTACTCCCTCTCGTGCCCCCAGGGGGGCGACGGCAGCAAGGGGGACATCGTCTCCCAGGACGCCGAGCTGACCGCCACGATCATCGAATGGGTGCTGACCGCCGGCGACCCTGCGGTCCCCAAGCTGTTCAAGCTGACCCCCGCGGTGACCTCCATCCACCCCATCGCCGCCGCCGTGGCGCGGGTGTTCGCGGGGCACCCGCAGGCGAAGGCCGGCGTGACGCTGGCCAACACCTTCCCCACCCTGACCTTCCGCGCGGCTCCAGGGCGGCGCTGGGACGAGGGGGTGGTGGTGGGGATGAGCGGCGCCGCGGTCGCCCCCATCACGTATCTGACGTTGGCCAACGTGGCGCGCTGGGGGCTGGTGGTTTCCGCCAACGGCGGCGCCATGGACGCCGCCTCCGCCGCCCACATGCTGGCGCTGGGGGCGCGCACGGTGCAGTGCTGCTCGGTGGTCATGCGGTACGGGGTGGGCGTCATCCGGGAGCTGCACTCGGGGCTGTCCTACCTGCTGGAGGCACGCGGTCTGCGCAGCGTCGCAGCGCTCATCGGCGCCGCCCTGCCAGCGGCGATCACTCCGTTCGACGCACTCTCCGCGGTCAAGCCGATCTCGGCCGTCGACGAGCAACTGTGCATCCACTGCGGTAACTGCACCCGCTGCCCGTACCTGGCCATCGAGCTTGACCACCGGCAGCAGGTGCCGCGCACCGATCCGGCGCGCTGTGTCGGCTGTTCGTTCTGCGCGCAGAAGTGCCCGTCGGGCGCCCTGGTCATGCGCGAGCGCACGCCCGCCGAGCTCGCCGCCCTGTCGGAGGCGTGAGGGCTCGCGGCCGGCGGGCGGCCAAGGAGGGAGATGTGGAGCCGCTTCTGGTTCGAGGAGGCACGGTGGTGACGCTGGGCGACGAGGCCCGCGTGCTGGATGACCACGATGTGCTGTGCCGCGACGGGGTGGTCGCCGGCATGGCACCCAGCGGCACGCTGGCGGCGGCCGGCGCCCGCGTGATCGACGCCCAGGGACGGGTTGTGTTGCCCGGGTTCATCAACGCCCATACCCACTTCTACTCATCGCTCGTGCGCGGCCTCGGCAAGGCCAGACCGTCGAAAAACTTCCGCGAGGTGCTCGAGCACCTCTGGTGGCGCCTTGACCGCGCCCTCGAGCTCGCCGACGTGCGCGTGTCGGCGCTCCTCGCCCTGGTGGACGCCATCCGCCAGGGCACGACCACCGTGCTCGACCACCACGCCTCGGCGGGCGCGGTACGCGGCTCGCTCGACGCCATCGCCGAGGCGGTGCACGCCAGCGGCCTGCGTGCCTGCCTGTGCTTCGAGGTGTCCGACCGCGACGGAGCGCGGGTGTGCGACGAGGCTCTGGCGGAGAACGCCGCCTTCGCGGCGCGCTGTGCCAGCGGACAGGATCCCCATCTGCGCGCCCTCATCGGTCTGCACGCCTCCTTCACCCTGTCCGATGCCACCCTGCGGCGGGCCGAGGAGATCGCGTCGCGGGCGGGTGTGGGGCTGCACGTCCACGTCGCCGAGGCGGCCTCGGATCAGGAGGCGTGCCTCGAGGCGCACCGCTGCCGGGTGGTGGAGCGCCTGCACCGGCTGGGCATCCTCGGCGAGCGCACCATCGCCGCCCACTGCGTGCACGTGGATGCTGGCGAGATGGAGCTACTCGCCCGCTCGGGCACCGCCGTCGCCCACTGCCCCCAGTCCAACCTGAACAACGCGGTGGGCATTGCCGACACCCTGGCGATGCGACAGCGAGGCGTGCTGGTCGGCCTGGGCACCGATGCCATGACCAACCGCATGTTGGAGGAATTGCGCAGCGCCCTGTGGGTGCGGCACCTGGCCGCCGCCGACCCCTCCGCGGGTCTTGCCCAGACGTGTGCGTTGCTCCTCGATGGCAACCGCGGCATCGCCGGCCGCCTCTTCCCGGGCCTCGGTCTCGGCGAGTTGCGGGAGGGAGGCGCCGCCGACCTGGTGGTGATCGACTACCAGCCGCCGACGCCGCTGCACCACGACACCCTCCTCGGCCACCTGGTGTTTGGCATCTCCCAGGCGGTGGTCGACACCACGGTGTGCGCCGGGCGGGTGCTGATGGCCGGCCGGCGCCTCGAGATCGCCCTCGACGAAGCGGCACTGGCGGCCACGGCGCGGGCTTGCGCCGCCGCGCTGTGGGCGCGGTTTTGAGCGCCGGGCGGAGAGGAGGGGAGCCGTGAGAACCCTGATCCGCGGTGGCATGGTGTGGGACGAGCGTGGCGGCACCCCGGCCGACGTGCGCATCGCCGAGGGCAAGATCGTCGAGATGGGCGAGCTTCGCCCCCACGCCGGCGAAACGGTGCTCGACGCCGGCGGGCTGGACCTGCTGCCCGGGCTCATCGACGTGCACGTGCACGCCGGCGACCGCATCGGCTCTTGGGAGCTGGCCGACAGCTGGGAGTCGGCGGCCCGCGCCGCCCTGGCCACCGGGGTCACCACCTTGGCGGGGTTCGTCACCCAGCGTCCCGGCGAGACCCTGACCGCCGCCGTCCAGCGCTGCGTGTCGCGGGCGGCCGGCGCTGGCTGCGAGGTACGGTTTCACCTCACTCCGACCGTCTGGCCGTGGCCCTGGGAAGAGGTCACCGCCCTGGTTGGCCGCGGCTTCACCACCTTCAAGCTCTACACCACCTACCGCGAGGCGGGGCTGTACACCCCCTACGAGCGGTTGGCCGAGGTGATGCCGCCGCTGGCGGCCCTGGGAGCGAGGCTGCTGGTCCACTGCGAAGACGATGCGCTGCTGCCCGACCCGCGAACGCTCGGCTTGGACCTGGGCGACCCGTTGACCCACACCCGCCTGCGCCCCGCGGCCGCCGAGGTGGAGGCGGTGCGGCGGGTGATCGAGCTGGTTGCGTCCAGCGGCTGCCCGACGCACGTGGTGCACGTCTCCACCCCCGCCGCTGCCGAGCTGCTGGTGGCCGCCCGCCGGAGCGGCTTGCCGGTGAGCTGCGAAACCGCGCCGCACTACCTCTTCCTGAATGACGCCAGCCTGAGCCGGCCGGATGGGCATCGCCTCCTGTGCGCCCCGCCGCTTCGCCCCGAGGGGTCCCGGGAGCGTCTCGAGAAGCTCGTGGCCGGAGGCGCTTTTGACCTGCTGGCCACCGACCACTGCGCGTTTCGCCGTGCGGACAAGGATGCCTGGAGTGGCCGCGACCTGCGCACCGTGCCGGGCGGCATCGCCGGCGTCGGCGCCCTGGTGCCCCTCGCCTTCGAGCTGCTGGCCAGGCACCACCGACCGCTCTGCGAGCTGGTGCGCCTGCTGGCTGCAGGTCCGGCTCGCCTGCTGGGGATCTTCCCGCGCAAGGGGGTGCTCGCCCCCGGGGCCGACGCGGATCTGGTGGCGTTGGAGGTCGCCGGCACGCCGCGACCGGTGGTGTCCACGCTCGCTGACGCCTGGGATCCCTGGGCGGGGCGCACCACGACCCTGGCTTTCCGGTACGTTCTGGTGCGAGGTCTGACCGTTTGCCCGATAAAGACTCCTGCGCCTTCTTAGCGGCGGCGCAGGGTGCGGGGGGCATCGGCGCGCATGGGCAGCGCGGTGCGCGGGCGACCGTCGAAGGCGCGCAACGCCGAGGCCACCGCCGCCGCCGTCGGTACCAGGCCGATCTCGCCCACCCCCTTGGCGCCGTAGCCGCCCACCTCGTCGGGGACCTCCAGCAGGCGCACCTCCACCTCGGGCATTTCCCCGGCCTTGAGAATGCCCAGGTCCTTCAGCCCGGATACCGCCGGGCGACCGTCGGGGCAGGGGAAGTCCTCGCTGAGGGCGTAGCCCAGGCCCATGTGGATGGCCCCCTCGATCTGTCCCCGGCACGCCAGGGGGTTGATGGCGCGGCCGACGTCGTGGGCGGCGACGACCCGGGCGATGGCGCCGTCGCCGTCCAGCACCACCACCTGGGTGGCGTAGCCGAACGTCAGGTGAGTGATGGGGTTGACGGCGTCTGTGCCGGGCGGCACGGTGAAGTTGCACACGTACTCGCCCAGGTACTCCCGGCCGGCGAGGGCGCTCGCCGGCGCGGCGGCGAGATCGGCGGCGAGCGCCGCGGCGGCGCGCCGGGCCGCCTCACTGGCCAGCGCGGTGGCGCGGGAGGCGGTGGTCATGCCGCACTCCACACCCAGCTCCGAGCGGGTGGCCACCTCCATACATCCCGGGTCGAGACCGGTCTCCTGCGCCACCACCTGCCGCAGGATGGTGAACAGCCCCTGGCCCATCTCGGTGAAGCCGGTGAGAATCTCCAGACGGCCCTGAGGCAGGACCCGCAGGCGCACCCGGCCGGTATCCTCGAGACCGTTGCCGATGCCGGTGTTCTTGATACCGCAGGCGATGCCGGCGTGGCGCGCGCCATAGAAGGCATCGCGGACCGCCTCCAGAGTGGCCGCCACGCCGCAACTGGCGGTCATCACCTGGCCGGTGGCGAAGCGGTCGCCGGGGCGCAAAACGTTGATGGAGCGAATCTTGAAGCGGTCGATCCCGACCCGTGCCGCGAGCTCGTCCAGGCACCCCTCGATGGCGAAGGCGGTCTGCGGCACGCCGAAGCCGCGCATCGCCCCGCACGGCGGGTTGTTGGTGTACACGGCGCGCGCCTCCACGTCGACGTTGGGCACGCGGTAGGGGCCGCAGCAGTGGCCGGCGGCGCGCTCCAGCACCTTGCCGCCCACCGAGGCGTAGGCGCCGGTATCTCCAACCAGGCGCGCCCGCACCGCGGTGAGCCGCCCCTCCCCGTCGCACCCCACCTCGTAGTCCATGATGAGCGGGTGGCGCTTTGGATGCAGGCGGAGTGAGTCGGCGCGAGTGAGCACCAGGCTCACCGGCCGCTGCACGAGGTGCGCCGCCAGCGCCGCGTGCGCCTGGATCGACAGGTCCTCCTTGCCGCCGAAGGCCCCGCCGGTGGCGACCAGCTCGACCTGCACCGCGGCAGGGGGCAGGCCCAGCACGGCGGCGATCTGCCGCTGGTCGTCGTGCACCCCCTGACCCTGGGAGTAGACCGTCAAGCCGCCGGGACCCGGCACGGCCAGGCACGCCTCGGGCTCCAGGAAGGCGTGCTCGATGCGCTGGGTGGTGAAGCGCTGGCGCACCACGTGCGCCGAAGAGGCCAGCGCCGCGTCCACGTCGCCGCGGGCGAAGGCGCACGCCTCCAGTAGGTTGCCCCCTTCGTGCAGGGCGGGGGCGGAGGGTGCCAGGGCGGCATGAGGGTCGGTGACGGGCGTGAGGACCTGGTAGTCGACCCGGATCGCGGCGGTCGCGCGGCGCGCCCGCCGCCGGGAGTCGGCCACCACCACGGCCAGAACGTCGCCCACGCAGCGCGTCGCCTCGCCGGAGGCGACGAGCACCGGCCAGTCGTCAACGATCAAGCCCACGTGGCGCCGGCCGGGCACGTCGGCGGCGGTGAGCACCCGCACGACGCCGGGCATGGCGAGGGCCTCGGAGACGTGGACGGCACGCACCCGGGCGCGGGGGTGTTCGGACAGCACAACGGCGGCGTGCAGCATCCCCGGCACCACCAGGTCGGCGACGAACGGCACCTCGCCCAGGGCGTACGCCTCGCCGCGGTAGCGCGGCGCCGAGGTCCCCACTCCATGGGCCGCCGCCTGCCCACCCGGCAGCGTCTCGACCCCCCGCTCCCACGCCTGACCGGCGCGGTCGAGGGCGCGCACGATCGGCAGGTAGCCGGTGCAGCGGCACAGGTGCCCGGCCAGCGCCCGGTGTACCGCCGCGCGGTCGCCCGCCTTGCCGCGGTTGAGCAGCGAGGCGGCGCGCACCACTATCCCCGGGGTGCAGAAGCCGCACTGCAGCGCTCCCTCCGCCACGAACGCCGCGGCCAGCAAGCGCCGCTGCCGCTCCGGCAGCCCTTCCAGGGTGACCACCGCGCGGCCGGCCACCTGCGCCGCCGGCTTCTGGCAGGCCAGCGCCGGGCGGCCATCCACGAGCACCGTGCAGCACCCGCACGTGCCGCCGCCGCACCCCTCCTTGGCGGCGGTGAGGCGCAGCTCGTCGCGCAGCAGGTCAAGCAGCGTGGCGCCTTGTTCCCAGGCGAGGGTCACCGGACGGTCGTTGACGGTGAACGAGACGGTCGCCACGGCAGCCACCTCCCCGACCCGGCCCGGCGAGGGGCGGGTCATGCTGACCCTACCCGCAAACCGCACCGCCGTGCAAGGCGCCGCCGGGTGAGGCGCGGCCGATCGTCCCACCTTCGAGGGATTGACAGGAGAGAGAGAGAATGTCGGCCATGCATGCCGCGAAGTTCACAGAGGGGGTGAGATGGCGCCGGCGGGCGTGGGTGCTCGCGGCGCTGGTGGTGAGTGCCGCTCTGCCGGCAGGCCTCGCCCACGCGCAGGTTCGCCTGCAGGAGCACACGTTTGCCCCGGGCTCCCGCCTGGCCGGCGGCGGCGACGGCCGCCTGATCACGGTGGAGCGGGGGAGCTGGCGGCTGTCGGTGTGGTCGGGCGCCGGCGAGCTGCGACGAGAAAGCCGCCTGCCGGTGTCGCCCGAGGCGGTGCTGTCGTCGCTGGCGGTGCGTCCGCCCTGGGCCCTGGTCGCCGTGGTGGATCCGGCCTCGCCGGGGCTCACCGGGCTGCTGGTGGGGCTGGACAGCGGAGCGGTGGCAAGGCGTTTCGAGGTCCCCGTCTTCCCTGCCTCCCTGTTCCCTGCCCCCGGCGGGTGGCTTGTGCAGGAGGTGAGCTTCAGCGACCCACCGCGCCTGTTCGAGCTCAGCGAGGCGGGCACCCTGGGGCGGGAGTGGACCACGCCGGCACCGGTGTGGGAGCGCGCCCAAGCCCTCGGCAAGGCGGTGGCGGCGGCGTGGACGGTGGCAACGGCTGGCTCGGCGGTGTGGGCGATACCCGCCGGGTGGTACGAGCTGTGGGAACTTTCGGCCGCCCCGCCGCGGGTGCTCACACCACCGCCGTGCCTGGCGGTGAGCGGGCATTTGCTGTCGGCCGAGGCGGCGGCCGCCAAAATGGGCTGGCGGTATGGGCAGGAAGGCCGCGAGCTGGCGGGTCGCCTCAAGAAGGGCGCTCCGGGCGGCCTCCCCGGCACGCCGGCACCGGCGGCCACCTCGCCGGCCAAGGGTTCGACCGCGCGGCCGCGGGGCAGCTTCTTCCCGGCGGTGTTGGGGGTCACGGGGGAGGGCGCGCAGCTGGCGGTACTGCTGGATGTGGCGCCGGCGCAGCCGCAGGGGGGTTGCCGGGTGGACCTGTGGGACGTCCGCGGTGCGGCGCTGCGCGGGACGGCGCCCCTGGCCGGCCCCTGTCCCCTGCGGGTGGCCCTGGCGGGGGGGAAGGTGTGGTTGTACGAGGCTTCCAACCAGGTGTCGCCGCTCCCGGCCGAGGCGTTCGGCCCGCCGCCTCCCTGCCCCTCGTCCCCGCCCCCGGGCCCCCACCCAAGGTGAACCTGAAGACAAGAAAAGAAAGGAGATGTTGACATGCGCAGGATCACCACACTCGCCACGACGGCTGTCGCCCTGGCAGCGCTCGTAGGGTTGGCCGTTCCAGCGGCGGCGATGCGCTGCGAGGGCGGCGAGGTCGGCTGCGAGCAGTACATCTCGTGCCACGAGATCCGCTCAATGATCGACGGCAGCATCTGCACCAGCTGGTCGTGGGCCGTCTACAACACCTGCAACAATACCTGGGAGATGGAATCGGGCATTAACTGCTCCTGGGGTTAGGATGCGACTCGGCTGGGCGCCTTTCGCCCTTCTCGGGTTGGCGGCGGCAGCCTGGGGCGGCGGCGAGCCCCCCGCCGTGCCGCAGCGGCTGGAGGAGGTGCGCATGCCGGCCGCCTTCCAACTGAGCGCCGGCCCGCACGGGGTGGTGACCGGGTGGGATGTGCGCAACCGAAGGCTGGCGCAATGGGATGAGGGCGGGAAACTGGTGCACGTGTGTGCCCTCACCGACGTGCGCCTGCCCCACGAGCCGGCGTACAGCTTCGCGGGCCGGCCGGGGAAGGCGCTGCTCGCCTACTTCGATTTCGCCGCCGGCTGCGAGAGCGCCCGCCAGCTGGTGCTGGTGGACCTGGACCGCTGCAGGGTGGAGCGCCTGTTCGCTCTCGAGGGGGTGGCGCAGGCGCTGGTGGCGGCGCCCGGCGGCTGGGTGGTCACGTTGTTGGGGGGAAGCGTCGTGGCGCCCACGCCCCTGCTCGTGCGCGTGGACGACCACGGCCGGGAGGTGGCTCGCTTCGAGGTGGTCGAGCAGGCCGCGGCCATCGCCCAGGAGCTCGGGCTGCCCGAGGCCGGCACCCCCCGCGGCGGCCGCCCCCTGGTGGTGGGAGAAGAAAGCTGGTTCGTCCCCGACCTGGCCTACGAGCTCTGGCGGCCCGCCCAGCGCGGCAAGCCGTTTCGGCGCCTGCAGCCGCCGCCGTGCCTGGCCGCCACGGCGCGCCTTTCGAGCGCCGAGGAGAGCGCGGCCCGCGCGCTGGAACGGGCCAAGCTCTTCCCCGAGCCGGTGCGGCGCGCCATCGAGCGGCAGGCGGCCGCCGGGACGCTCGGTCCCATCGTCCAGCGCCCCACCCGCGGCCTGGCGGCGCGCGGCACCCTGGTGGCTGTGCAGCTCACCGACCCGCGCGTGGAAGGGGGTGCCCGCCTCGATCTCTGGGACGTGAGCCGGGAAGAACTGCTGGCCATCGTCCCCGCGCCCGCGTCGGCCGGCCTGCTGGCCTTGGGGGACGGATTTGCCTGGCTGACCCAGGAGGGTGAGCTGCTGCGCCGCCTGCCGCTGCCCCAGGGCGTTGAGCCTCTCGCCGACCCCTGCGCGGCGCTGGAGCGGCCGTCGGACGGCGGCGCCGGGCCTTTCGAACCTGCCAGCCGTGCGCGTCAACCTTGACGCCAGCGACCGCATCCCCCTTTCGCGGGATTGAGAGGAGAGAGAGAAAGAGAGAATGCTTCTAGCGGAATTCATGACGAAGCTACGTGATAAAGTCAACGGGATGATGTAGGTTGTGAGTATGCACCGGGGGAACGGTCCCCACACGAAAGGAGGGTGCAATAAGGAGAGTACGAAGGCGTAGGAAAGGGCAAAACGGATCCCGGCGCAGTGGGAGCGTCCAATGACACACCGTGTGACGGGCTTCAGTCGGCTTATGCTTCTCGGCGTGCTTGGCACCTTCTTCGTCATGGGGCCGGCGGCGAGCAGTAGCGCTGCACCCGACAGCACCAACCCGAAAGCCAGCAGGGGTGTTCCTCAGTCCTCCGATCACCCGGCAGCCGTCGCTGCGGCACATCGCCAATGCCAGAGCACGGGCTCAGACGCGCAAGACTCCGTCGTCCGGGACCGGAGCATCGGCGCTCCCGAGTTGGTCGAGCCGTTGCGGCCGGGGGAGGAGTTCCGCGCCGGCGCGCAATGCAAGCGTAACTGGATGGGGGGAACGTGTTTTGCGCAGGAACACTCGGTGTGCAGCCTTATCGTCTACAAGGTCAACGATGAGTGGCACATGGACTGTCACTGAGGAGGGCGCGATGGGAGGCCCACGTGGGTTCAGGCGCCCGCACCTGCCGCTGGCCGTCGTGCTCGGCGTCCTGGCCACGGCGGTTGCGGCCGAGGAGCCGGCGCTTGTCGGTGTGAGACTGTTGCAGAACACCTTCGTCCCCTCCGTGGCGCCTGCCACCGGCGAGACCAGGGACGGCAAGATTCTCCGCCTGGCTCGGATCAGCGAGAAGCGCTACCTCGCCCTCGTGCAGGAGTCTTACTTCCAGGTCGACCCCTGGGCCGATCGGAAGCAGATGGAGCGAGAGCGGCGAGAGAGCGGGATCGTTTCTGCGACCTTGAAGTTCGCGAAGGATACGGTCTCCCTGGCCATGTTGGACCCCACAGGGAAAATCGTGAAGCGCAGCGGGGGCGGGCCAGAGCTTTCGGCCGCCCTGAGCCCCTATCCCAACTCCCACCACCTCCCCCTCGTTCTCGAAGCGAGCGAGCGCTGCCCGTACGCCATCCTCCACGCCTCGTCCAGGTCGTTGATCTGTTTCGATCACGAGCTGGGGTTCGTCGAAAAGGTCGAGATCCCGCTGGATGAAATTCGGGTCCCGCGGGTCACCCTGGATGGAGTCAGCTCGAGCATCTCGTTCTTTGGTAGGCAGTACAGCCAGCGACCGGCCGCCGCGACCTTCAGCGAGGTGGACGACGCAAAGCCCGAGGTGCCCGTGGGCTTTGGCGTGCGGTTCGAGGTCGAGGAAGGAGCGTGGCGCCCGCTGCCCATCGAGCCGGCGCAGCTCGCCAGCGACCTCTCCCGCCTGGCACGCGGCCCTAAGGGGGAGAAGGTCCAGGTGGCCCCAGCGAGCGTCCAGATCATCCCGTTTCGCGACATGGATCAGGCCCTCGACTTCGGGGTGCTCATCGAGGCCGCGAGCGGCGAGCGCTTTGACAGCGCGGTACGATTCGCGGGCACGCGGCATTTCTTCCGCAGCCGCCTCGGCACCGAGGGATTGGGGACCGTTGAACCCCTTCCTTTTTGGATCGTGCAGGAGGAGCGCACCGACGTGGACGTTCGCAAGGTGGACGGCGGCATTGCAGTGCACCTCCCCCCCTTCGCCAAGTACGCTGATCTGCAGGTCTTCGGACGAGGTGAACGGCGCTTCGCGGTGGCTATCCACCTGGCCTTCAAGGCGGCGCAAGCCGATGGCACCTACCACCCGAGCCGCTGGTCGGCGCTCCAGCTGATGGTGCTTTTTACCGGCACCCAGCTGGACAGCCTCCTGCGCATGGACGACGAGGAGCTGCTGGAGGCAGCGACGAAGCCGTTGTACCAAGGCGACCGCTGGGTGGCCCTCGCCAGGCTCGTGGATTTTTTGGGCAAGGACGAGTTCGCGTTCTGGGCGTTCTGTGGCCATCGCCAGCGCCCCAAAGAAAGCCAGCGTTGCATTGCCATCGCCAGCTTGCGGGAGTGAAGCTCGTTACGAAAGCCACATCCCCATCGGGGATCGCGCGGATCCGGGAGAAGTCCTCGGCAGGGTCGGGAACAGCGGGTGCGGAGGGTGCGGCTGCCACCTCCACCTCCACAGCGTTCTCTCCAACCCCAGCTAAGGGCAGACCTACAACCCCGAGACCACGCTCGGGGAGTGCCAAGGAGCGTGAGCATGAGTGGAACACCACGCGTGCTGACCCTCGGCCGCTGGCTGGTCCTCCTGGACCGGGCCGGAGGCGCTCCAGTCCGCGGTGAACTGCTCGCCCTGCTGGCGGCCCGCGGCAAAGAGAGGCTCGCTGCCGATCTCCGCGCTTGCGAGGGGCACGGCTGGCGGGACAACCTGGCCGTGCTCGCTGGCGGCACGCAATGCGCGCGCTTCGCCATGGCTTCGCACCGGGCAGCGCTGTCCACGGCGCCGATCAGCAGGCCCGCGCCTCCACCTCCACCGGCTCGGCGACCACCACGGCGGTGAGCTCCAGGCGGCCGTCGCGCACGGTGAGGGCCACCGTATCCCCGTCGCTCACCTGACCGGCCAGCACCAGGCGCGCCAGCGGGTCCTGGACCAGCCGCTGGATGGTGCGCTTTAAGGGCCGGGCGCCGAAGTCGGGGTCGAAGCCCTCGCGCGCCAGCAACTCCCGCGCGGCCTCGTGCGCCTCCAGGTGGATGCGGCGCTCGGCCAAGAGCTCGTTGACGCGCTCGAGCTGAATGTCGACGATGGCGCGCATGTGCTCCTCGCCCAGGCGGTGAAACACCAGCACCTCGTCGATGCGATTGAGAAACTCCGGGCGCAGGTGGCGGCGCAGCTCCCCCTGGATCGCCTCCAGCATGCGCTCCCGCTCCCCCTCCCCGAACTCCTGGATGAGCTGCGAGGCGATGTTGGAGGTCATGATCACCACCGTGTTGCGGAAGTCCACGGTGCGCCCCTTGCCGTCGGTGAGGCGGCCGTCGTCGAGGATCTGCAGCAGCACGTTGAAAGCGTCCGGGTGGGCCTTCTCGATCTCGTCGAGCAGCACCACCGAGTAGGGCCGCCGGCGCACCGCCTCGGTGAGCTGGCCCCCCTCGTCGTGCCCGATGTAGCCCGGCGGGGCGCCGATCATGCGCGAGACGGCGTGCTTTTCCATGTACTCAGACATGTCCAGCCGCACCATGGCGCGCTCGTCGTCGAACAGGAACTCGGCCAGGGCGCGGGCCAGCTCGGTCTTGCCGACGCCGGTGGGCCCCAGGAAGAGGAACGACCCCACCGGCCGGTTGGGGTCCTTGAGGCCGGCGCGGGCGCGGCGGACGGCCGTGGCTACCGCCTGCAGCGCATCGTCCTGACCCACCACGCGCCGTCGTAGCCGCTCCTCCATCTCGAGGAGCTTGGCCTTCTCGCCCTCCAGCAGCCTGGCCACGGGAATCCCGGTCCAGCGCCCGACCACCTCGGCAATCGCTTCCTCGCCGACCTCCTCGGCCAGCAGAGATCCATGCTCCGACTGGTATCCCTTCAGCGTCCCCGTCGTCTCTGCGAGCTGGCGAGCCACCCGCGGCAGCTCGCCGTAGCGCAGCTGCGCGGCCCGCTCCAGCTCCCCCGCCCGCTCCGCCCGTTCGGCGGCGTCGCGCAACGTCTCCTGCTCCTCTTTCAGCGCGCGAATGCGGGCGATGAGCTCCTTCTCGTGCCGCCAAGAGGCCTTCATGGCGGCGATGCGTTCCTTGAGTTGGGCGAGCTCCTCCCCCAGCTCCGCCAAACGCGCCCGCGACGCGTCGTCCGACTCCTTGGCCAGGGCGCGCTTTTCGATTTCCAGCTTGAGGGAACGCCGCTCCAGCTCGTCGATTTCGGTAGGGAGGGAATCGATTTCGATGCGCAGGCGCGAGGCCGCCTCGTCCATCAGATCGATGGCCTTGTCGGGGAGAAATCGATCGGTGATGTAGCGGGCCGAGAGGGTGGCGGCGGCGACCAGGGCGGCGTCGGTGATGCGCACGCCGTGGTGCACCTCGTAGCGCTCCTTGAGGCCCCGGAGGATGGCGATGGTCTCCTCGACCGAGGGCTCGCCCACCAGGACCGGCTGGAACCGACGCTCCAGCGCCGCGTCCTTCTCAATGTGCTTGCGGTATTCGGAGAGGGTGGTGGCGCCGATACAGTGCAGCTCGCCTCGCGCCAGTGCCGGCTTCAAGAGATTCGCCGCATCCATCGCCCCTTCCGCGGCACCGGCGCCGACCAGGGTGTGGATCTCGTCGATGAACAGCAGCACCTGCCCCTCTGAAGCAATCACCTCTTTGAGCAGCGCCTTGAGCCGGTCCTCGAACTCACCTCGGTACTTGGTACCGGCGATCATGGCGCCCAGGTCCAGGGCGACGATGCGCCGGTCCTTCAACGTCTCGGGCACATCGCCACCGGCGATGCGCTGCGCGATCCCTTCTGCCACCGCCGTCTTGCCCACCCCCGGCTCGCCGATCAGCACCGGGTTGTTCTTGGTGCGCCGGGCGAGCACCTGCATGACACGGCGGATCTCCTCGTCTCGCCCGATCACCGGATCCAGTTTTCCGGCTCGGGCCAGTTCGGTAAGATCACGGCCGTATTTCTTCAGCGCCTCGTACTTGTCCTCTGGGTTGGCGTCAGTGACGCGGTGGGAGCCGCGCAGCTCCTGAATGGCGCGCAGCAGCGACTCCTTGCTCACGCCGTGGCGCTTGAGCACCTCCTGCGCCGAGGACGGCACCGCGGCCAGCGCCAGCAACAGATGCTCCACCGACACGTACTCGTCCTGAAACTGCGGCGCGAACTTCTCCGCCGCCTCCAGCACCTGGCGCAACTCCCGCGATGGCAGGGCATCCGCGCCACCCTGGGCGGAGGGCAAGCGGTCCAGCAGCGCCCGGCACTCCGGCCGCACGGTCGAGGTCGCTGCGCCGACCGCCGCCAGCAGGCGGGGCGCGAGCCCTTCCTCTTGCTCCAGCAACGCCTGCAACAGGTGCGCCGGCGTGGCCTCCGGGTTGCCCCGCGCGGTCGCGCTCTGAAAGGCGTCTCTCACCGCCTCGGATGCTCTCACCGTCAACGAAGTACCCTTCGCCATCATTTCCCTCCGCGGCGTCCCAAGCCATGGAACGCTCAACCGAAATATAGAATCTTAGCGTGCTACTGTCAAGTGTTCAAAACAGCCCGAAGAAAAGATATGAGCGTTATTGACTGTGGGGCGCCGCCCCCTGACCAGGAGGATCTGATGTCCACTCTCCCGCCAAGGCCCACACGAGCGGGCGCACTTCGGATATCATGCGGGCAACACCGCCGCCGGCACCCGGAGGAGATCCAGGTGCTTGCCAAACGAGGAGGAACGCGATGAGCGAGAAGCGCTTCACCCCGTACGTGCCCGCCGATTCGACAATGAGCGAGTTCACCTTGCGGGCGCTGATCCTTGGCCTGTTCATGAGCGTCATTCTCGGAGCTGCCAACGCCTATCTGGGACTGAAGGCGGGCATGACGATCGCTGCCACCTACCCGGCGGCGGTGATCGGGATGGCGGTGCTGCGCATCCTGAAAGGCTCGCTGCTGGAAGAGAACTTCGCCCGAACCGTGGGGTCGATCGGCGAGTCGGTGGCGGCCGGAGCCATCTTCACCATCCCGGCGTTCGTCATTCTGCACCTCTGGACATTCAATACGGTGAAGGATTACCTGCAGGCGACGGCACTGATGATCGTCGGTGGAATTCTTGGGATCCTGCTCATGACCATGCTCCGCCGCGTCATGGTGGAGGACAAGGAGCTGCCCTTCCCCGAGTCGGTGGCGGCCTCGGAGATTCACAAGGCGGGTCAGCGCGGCTCCGAGGCGGCGCTGCAGCTGTTCCGCGCCATGGGGCTGGGCGCGGCGGTGAAGCTATTGGCCGACCTCAACATCTTCCAGGCCTCGCGGGACTTCATCGTGCACGTGGGCGACTTGGGCAAGAGCATCGTGCGCCTCGGTTTTCAGAAGGACGCCTACGGCATCTCCAACGTCGGCGGCGTGTCCACCGTCTCCGCTCCGGCGGTGAGCCCGGCCTACATGGGCGTGGGGTACATCATCGGGCCGGAGCTGGCCTCCTTGAACTTCGCCGGCGGCCTGCTGGCGTGGGGCCTGTTCGTGCCCATCCTGATCTTCTTCCTCGGCCCGGGCATGATGGATTCCTTTGCAGCCTCCGCCGGGCTGGAGGCGGGCAGTGAGCCGGCGTGGGCGGCTCTGTCGGACCGCCTGTGGAAGTTCGTCGTGCGACCCATCGCCGTCGGCGGCATGCTGGTGGGCGCGGTGTACACCCTCTCCCGCATGCGCAAGAATCTGGCCGCGGGCGTGAGACGCTCGGTGGGCGATCTCAAGAAGTCAGCTCAGGCGGCCGAGGCGACCAGCCGGGTCGACCGCGACCTCTCCTTCAAGGTGGTCCTGCTTGGCGTGGCCGCCGTGTTCGTGGTCATGTGCATGCTCTACGGCTACTTCACCGGGGTCATCGGCGGCGCCATCACCGCGGCGGTGGTGATGCTCGTCACCGGCTTCTTCTTCGCCGCCGTGTCCGGCAACCTGGTGGGGATGATCGGTTCCTCCAACAACCCGATCTCCGGCCTCACCCTCGCCACCCTGATCATCGCCGCCCTCACCATGGTGATCATCGGCGTATCCGGCAGCCAGGGCGTGATCGCAGTGTTGGGCGTGGCCAGTGTGGTGTGCGTCTCCTCGGCGGTGGCCGGAGAGATGCTGCAGGATCTGAAAGTCGGGCACATCCTCGGCGGTACGCCGTGGAAGATGCAGACCGGCAACCTGATCGGTGTCGTCGTGGCCGGTGCGGTGATGTTCTTCCCGCTGTACGTGCTGCACTTCTCCAACATCAAGCAGGGCGGCAGCGGCTTCGGCGACCGCGCCCTGGCGGCGCCGCAGGCCGGGTTGATGGCGACGCTCTCCCAGGGCATCGTCGGCGGCGAAATGGCGTGGCCGCTGGTCATCGTCGGCATCCTCATGGGTGTAGCCCTCATCTTGGTGCGAGTGAAGAGTCCAATGCTGTTCGCCGTGGGCATGTATTTGCCCCTGGAGACCACCGCGGCCATCTTCGTGGGAGGCATGATCCGCGCCATCATCGACCGGGCGGTCGCGCGACGCCAATACAACGAGGCGCAGAAGGCGCGGGTGGAGAACGCCGGTGTTCTGGCGGCCTCGGGGTTGATCGCCGGTGAGGCTCTGATGGGCCTGGTGGTGGCGGCCATCGTGTTCTTCCGCGACAGCTTCTGGGCGATTTCGTGGACCCCGCCCGGGGTGCTGTCGCTCCTCGTGGCCGTGGTGCTGGCGTGCTACCTCATCCTGATACCGCTGCGCAAGGCGGGTGCGGCGGACGAGCCGGCGCCGCCGACCGCGGTGATGTGAGGCCTTCGACTCCACCGACCGGCAACGCGCGGAGCTCTTCCCGCGGCGAGAATCTCGCCGCGGGAAGAGTCGCCCACCGCCTCCTCGTGCACGTCATCGCCGCCCGCACCGGAGGCGGCGCGGCTGCCGTGCAGGTGGCTCGCCTGGCAATGCGGCAGGCGCAGGAGGGGATCTGCGTTGGGGTAGTTGCCCGGCCCGCGGTGGTGCACGCGCTGGGTCGGGGATGCGGTGTGCTGCGCAGCGCCTCTCCCTTTCGCGCACCCCTCGACCCGATGACTCTTCTCCGGCTCCGCCGCACCTTCGAGCTCTGGGCTCCCGCCGTGGTTCATGCTCACGGTGTTGCTGCCCTGCTGGCGGCGCGGGTCGCGCTGGCCGGGAAGACCGCCGTGCCGTTGCTGTTCACCAGGCGCCTGGCGTTTCCCATCAACGCCGCCGTCGCGCGCCTCCTGCGCAGCCGGGCGGTGACCTCGGTGCTGGCGTCGTGCCGCGCCGTGGCCCGCATTCTTGCGGAGTCCGCGCGCCTGCCTGCCGCCGGCGTGCGCGTCTGCCTCGACGGGGCCGACGTGGCGCGGCTGGAGGCTGCCGCCGCGCAGGCCGCGTGTTGCCGCGAGACGCTGGGCCTGACCGGTGCAAGCCCGCTGGTCGTGCACGTGGGCGTGAGGTCGTGGCGCGGCGGAGGTGAGATCCTCAGGGCGTGGCCTCTGGTCGTGCGCCGGCTCCCCAGCGCCCGGCTGGTGCTGGCCGGGTGTTGGGCCGCCAGCGACCGGGAAGAAGTGACGGACCTGGCCGCCGAGATGGGCGTCCGCGACACCGTGACGGTGACCGAGATGGGCCTCGAGGCTCCGGAACTGCTGGCCGCCGCCGACCTGGTTGCCGACGCTTCCTGGGCCGGCGCCGGGGTGAGTGCCGCGATTCGCGATGCCATGGCCCTGGGACGACCGGTCGTGGCGGTGGCCCGCGACGGCAACCTGGAGCTGGTCCAGGCTGGAATCACGGGCCTGCTCGTGCCGCCCCGGGATGCGCCGACGCTCGCCGCGGCACTCATCCGCCTCGCCACCGACGCGGCCCTGGCGGTACGACTTGCCAGCGCGGCGCGAGAGGTGATTCGGCGCGACTGGTCGCTGGCCGGGCAGCTCGCCGAACTGGAGGAGTTGCACCAGGAGCTCGGCGTGCTGGCTGGCCGGGTCGTTACGCCCGCAGACAGGTGATCCACACCTCGCGTTTGCGCGGGCCGTCGAGCTCCAGCAGAAACACCGCCTGCCACCGCCCCAGCATCAACTCTCCGCTCGACACGGGAAGGACCAGGCCTGGGCCGATCAGGGCGGCGAAGAGGTGGGCGTCGGAGTTGCCTTCGGCGTGGCGGAAGCGAACGTGCGGCACCATCTTCTCCAGCGCCGCCAGCACGTCGTCCCCCACCGCCGGGTCGGCGTTCTCGCTCACCAGCGGGGCGGCAGTGGTGTGGGGGATGAAGACGTGGCATGCCCCTTCTGCGACTTCGCTGGCCTCCACCGCTTGCTGTACGAAGCTGGTGATGTCGATGAGCTGGCGGCGGTGCTGCGAGGCTACCTCGATGACGTCCATGGGTATCCCCTTTCCTGCGGCCAGTACACCAGCCGGTACCCCTCGGCAAAGAGCACGACTCGGTGAACATAATCCCAGGTTTCGGGCATTTCGATGCCCTCCACGAAGTCTGGCCCGTCCCGGCGGCCGGCGCGTTCCCAGGCCACCCGCACCCGCCGCTCGCCGCCGTTGTAGCACGCCAGCGCCGCGGTCCACGACCCGTCGAAGCGCCGTCGCCAGTCGGCCAGCAGACGGGCCCCGAGCGCCAGGTTGATCTCGTGGTCGGCGAGCCGGTTGCGCCAACGTTCGGGATACCCGCGGGCGCGGATGACTTCCCGCGCGGTCGCCGGCATCAACTGGGTCAGGCCCACCGCGCCGGCCGGCGAGCGCGCCTCGGGGTTCCACGCCGATTCCTGCCGCACCAGCGCCGCCAGCAGCCACACCGGAACCGCCGCCTGCGCCGCCGCCTGCTCCACCTCTTCTCGCCACGGCAGGGGAAGGTAGCGCTGCAACAGGGTGCGGGGCAGGCCATCCCATGGTCCTGCCAGCAGACGGGGCTCTCCGCGCAATAGCAGGGGAATGGCATCGAGCGGGCGAGGGGAAGCGAATTCCACCCAGGCCAGCCACGCTGGCTCGATCCTCGGCCCACGCTCCAGTTCGGCGCGCCACCCCAGCGCCACGTCGGCTACCCTTCCCCAGGCCAACAGCGGTGAGGCCCAGGCAGGCGGGTCAGCGGGCGCCGCCTCTTGGTCAGCGAGTCGCACCGCTGGGGCATCTCCGCCGAGATGGCTGGCGGCCCACAGTGCCGGAAGGTCGGGGAGTCCGCCGCCCAGCAAACGCTGGAGCGCGTCGTTGTTGCCCTGCCGGGCAGCTATCCTGCCGAGCCAGTAGGCGGCCAGCCGTTGTCCCCGCGGCGTCCCTGCGGAGAGCAGGTCTGCCGGCGTGGCGGCCAGAGCCGGGTTATCGCGCGCCAGGAAGAGCCCGCGACGCCGCACCCACTCCCAGCGTGGCAAGCTCGCATCGCTGGCCGCCAGCAGCGTCAGACCACGTTCCCAGCGACCCAACTCGAAAAGCGCCTCGGCCTGCAGGAGCCGGGCCTGGGGGCCAATCTCCGCCTCATCGGCGGCCGTACGCAGCGCCGCATCGGCCGCCGCAATCACCTGGGGGAACAGCCGCCGGCGCTCCGCTTCGCCCGCCCGCCAGGCTCGCTGCCGGTGTGCCTCGGCACGCAGGAGATGCGCGTGTGGGGAACGGTCGGAGGCGAGCAACGACAGCGCCAGGTCCCCTCGCCGCAGGGCCAGCGCAGCCTGTGCCCCGACCAGGGCGCCGGCAGGTCCGGCGCGTCGCGCGGCGCGCAGCGCCTCCGCAAGCCGGCCCGCGCGCAGCCACGCCTGCGCGTGCCTGGCAGAGTCCTCCGGGTTCAGGCGCCCCAGCATGTCCTCAAGCGAGTACTCCGGACACACGGAGGCGAAACGCTCAGGGGCCTCACGCGCCACGGTGCGGCAGGCCTCCTTGCGTTCGTGTGGACCCGCGAGCGCCAGCACCCCCCAGCTCCGCCAGCGTTCGGGCGCAGGCAGCTCCTCAGGCGCGGGGAGAAGCGCTAGCGCCTCGGCAGGCTGGCCCCGGCGCACCAGGATTTCTGCCCCCCGCAGGAGCAGCCGCGCGCCGAAACCAGCTGGCAGCCAGGGCGCCTCGGCGGCGCGCCGCCAGAACGCTGCCGGGGCGGCGGAGCGTTCCAGTGCGGCTTCGAGCCGGATGGCGGCGAGCGACGCCGCCCCCTGCGCCGGTCCGGCGAGGGCGAAGGCGGTCATCGCCGAGGCGGGCGAATTTGCCTCGCACGCCGAAAGACCCCACAGCAAGGCCGCGACGGCGCGCTGGTCGGCAGGCCCGGCAAGCGCCACGCGTAGGAGCGCCTGAGCACGTTGGCCGGAGGCGGCGCCTGCCTCCACGTCGGAGAGAGTCGGCGGTGGTTCCGGGGCCGGGCGACACGCCGCCGCAGCGGCGGCGAAAATCAGGCAGCTTGCCGCGGCTCCTGGTCGCCTACAGGCCGAGAGCGTTCGGGTCACCATCCGCCAGCGTGCGCACCAGCTCCTCGAAGAAGTAGTTGGTCGCGCTGCGGACCTCCGCCGGAACCCGCTGCTCGTACATCTCCCGCGAGCGGTCGATGTCGTCTTTCAGCCTCTGGTAGATGTCCTTGTGCACCTTGCCGATCTGGACGGCCTGCTCGTTGTAGAGGCGAATCTCCGATACGAGCAGCCGGGCGAAGCGGCGCGCCTCGTCGTGCCGCCGCTGGTCCTCCGGAGCGAGTTCGGCTGCCACGGCTGGCTTGACCACCTCGTCAGCGGCGGCTACCTCCTCGGCGTGCGGCTCGGGGACCTCGACCGCGACGGCTGCGCTCGCGCTGTCTTCGGCAGCAACCTTCTCCTCCCCGATGGCCGAGGGGGCAGCCTCCGGCACTTGGGCGGTCGGGACGACCAACTCTGCGGTGCGCAGGGCGGGCGTGGGCACCTCGGGGCGCACCGCCAGCGTCTCCAGCAGCAGGCCAACCAGGTAGGTCAGTAGCTGTACCATGGAGGCGGCCGTAGGGTCCTTGAGCACGGCCACCACGCAGCCGACGACCTTGCCCCGCAGCGACATGGGCACGAGCAGCACGTCGCGTTCCTCGCCCTCTAGCCAGGAACTCAGCACGCCGTCCTCGCACGCATCCAGCAGCACCGGCGTTCCTTCCCCGGCGCGCGTGAAACCGGTGGAGTCGGCGAGCCCAGCCTGCCAGGTGCGGACCGGATCTCCCTCGCCGAAGCCCGCGCCGCTCCAGCCCGCGACTCGGCCGTCACGGAAGACGACGATGCCCCGTGGTCCGCACCACGGCTCCAGGCGCCCCAAGAACTCCTGCAATACCTCGGACTGGGCGCGCCCGGCGTCGAGGGCGCGGAGCAGCTCGAGCTCCGGTCCGACGACAACGACCGGGGCCGTCAAGGAGGCGATGTGCTCGCTCACCGGCTGGACGGGAAAGAGCACCTCGGGATCGGGCGGCAGCACCAGGTCGAGTTCGGCGACCGTCCGCGCTGCTGCGTCGCGCACCTGTTGGGCGACTGCATCGAGCTTGGCGCGCAGTAGGCCGGCCGCGCGCTCTCGGATTCCCTGCAACTCGGCAAGTACCGTCTGTTGCGTCTCCATGGGTTCCTCCCCGATCAAGGTGCCATTATCGGCATCGCTGCGGAGAGGTGTCAAGAAACCCCCGCCGTCTTGCACAACTGCGACGAGTTTGCTAACAAGTTCACGAGCAGGAGGGAGGCTTTTATGGCGAGAACATCAAGCATCGCCGTTGTCATCATGACCCTGACCGTGGTCCTCGGGTGCGGCGGCAGTACCAAGGAGCAGTCAGCAACCGCCGACGTGGCGGGGGAATTCGCCAAGGTGCAGCAGGCTCGCAAGTCCCTGGACGCAGCCCGGAGTAACCTCGCCACCTTGCGATCCGAACTGGACGCCCTCAAGGTCAAGGCCAACCTCGCCGCCGATGAGGCGGGGCGCAAGGCCGAGCTCGAATCCCAGTTGCCAGCCGCCCAGCGCGCCGTTGACGCGGCGTACGAGAGTGATCAGGACGCACTGTCTGCGTTTTTGAACCTGGTGCTGAACGATGAGGCGCTGAAGAATTCGTCCCAGACGCGCGAGGCCCTGCGCCTGTACGCCGACGGAGCGATCGCCAACGCCGGCAGCTTCATGGATGTCTCCGGGGATTACGGCAAGGCCATCGATATCCTCCAGACCGCGGCGAGCTATTTCGAGTTCGCCGGGGCTCCGGTACCGGAGAATCTGCAGTCGGCCCTCGATCAGGCGCGGGTGTTCCGCTACCTCACCAAGGCTCGCTTCGATCAGGTGGCCAAGGGGATGAGCGAGGCGCAGGTCAAGGCCATCACCGGCACGCCGCTGTACGCCAACGTGCGTGAGGCCCAGGCGCAGGGCCGGACCATCACCACCTGGCTGTTCCCGCGCGACCCCGCCGAAGGGGGCGCGGCGGCCATCTACTTCGACAGGGGCAAGGTATACGCCACGAAGTGGGACGCTGCGGGTAAGTAGGCCCGCGGCGTGCCGGCCCTCGCGACGATCCCGCGACGCGCGGTCTCGCCCGGCCGGCCAGGGGTTTTTGGCCGGCCTTTTCGCCGGTGGCGATCGGGATCTCGCTGCCTCGCAGCGCTCGGGCGCGCTCGCTCCAACTTGACCGGACCCGCGAACGCTGCTAGAGTGCCTTTCCTTGTGCGCGGTGCCGTGCTCCGGGTGAGCGCGGCGAATCTCGCGGGGAGAGGAGGTGAGCCAGATGCCGACAGTTCATGTGCGGGATAATGAATCGTTCGAGCAGGCTCTCCGCCGCTTCAAGCGGAAGTGCGAGAAGGCGGGCATCCTCTCCGAAATCAAGAAACGCCAGTACTACGAGAAACCCAGCGTGAAGCGCAAGCGCAAGCTGGTGCAGGCGCGCAAGAAGCTCCTCCGCAAACTCGCCCAGCAGAGAAAAGCCGGGCTGCTGTAGGTTTTTCGAGAACAATGAAAGCCGTGGCCGCGGCGCTCGAGTTTGACCGCCTGCTCCGGCTGGTCGCCTCGTTCGCCCGCTCGCAGCATGGGCGGAGCCATGTGCTGGCAACCACGCCGTCGTTCACGACCGGGGAAGGGGCGAGGCAACACAACCTCACCCACGCGCTCACTCGGTTTGTCGAGGAGCAGGGTGTGCTTTCCTTTGTGGGTCTCGACGCCGTCACCGAATTGACCCGCCCTGATCCGAGCCTGCCGGCGTTGACCGGCCTGGTGCGCTGCATCGTCGACGTGCGCGCACGGCTCGGCCGGGCGCTCGCAGCCGGCGCCGAGATCGCCGCTGCCTTTGCGGCACTGCCGATGCTCGACCCATTTCTCCAGCACCTGAGCCAACGCATCGGCGACGACGGGGAGATTCTGGATTCCGCCAGCCCGGCGCTGGCACAGGCCCGGGCTGCCCGCGAACGCCACCGAGCCGCGATCGTGGCGCGTCTTGAACAGCTCCGCCCTGCGGCCGGTGCCACCGCTCCCTACACGGTTCGGCGAGAACGCTACTGTCTCCCCGTACCGGCGCACGAACGCTCCCGCCTTTCCGGGTTGCTGCTGGATGTCTCCGCCAGCGGCGCCACCGCCTTCATCGAACCCATGGCGGTGGTGGAGCTCAACAACGCTCTCGCCGAGGCCACGGCACGCGCCCGCAGCGAGGAGGACCGGGTGCGGCAGGAGCTGCTGGCCGCGTTCACGCGCCGGAGGGAGGAGCTGGAGCAGGCGGCGGCTCGCCTTGCCCTTCTTGACGCCACTCAGGCACGCGTGCTGTTTGGGCGCGCCGCGGGGGCCATTCTGCTGCGGCCTGGGTCGGGGAATCGCCTCAGGTTGCTGGGTGCTCGCCATCCCCTGCTGGCGGGGAATCTGGCGTCACTGCGCGCCGAGTACCTGGGCGAACCAGGCAATACCGGCGACGTGATCGCGCTGGATTTCGATCCGCCGCCCGCGGTTCGGGCGGTGCTGCTGTCCGGTCCCAACGCTGGCGGCAAGACGGTGGCGTTGAAGACCGTGGGCTTGACGGTGCTCATGGCGCAAGTGGGTATTCCGGTACTCGTGGAAGAGGGTTCTCTGCTTCCCGAGTTCTCGTGCCTGTGGTGCCACATCGGCGATGAGCAAAGCCTCCTTTCGGATCTGTCCACGTTCTCGGCGGCCATGCGGGCCACCGCGCACCTGTTGCAGGTGGCCGATGAGAATACGCTGGTGCTGTACGACGAGCTGGGCTCGGGCACCGATCCCGAGGAGGGGGCTGCCCTCGCCGCCGCGCTGCTGGAGGAGTTGCTGGCGCGGCAGTGCTTCACCCTCGCCACGGCGCACCTGACGACGGTCGCCGCGCACTTGGAGGCGCTCCCCGGGGCAGCCAACGCGGCCATGGGATTCGACGATGTCACCGGTGGGCCGACGTTTCGGCTCCACTTCGGCTCTCCGGGCCGCTCCCATGGCCTCGCCATCGCCCGCCGCAGCGGGCTTGCCGAGTCCGTTCTGCGGCGCGCCCGCGAGCTCGTATCGCGGGCCTTTCTGGCCATCGACTCGTACCTCGCACGCCTCGACGAGGAGCGCCGCGCCGCGAGCGCGCAGCGATCCGCCCTGTTGGCGGAGCAGGAACAGGCCCGCGCTGCGCGACGTGCTCTTGACGACGAGCGCGACGCCTGGCGGCGGGACCGTCTCGAGCAGCGCACCAGGGTGGAGACGGAGCGGGAGAAGCTCCGCCAACGAGCCCGTTCACAACTCGATGCGGTTCTCGAGGAGCTTCGCCAGGCACGGGAGAAGGGCGAGTTGCCGGGGCGCCGCCGCCTCGCCGCGCTGCGCAGCGCCGCCCTCGATCTCTCCGACGAAGATCCTGCCCGCGTCGCGATCCCGCAGGTGGCGCCGGGCGAACGGGTTCGACTGGCGGGCACGCGTACCGATGGGGAGGTGATGCAGGTGGTTGGCGACCGTGTCCAGCTCAGCATCGGCGGGAAGCGGCTTTGGGTGGCCGTGGGTGCGTGCGAACCGGTTGGTACGCCGCGCCCCGACCCCCGAGCTCACACCGCTTCTGCCGCGCCTGCGGTCGATGAGAACCGCGAGATCAAGCTGATCGGTCTGACCGCTGAAGAGGCCCAGGACGCGTTGGAGCGCTTCTTGGACCACGCCTTGCTGGCGGGCACGAGAGCCGTGCGTATCGTGCACGGACACGGGTCCGGCGTCCTGCGGCGACTGACCCGGGCCACCTTGAGCCGGTACCCAGGAGTGCTCCGCTTCGGCCATCCGGCGCAGGGGTTCGGGGGAACCGGCGTCACCGAGGCGGAGCTGGAGTGAGCGACTGGGATCTCTCCCGGCCGGTGCTCGCACGCCTGCGAGAGACGGCGGATATCGTCGCCGTGGTGGGCGAGCGGGTGACGCTCCGGCGCGCCGGGCGCAACTTTGTCGGCCTGTGCCCGTTCCATGGCGAAAAGGCCCCCTCCTTCTCGGTCTCTCGCGAAAAAGGCACGTACTACTGCTTCGGCTGCAAGCGTGGCGGAGACGTCATCGACTTCCTCGTCGAGCTGGATCGGCTGACCTTCGTGGAGGCGGTCGAGACCCTCGCCCGCCGCTTCGGTATCGAGTTGCCGCCCGCTTCGCCCCAGGCACTGCAGCGCCGCCGCGAGGAGGACGCCCTTCTCGAGGCACTGGATGCCGCCCAGGCCTGCTTTTCCCGCCGCCTGGCCGATGATCGGCCGCGCGCCTTTCTGGAAGCCCGCGGGGTGTCGATCGAACTGGCCGCCACCTTCGGCCTGGGCTACGCGGTGGCGGACTGGAGCGCGCTGTACGACGAGCTGCACCGGCGGTTTTCCGAGCGCGTCTTGATCGCCTCGGGCCTGGTCGTGGAGGGGGAGGCTGGGCGCCGTTGGGATCGCTTCCGCGATCGCGTCACCATCCCCATCCGCCTGGCGCGCGGCACGCTGGTTGCCTTCGGTGGGCGGGCCGTGGGCGAGGACAATCCCAAGTACCTGAATTCGCCCGAGACCCCCCTGTTCTCAAAGAGTCAGGTGCTCTTTGCCCTCGATCGCGCGATGCGCTCTTTCGCCGCAAGCAAGCGGGCGGTGGTGGTCGAGGGGTACTTCGACTGCCTGGCGATGCACGGCGCAGGGATCACCGAGACTGTGGCCACGCTGGGCACCGCCTTGACCGAGAACCATGCCCGGGAGCTGGCGCGCCGCGCCGAACGCGTCGTGGTCTGTTATGACGGCGACAGCGCCGGACGCGCCGCAGCGGTGGCTGCCCTTCGCACTCTCCTGACCTTTGACCTGGATGCCGCCGTGGTGCTCTTGCCGGGCGGCATGGACCCGGACGATCTCGTTCGCCGCGAGGGAGTGGCAGCCATGCGGGATCTCCTCGACTCGGCCAAGCCCCCGGCGGAGTTCTTGCTGGAAAACCTCGGCCCCAGCCGGGAAGAGCGCCGGCGCGGGTTGAGCTCCGCGCTGGCCGTGGCCGATGTGTGCCCGGACCCAGTGCGCCGTTTTCAGCTTCGGGAGGCTCTCGCCAGCGGGTGCGGGATCCCGGTGGACAAGCTGGGGAACATCGAGGCGCCGCGGGTGCTTGGGCGCGCTCCGGATCAGAGCCCTCTCCCCCCGCCGGGGGAGCTGGCCTTGCTGCGTTTTCTGCTGGTAGACGCACCCAGCGGGCGGCGTGGCGAGATCCTCTCGCGCATCCCGCTGGACGCTCTCGCGCATCCCGTGGTTCGACTGGTGTTCGAGCGGATCGCTGCGGCCGCAACTGACGGGCGTACCCTTGAAATTTCCGAGCTCATGTCCGACATTGAAGAAGGTGACGCACGGCGGCTTCTCGCCGCGCTGGACCACGAGGCGCCGGAAACCCCGGAGAACCGTCTCGAACTCATATTGAGGGAGCTTTGCCAACGGCACCGACTGCGAAAACTCGCCGCGCTCAACCAAGCGATCAGACAAGCGGAAGCGAGGAACGACCACGAGGCACTCGTGCAGCTCTTGCACGAGTGGACGAAGCTTTACCAGTAGACGTGCATGCCACGAACGGCGGTGAGCCTGCTGCGCTCCGTGCGGGAGGGACGGCTGTGGCCTTGAGTGTGGAAGAACGGTACCCCGAGCTGGGCAGATTGCTTGGTCTCGGGCGCGAGCGTGGCTTTGTGCTGGTGGACGAAATCGTCGAGGTTCTACCCGACGAGATCGCGTCGCTCGCCGAGGAGCTGGATGAGATCTTCCTGCGCTTCTCGGAGAACGACATCGAGATCATCGAGTCGCTGGAAAAGCTCGCCGGCGGCGAGGATGAGGGCAGCGAATCCCGCGATGGCGGGGATCCGCAAGTGCAGGCGCCCCTTGTCGATCCGGCGTTGCTGGAGAAGACCAACGATCCGGTGCGCATGTACCTGCGGGAGATGGGCACCGTGAAGCTGCTCGACCGTGACGGCGAGGTGTCGATCGCCAAGCGGATCGAATCGGGCGAGGCGCGGGTCTTCTGCGCCATGGCCTCGTCGACGACTCTGCTGGAGCTGTTTCTGAAAGCGAACGAGCTGGCTCGCCGCGACCGGCGCATGATGCGCGATCTGCTGGGGGGCATCGACGCCACACTGGACGAGCGGGGCCGCATGCGCGTCAACGAAGGGATGCGCCTTTTCTTCCGCATCGCCGAACTTGACAGCCAGGTGAAGGCGCTCAAGGAGCGGCTGCGGCGCTGCAAGAAGGGGAGCCGCCGAGCTGGAGAGCTGCTCAAGCAGATCGACGCATTGAACGGGGACATTTCCGTACTGGTGCGCTCCACCGACTTCACCACCACCACTCGTAACCGTCTACTGGCGTTCCTCGGAGAGGTGGAGCGGCACTTCTCCATCCCCATCTCGACGATTCGCAAGGACGAGGCCAAGCTCAAGACCGAGCGCAACGTCGAGCGCCGCGCGTTCTACGACGAGCGGGTGCGCCGGTACAGGACGGAGATGGTAACGCTCGAGGCCCGCTTCCGGGTGCCCTACGACGAACTCAAGAGGGTCGTCGCCGAGGTGCGCCGCGGCGAGGAGGAGACCGACCACGCCAAACAGGAGTTGATCGTTGCCAACCTCCGCCTGGTCGTCTCCATCGCCAAGAAGTACACCAACCGCGGCCTGCAGTTTCTCGACCTCATCCAGGAGGGGAACATCGGACTCATGAAGGCGGTGGACAAGTTCGAGTACCGCCGCGGGTACAAGTTCTCGACCTACGCCACCTGGTGGATCCGCCAGGCGATCACCCGCGCCATCGCCGACCAGGCGCGCACCATCCGCATCCCCGTGCACATGATCGAGACGATCAACAAGCTCACCCGCACGCAGCGCCAGCTGGTGCAGGAGGTGGGCCGCGAGCCCACCGCCGAAGAGGTCGCCGAGAGGATGGAGATTCCTGTCTCCAAGGTTCGCAAGATCATGAAGATTGCGCAGGAACCCATCTCGCTGGAGACTCCCATCGGCGAGGAGGAGGACTCTCATCTCGGCGACTTCGTCGAAGACCGTACCGCCCTCTCGCCCATTGATGCGGTGATCGTGGCGTCGCTTAAGAACCAGGCGGAGGGAGTTTTGCGCACGCTCACTCCCCGCGAGGCCGAGGTGCTGCGCCGCAGGTTCGGGATTGGCGATGGCACCGAGCATACCCTTGAGGAGGTCGGCAAGGCGTTCAACGTGACCCGTGAACGGATCCGCCAGATCGAGTCGAAGGCGCTGCGCAAGCTACGCCACCCCTCCAGGTCGAAGTTGCTCAAGCCGTACCTGGACATCATCGGATAGGGGTTGCGGCCGCGCCCTGGTAGCCGCGCTTGCCCTGTCAGACTGCTGCGGCGTACAATCCCCTCGCTGGGTCCATAGCTCAGCGGTCAGAGCTGCCGGCTCATAACCGGTTGGTCCCAGGTTCGAATCCTGGTGGACCCACCACCACGAGGAGGATGGCGTGACCACCGCGACAAGGCGTCAACGCTCCGGCAGCCTCCCGGTTCGCTGGGAGAATCGGTGAGCGAGCGTACGCTCCTCGCCGCCTACGTCACCCTGCAACGACTGCTCACTCAGCGCCTCGCTCTCCAGCGGGAGCTGGAGACCCCGCCCCCGGAGCTCGCCGCCCTGCGCGCCCGCGGGACGGCGCGCGAGGGCTCGCTGGCGTCCAACCGCAAGCGTCGGGCAGAGTTGGAGGCCGGGTACACGGCTCTTGAGCGTGAGACCGGGGCGCTGTACGAGGAGCGGGAGCATGTGCGACGGCAGAAGGGCCAGGTGACCAACATGAAGCAGCTCCAGGCCGTGGTTTCCGCGCTCGACCACGTGCAGGGTCAGATCGATGAGCGGGAAGACAAACTCAAGCGCATCATGGAGGAATTGGGGTCGCTGGATGCGCAGGCAGCCGAGCTGACCGCGGAGTCCCCCGAGGAGCGGGAGCAACGCGAGTACCTGGAAGAGGAGTGGGCGGGGCGGCGGGTCGAGAGTGAGGCGGAGCTGGAGCGCGTGCGCGCCCGCTTGCGGGAGGTTCAGATCGAGCTCGGCGCCGCCGCCATGGACTCGTTCAAGAAGTTGTGGAACTTGAGGAAGCCGCACGCGGTGGTGCCCATCGACGGGGACTCCTGCTCGTCATGCCACGCCGTGCTGCGCGCCGCCGTGCTGCAACTGGTGCGGGGCGGGGAGACGTTGCAGCACTGCGAGACGTGCCGGCGTTTGCTCTTCGACCCGGCACAATTCTCACCGGAGTGAACACGCCTGTCCAGACGACGATGTCCAGCGTGCTGGCCTGGATCGACGGGGGCTCCCGGGGCAATCCTGGCGAGGCGGGCGCGGGGATCGTTCTGGAGCTGGCCGGCGGGCAGCGGGAGCGACACAGCCTCTACCTCGACCGTGCCACCAGCAATGAAGCCGAGTACGCCGCCCTGCTGGCTGCCCTGGAGCGACTGGCCACCCTGGGCGTTGCCGGGGTGAGCATCTTCTCCGACTCCGAACTGCTGGTCCACCAGATGAACGGGGTGTACAGGGTGAGGGCCGGCAACCTCCGGCCGCTGTGGGGCGCGGCTCAGCAACTGGCCGGCTCGTTTCGCCTCTTTTCGATTCGTCACATCCCCCGGCAGGCCAACGCGGAAGCGGACCGCCTCGCCAATCAAGCGATGGACTCCCGCCGCTCCACCCTCCCCGTGCCCCGACTCGTGCAGGCGTTGAACCGCCGACCTGGCCGCCGCCACTGGCCTCTGGTTCTTGGCGAGGAGGAGGTTCCCTGAGCATCGGCGCGAATCTCGCGGCGGTTAGGGAGCGCATCCAGGCGGCGTGCCGGCGCAGCGGCCGCGGCGCGGCGGCGGTGCGCATCGTGGCGGTCACCAAGACCCAGCCGGCCGAAGCGGTTGCCGAGGCCATCGCCGCCGGGGTAGACGCCATCGGCGAGAACCGCGTCCAGGAGGCGGCGGGCAAGCGGCCACTGGTGGCCCCTTGCGCGCCGTGGCATCTCATCGGTCCGTTGCAGAGCAACAAGGCGCGGCTGGCGCTGGATACGTTCGAGGTGATCGAGACGGTCGATCGGCCGTCCATCGCCGACCGCCTGGAGCAGCTCGCCGCCGAGCGCGGGGTTTGCTGCCCCGTGTTTCTCGAGGTCAACATCGCTGGCGAGGCCTCCAAACACGGTGTCCAACCGGTCGCGGCGCAGGCGCTGCTGGCTCATGTCCTGGCGCAATGTCCGCACCTTTCGATGCGCGGCCTCATGACCGTGCCCCCGTGGTCACCCGAGGCTGAGCAGGTTCGCCCCCATTTCGCCGCGCTGTCGCGACTCGCCAACCAACTCTCGCATCTAGAAGGGGTTGACCGACTCGAGCTGTCGATGGGGATGAGCGACGATTTCGAGGTGGCGGTGGAGGAGGGCGCCGACTGGGTACGGCTCGGTCGCGTGCTCTTCGGCCGGCGCGGGTAGGTTCTGTGCTATGCTGAGGAAGTACAGGAGGCTCAGAACCATGGCTCGCCTGACGCCGCTGGAGATCCAACGCTGCAGTTTTTCCCGCAGCCTGCACGGTTTCAAGCCCGACGAGGTCAGCGCGCTGCTGGAACGCATCGCCGAGCAGGTCGAGGAGGATGCCCGCGAACGGGGCGAGTTGAAGGCCCAGCTCGCGCGCCTCAAGGCCGAACTCGACGACTACCGAGAGAAGGCCGACGCGGTCCGCGCTGCCCTGGTGGCAGCCGAGCGGACCGCCGAGGCAACCCTCGCCCGCGCCGAGGCCGAGGCCGGCCGTATCGTTGCGGATGCCCAGTCGCTCGCCGAGCGCGTGCTCGAGGAGGCAGCGCGGCGCGCCGAGACCATCGAGCTGGTGACCGGACAGCTGCGCCAGCAGCGCCGCGCTGCCCGCGCCGATCTGCGGCGCCTGGCTGATCTCCTCGAAGGTACGGCCAAGGATGACGAGGCCGCGGAGGAGCGCGAGGGAGAGCGCGCCAACCTGACCATGCTGCGCCCCAGGCAGCGCGAGGGCAAGGCCTGAGCGCTGGTTCGCTGCTGGTCCGCGGGGCGGCGATACTTGCCACGCCGCGCGGCAGCAGGGCGGTCGCGGGATCGCAGCAGAGCCGGCTGTGGGTGCAGTCGGGCGCCGTGGTGCGGTGCGAGGGTGAGAGGATCGCCTTCGTCGGCGACGAGGCCGACCACGACCGCCTCTTCGCCAGAGCCGACACGGTTCTGGAGGCACGCGCGGGAACGATCGTTCCGGGATTTGTGGACGCCCACACCCACCTGCCGTTCGCAGGCTACCGCGAGCGCGAGTTCGACCGCCGTATGGCCGGGGAGAGCTACGCCGAGATCGCCGCGTCCGGGGGCGGCATCGTGGCCACGGTGGAGGCCACCCGGGCCGCCAGCGAGGGCGAGCTGGCGGCGCTCACCCTCGCACGGCTCGACCGGCAGCTGCTGCACGGCACCACCACCACCGAGGCCAAGTCCGGATACGGGTTGGCGCTCGAGCCGGAGCTCAAGCAGCTCCGCGCCCTGCACCGCGCAGCCGCCGTCCACCCGGTAGAAGTCGTTGCCACCGCCATGCCCGCCCACGAGGTGCCGCCGGAGTGGCGAGACGATCCCGATGGTTACGTGCGCCTGGTGGTCGACGAGATCCACCCGGCCATCGCCGCCGCCGGCCTCGCCGAAGCCGTCGACGTGTTCTGCGAGACGGGGGTGTTCTCACCTGACCAGACCCGCCGCCTGCTCGCCAACGCGGCGCGCCACGGCTGGCGCATCCACCTGCACGCCGATGAATTGACCCCTCTGGGGGGAGCGGAGCTGGCGGCGGAGTTGGGGGCGGCGTCCGCCTCGCACCTGCTGCACGTCTCAGCCACCGGCATGCGCGCCCTCGCCGAGGCCGGGGTCGTGGCCGTGGTGCTGCCCGGCGTCTCGTTCTTTCTGCGGGAACGCTTCGCACCGGTGCGACAGCTGGTCGCCGCGGGAGTGCCGGTGGCCTTGGCAACCGACTGCAACCCAGGCTCCTCCCACACCGAGAGCATGCCCATGATCATGGCGTTGGCGTGTCTCGGCGCCGGGTTGTCCGCCGACGAGGCGCTTACCGCAGCCACCCTCAACGCTGGCGCGGCGCTGGGACGGGCCGATCGAATTGGTTCCCTGGAAGTAGGCAAGCAGGCAGACCTGGTGGTCCTGGATGCTCCCACTCACGCCCACCTGGTGTATCACTTCGGTGTCAACCTGGTTCGCCATGTGATCAAGGCGGGACGTCTGGTGGTGCGCGACGGAGTCCGCCTCCAAACCCCGGTTGCCTGATCATTCATCTTGTGATACAATAACTTAGCAAGAAAGGGGGAGCCATGAGCGACTTTCGACAAGCCGGCCCGATCACCACCCTGCCGCGTCTCGGTGACCACGACCTGGCGCGGCGTGAGCGCGAACTGGCACGATACGCCACCGCCGCCCCTCTCGCCCTCGTCATCCCCTGTCTGGTCACGGAGCTGGATCAACCGGCGTTGGCCGGGATGGTCCGTGAACTGTCCAAGGTTCCGTTCCTTGATAGCGTGGTGGTGGCGCTCGACCAGGCGGACGAGGCGGCTTACCAGCGGGCTCTGAAGTATTTTGGCGCCTTGAGACAGCGCACCGTGGTGGTGTGGAACGATGCCCCGCACATGCTCGAGTTGCGGGACCATATCGAGAGCCAGGTCACGTCCCTCGGCCCCCCGGGAAAGGGCAGGGCCGTCTGGCTGGCGTTGGGGTACGTGCTGGGAGAACACCGCGTCCGGGCTGTCGCGCTCCACGACGCGGACGTCGTCGATTACCAGCGCTCCCTGCTGGTCAATCTTGCCCTGCCCTTGCTCCATCCGGAGCTCAACTTCCACTTCGCCAAGGCCTACTATGCTCGCTACACCGATCGGCTGCACGGCCGCGTCGTCCGTCTGCTCATGCGGCCGCTGCTGCAGGCCATGGCCGACCATGTCGGGCGCCATCCCTTCCTGGTGTACCTGGAGGCGTTTCGCTATCCCCTGGCGGGAGAGATGGCCCTGGAGATTGATCTGCTGCGCTGGATCCGCATTCCGGGTGACTGGGGCCTGGAGGTGGGGCTGCTGTTCGAGGTGTTGCGCCATCGCTCGCCCCGCCGCATCTGCCAGGTGGACGTCGCCGATAGTTTCGAGCACAAGCACCAACCACTGTCGCCTGACAACGCGATGGCCGGGTTGCACCGCATGGCCGTCGACATCGTCAAGCACCTGCTCCGAACCCTCTCCGCAGCCGGCGTGGTGCTGCAGAGGGGTGGTTTCCCCAGCTTGCGCGCGGCGTACCAGCGCTACGCCGAGGATGCAGTTGCCGACTCGTATGCCGTGGCGGTGTTCAACGGCCTGTCGTTCGACCGCCACTCCGAGGAAGAGGCGGTGGATACATTCGCCCGCGCGCTCGCGGAAGGATGTGACCAGTTCGCCGCGGACCCCCTGGGGACTCCTTCGCTGGCCAACTGGGCGCGGGTGCTCTCGGCCATTCCCGACGCCGGCGAGAAACTCGTCGGCACGGTCCGGGAGCTGGATGGGGTGCTGGGGCGGTGAAGATACGCGCCGTACTCACCGACCTGGACGGCACGCTCCTGGAACCCGACGGCCGCGTGCGCCCTGAACCGCTGGCCGTGCTCTCCCGCCTGAAGGCGGCCGGTGTGCCGGTGTTTGCGGTTACCTCCAAGACCGCCCCGGAGATCGCCGATCTTCGCTCGATCCTCGGGCTGACCACGCCGGCCGGTTTCGAGAACGGCGCCGGCGTCACCCATGCCGACGGCGCGGTCGAGCTCCTTCGCGAGGCGGTTGCGCTCCCACGACTCGCCGAGGCAGCGGCGGTCCTGCGCCGTGCCACCGCGGCGCCGCTGCGCACGCTTCTTGAGCTGAGCGACGAGGAGGTGGTCGGCCTCACGGGTCTTCCACCCCAACAGATCACCCAGGTTCGCAAGCGCGTGGCGACGCTTCCCATGGTGGTGGACGGGGAGTGGGACGAGATGCTGCGCGCCGCCCTGCCTGTCGAGCCCCGGCTGCTCCTGTTGCGGGGCAATCGCTTTCTGCACTTGCAGGGCCGGCATGAGAAGGCGGCGGTGGTGGCCAGGCTCCTTGGCGCGGCCGGCACGCGGGAGGGCGTCGTCGTGGCGTGCGGCGATGCTCCCAACGACGTGGCGCTGCTCGCCGCGGCGGACGTGGCGGTCATTGTGCCGGGGGAGCGGGGTCCCCACCCCGAGTTGCTGGCGGCGCACCCCGGCGCGGTCGTCGCGGTTGTGCCCCACGGGCGCGGCTGGGCCGAGGCTCTCGGCCGGCTCCTCGACGGGTAGGGGACGCCGCGGGGCTGCCGATCGCCCGGGGTGGGTCGAGGGCGATGGCGATGTCCGAGGGTATGCTTACACGCGCTCTAACTTGGCGATGGCGGGGATCAGCACCTTGCGCCCGGCGCGGTCGAAGAACACCACCAGCTTGAGCACAGCCGCCGAGCTCTGCACCTGCAGCACCACGCCGTTGCCAAAAGTAGGGTGGCGGACCTTCAGGCCGGGGCGCCACCCGTCAGGGTAGGAGCGACGCGAGCCGCCACTGCCCGGCGGCCCGGCTGGGGGTCGAGTGGAGTGGGACTCGGCGGGCTGGCGCCATCCACTCGCCGGTTGCCCCGGCGCCGCCCGGCTGCTCCCAGGCGCGGGCCTGGGAAGGTGGGTGCGGAAGGAGTCTCGCCCCCGCAGGGCACTCCGGTCGTCGAGCAGGCGCCGGGGCACCTCGAGGAGGAATCGCGAGGGGCGCGTCTCGACCTGCTGGCCGTGCATGCGGCGCACCGTCGCCCACGTCAGGTACAGGCGCCGCCGGGCGCGGGTCATGCCCACGTACGCAAGGCGCCGTTCCTCCTCGGTATCGGCATCGTCGCCGGAGCGTGCCAAGGGGAGCAGCCCCTCCTCGAGCCCAACCACAAACACGGTGTCGAACTCCAGGCCCTTGGCCGCGTGCAGGGTCGAGAGGATGACCGGCGCGCCCAAGCTCGACGTATCCGCGTCGGAGAGGAGGGCGACGTCATCGAGAAAGCCGGCCAGGTCCAACCCGTGCTCCCCCGCCTCCGCCGCTGCCGCCAGCAACTGATCGAGGTTGGCACGGCGGGCGCGGTCCTCCTCGTCCTCCAGGTTGTACTGGTCCGCCAGTCCGGAGCTGTCGAGCAGCCGCCGAACGGCAGCGGCGGGCGTTGCCTCGGCTCGCACCGCATCGATGAGCGCGAAGAACTCTGCCAGGGCCAGGCGGGCGCGCGGCGTTAGCGACGCGGGAGAACGTCGCGCCGCTTGCGGCAGCGACACGCCCCACTCGGCGGCCGCGCGGCCCAGGTGGTCCATGGCCACCTCCCCGATGCCGCGCGCCGGCACGCGAATGGCGCGACGGAACGCCAACTCGTCGTTCGGCGTGACGACAAGCCGCAGGTAGGCGACGGCGTCCTTGACCTCGGCACGCTCCCAGAAACGGGTGCCGCCCACCACCACGTAGGGCACGCTGCACCGTACCAATTCCGCCTCGAAGGGACGCGACTGGGCGTTGGTGCGATAGAGCACCGCCACGGTGCCGGGCGAGGCGGCGGCCAGCTCATCGGCGACGAAACGCGCCTCGTCGTTCTCGTCGGCTGCCTGGAAGACCGCCACCGGCGCTCCCGTGCCCGCCTGCGAGGAGAGGTTCTTCGGACGCCGCTGGGTGTTGTGGGCAATGACCGCAGCGGCGGCGCGCAGGATCGGCTCGGCCGAGCGGTAGTTGCGTTCCAGAGCGACCACCGTCGCGCGCGGGTAGGCTTCCTCGAATTCGAGAATGTTCTCCACCTCGGCGCCCCGCCAGCGGTAGATCGACTGGTCCTCGTCCCCGACCACGGTGAGGTTGGGGCGAGGTCCGCCCACCAGGCGAACGAGCCGCGCCTGAGCCGCGTTGGTGTCCTGAAACTCATCCACGAGCAGCCACTTGAAGCGCTCCTCAAGACCCCGGCGAATTGCCTCCTGCTGTTCGAGCAGCTTGACGGCGAGGCGCAACATGTCGTCGAAATCCACCGCTCCCGCCTCCGCCAGACGCTCCTGGTAGGCCTTGTAGATGACCGCGATGCGCTGATCGAACGTGGTGCGAGCCAGCCCGGCCAGTTGTTCGGGAGCAAGCAACGCGTTCTTGGCCGCCGACACACGGGCGCGCACCATCCGCGGCGATAGCTCGGCTTCCGCCACGCCGTGGCTCTTGAGGACCTGCTGCAGCAACCTCTTCTGGTCGTCGGCGTCGCACACCGCGAAGCGTTCGGGCAAACCCACCTCGCGCGGGTGCCTGCGCAGAAGCTGCAGTGCAAAGCGGTGGAAGGTGCCGACGAACCCGCCGCGCAGCGGACCTCCCAGGAGAGTCTCCACCCGCTCCACCATCTCCCGCGCCGCCTTGTTGGTGAAGGTGACGGCAAGAACCTCGTGCGGCCGCGCGCGGCCGGTGGCGAGCAGCCAGGCGATGCGCGTGGTCAACACCCGTGTCTTGCCCGAGCCGGCACCGGCGACGACCAGTAAAGCACCTTCACCGTGGGTGACGGCGCGCCGCTGATCCTCATCCAGAGTGGCGAGGAGGGCGTTGAGGTTCAATCAGAGTCCTTTCTGACGCCCGGGCGGAACCGGGCGAAGCAGGATATTGTAGACGCCGCGTGCCGGGCCGGGTCGGGGCAGCCACGGAGGCGCACTCGACTTCTCCCGCGTTCATGCCCGCGAGGGACGCGCGCAGCACGTCGTGCCGCGATACCAGTCCGATGGATACGCGAGTTTCCGCGCCGTCCAGCACTGGCAGCTCCTCCCGCTCGGCCGCCGCCAGTAGCATCGCCGCCCGCTCTGCGGACTCGTCTCCGTACACGTGGGGGACTTCCTCGCAGGCCACATCGGCGGCCACCACCGGAAGGCCGTCGGGCTGGTGCTCGTGCAGGTTAAAGCGCAGGTCAGCCAGGCGCACCACCCCCACCATGCGGCCGTCGCGCCCTACCACGGGGAAGACCAGCTGGGCGGACTCCCCCACGCGGCGCAGCACCTCGGAGTAGGGGGTATCGGCGGCCAGTACCTCGGGCCGTGGTCGCATCACTTCGGACAGTGGAATTCCCGCCAGCTCTTCACCGCGCACCTCGAAGGCCGGGCCTCCCAGATCGCGCAGCCGCTTGAAGCCCTGTGAATATTGTGCGTTTTCGCCTTCATGACCGCCTACGCATGGACAA
>JBBINC010000005.1:0-58081 GCA_037444085.1 Acidobacteriota bacterium | reverse complement strand
TCACGGACACGGGGCACCGTCACGGACACGGGCACCGTCACGGACACGGGGCATCGTCACGGACACGGGCACCGTCACGGACACGGGCACCGTCACGGACACGGAATGGGCGAGCAGTGGAAGGTGGGCGTTGCGCAAGTAGTATATATGAGGATGTGAAAGCGAGGATTCTGAAGCCATGAACAGGCAGGCAGTGCGGAGGGCCCAGTGGTGAGCGACCAGCTTCACCACCTCGAGAGCAAGTTCGAGGTCTTGAGCAAGATCCGCGAGGGAGGCATGGGCGCCATCTACACCGTGCGCCACCGCCTGCTGGGCGAGGTCCGGGTGGTCAAGGTGATGCGCCCGCAGCTCGCCGGCGACCAGGAGTTCGCGGCGCGATTCCTGCGCGAGGCGCAAACCGCCATCCGCCTGCGCCACCCCAACATCGCCCAGCTCTATGACTTCTCTACCGACGAGGAGGGCACAGCCTATATCGTCATGGAGTACATCGAGGGCATCGACCTGCGCGAGCTGGTGCGCCGCTTCGGTCCGCCGTCGCTGGGCCTGACTCTCGAGATCGCGGTGCAGGGTCTGGCGGCGCTGGGGTTTCTGCACCGACGCAAGATGGTGCACCGGGACATCTCCCCGGACAACCTCATGCTCACCCGCGACGCCGACGGGAGGCCGGTGGTCAAGCTGATCGACCTGGGCATCGTCAAGGTGCTCGAGGGGGACCACGGTCTGACCTCCACCGGGGTTTTCCTCGGTAAGTTGCGCTACGCCGCTCCCGAGCAGCTGCTCGCCGCCGAAGGTCGTACCATCGACCAGCGCGCCGACCTGTACTCGTTCGGGATCGTGCTGTACGAGATGCTCACCGGCAAGTTCCCCATCGCCGGCAGCACCAGTTCGTCGCTCATCGCCGGGCACCTCTACCAGGCGCCGGCGAGTTTTGACTCCACCGACCCGGAGCGCCGCGTGCCGGAACCGCTGCGCCAGATGGTCATGCGGCTGCTCTCAAAGGAGCCCGACGGGCGCGTCAGCAGCGCCGAGGCGCTGACCGAGGCGCTGGCCCCGGTGCGCCGTGAGCACCCCTGGAGCGCTGGCGAGCTGGCCAGCATCATGGCCAGCGTCACCCCCCCCACGGCCGGGGGTGGGACGCCGGTGGAGAGCGCCCAGCGCCGCCTCGACCAGCAGTTTGCCGGCGTCACTCCCACCCCGGTCGCCGTGCAGCCCCTCGGCCCGATCACCGCCGGAGCCGTCGCGCCGCCGCCGCCCAGCGCCTCTGAACTGGAAGCCCCCACCGAAGTGATCGCCACGCCGGCCACCGCTCAGGCACAGGCGGCGCCCCCCCCGCCCCCCGTGCCGGTCGCCGCGAGTGCTCCGGCCAGCGCTCCGGTGGACGGCGCTGCGGCGGCGGCGCCGCGCCGCACCGGGCTGCTGTTTGCGGCGCTTGCTGCCGCCGCCGCCGTCCTTGGCGGTGGCGTGCTTGCTGTCCTCCTCCTGCAGGACCGGCTGTTCCCCGCCTCGCCCCCCACCCTCCCCGAGGGCGCCGCAGCCGCCGCGGGAGGGGTGACTGGGACGGCCGGCACCCTGGTCATCCACGCTATCCCCTGGGCCGAGGTGGCCGAGATCCGCAGCGCCGCCGGCGAGCTCATCCCGGTCCCCGAGCCCGGCGTCACGCCTCTGGCGGTGCAGTTGCCGGCAGGGAGCTACACGGTGTCCCTGCGCAACCCGCTGCTGGGCAAACACGGCAGCGCCCAGGTCGAGGTGCAACCGGGCCAAACGCTGCGCTGCCAGGTCGGCATCGAGCAGCTGGACGGCGCCGCATTCTTGAAGAAGCTGGGGTGGTGAAATGACCATGAAACCGACGCCTATGCTTCTCACTCTCTTGCTCACCGCGGGCCTGGCCTTGCCGGCAGGTGCGCAGCCGCGTGCGATGCACGCAGGAGAGGCGATCGCCCGCGCCGAGGCGGCGGCGCGCGAGGTCGAGGCCCTGCGCGCCGATCCGGAAGTCGAGGCGGCGCTGCGCGCCAACACCCAGCTCACCCGCCGCCTGCACCAGGCGGACGCGCGCCTCGCCCTGGCGCGGGATGCCCTGAGCGAGAGTCGCTCGCCCTATCGGGTCGGCGAGGCGCGCGAGTTCGGCATCGCCGCCGAGCGCGAGTACCGCGAGGTGGCCAAGGCGCTGTTCGCTCTTTCCCGGCAACAGCGCGGCGACGCCGCCGACGAGGCGGCGCGGGCGGCGTTGCGCGCCGAGCTGCGAGCCATCGGCACCGACGTCCGCGAGCTCCTCGAGCGCCCTCACCCTTCCTCGGCCGCCGCGCTCGAGCGGCGCGCCGAATTGGTGAAGGCAGTGCGGGCGGCGCGCCAGCTCGACGACTCGACCCCTCTCGCGCGCCTGCGCGAGATACGCGACCGCCTCGTGGTCGCCGAGCAGGCACTGCGCGACGAACTGGCGCTCGGGCCCCCGCCGGGGGTCATGGGCGGCAGCGTCGCGGCGCCGGCAGCAACAGCGGTGCAGTCCGGCGCCCCAACCGGCGCGCCGGTTGGGCAGGCGCCGGCACCGCTGCGCGAGGCGGTGCAGGCGTTCTTTGCCGGCAACTACGCGGCTGCCGCCGAGTTGCTGGCGGACACCCGAATGAGCGACCCGCAGGCCTCCAAGGTGGCCTACCTTGTGCGTGGCGCGGCGCTGTTCTCCCTGTGGGTGGACAGCGGTGAGCGGGATCCGACCCTCCTGGAGAGGGCCAAGGCGGACGTGCGCGCCTGTCGCGCCGTCGACCCCACCTTCGACCCCGATCGGGTGGCGTTCTCGCCGCGCTTCGTGGAGCTGTTCGCCTCGGTCAAGTAACCGGCCTCGGGCCATCTTCGCGACGCTCGGGGTGACGGGGGGCCGCGCCTCGCGCCCACCGTCTCACCCTCACCTCAACCCGAAAGCCCCAGTTGGGCTCAATAGTCTCGCAGAGCGTCGAGCTTGCGGCGACACGCCTCCTCGCCCTCGGCGCCGCCGGTGAGCGCCCACTCCCACGAGCCGTACACCGGGTTGGGCAGAACGATCCAGCGCGTGCCCCAGGCGTCGCGGTGCGCTTGAGCCAGCCCCCACCGCTGCGGCAGAGCGCTGCGGGCACCGCTGACGAAGTCCCCGAGATCGTCGCCGACGAGCAGCAGCACCCGATGGGTGGCGGCCACGTGGGCGCGGCGGGTGCCCTTGTCGGAGCTCCACTCCGGCCTTTCCCCCTTGGTCAGGAGAGGGTCCGCCACGGTGTCGAGGGGGAATCCGGCGCGCCGCAGGTTTTCCCGCGTGGCGTCCTCCAGGTCCGCCTCGCGGTTGGTCACGAAGATCACCGCCACCCCCCGCGCGGCGGCGGCGCGGCAAAACTCCAGCGCGCCGGGGAGCGGTCGCGCCTCGGCCCGCGCCACCCACTCCTTCCAGCGTACCGTCTCAAAGGGCTCGCCGCGGCGCAGCGCCCGCGCCTCGAAGGGCGAGTTGTCCAGCACCGTCTCGTCGACGTCCAGGATCACCGCCGGCGGAAGCCGGGAGAACTCTCCCTGCTGCTCCAGAGCTGCCGTCCAGCCGGGGTCGGCGAGGGCCGCCTCCAGCATGCGCGCGGCGACGGCATACGCCTGTCGCGCCAGCCCCTCCGCCTCGACGGCGGTCTGCAGCCAGGCCGTGCCGTCGAGATCCGCCCCGCTGCACGTCGTCGGGACGACGGCGCCTGCCGGCGGCGACGGCGTGGTCGCACACGACATCGCCCCCAGCGCCACCAGCAACCCCGCCACCGTCATCGGCTTGGTCATGCCGTACCCTCCCGCGGCCGCAGCCTACCAGGCGCGGTCACGTCCCATCCCCCGTGCCTCGCCCCTCGCTCTCCTCCCCCGCAGTGTCATACTTCGCGGCGATGCGGGTGGAGGAGATTCGCCGGGCGCTGGCCGCCTTCACGCCGCGCACGCGCGACGAGGCAGACGCCCATCGCAAGGCGGCGGTGGCCGCCATCCTGCGCGACGCGGACAGCGACGTGGAGGTGCTGTTGATCCGCCGCGCCGAGCACCCCCGCGACCCGTGGTCGGGGCACATGGCGTTTCCCGGCGGGCGGGTGGATTCCGCCGACGCAACGCCGCTCGCCGCCGCGCTGCGCGAGACGCGGGAGGAGGTCGGCCTGGATCTGGAGCGCGACGCTCGGCTCCTGGGCAGGCTCTCCGACGCGGTCACCTTCCGCCGCGCCGCCGACGTGCCCGCCGTCATCGTCCCGTTCGTCTTCGAGCTGCGCGGCGACCCACCGCTCGCCATCAACCACGAGGTGCAGGAGGCGGTGTGGGTGCCCTGGTCGTTCCTGGCCGACGAGCGAAACCGCTCGTTGTTCCTGTGGCGCCGCCGCGGCCTTCCCATCCCGATGCCGTGCTACCGCTTTGACGGCCAGGTGATCTGGGGCCTCACCCTCGGCATGCTGTGCGAGCTCGTGACCCTCGTCCGGCGGCGCGGCGCCTGAGCCCGAGGCCTTCAGTTGGACCCTGCTGCGAGGCCGGATATCGCCGCAAGGGGGAGCTTACTGGCCGCCGTTCGAGCCCGCGGCAGTATCCTCCCTCATCCTGCTCCCCTCCCGGTCAGCGAGGCCCTTCTCCTGCGGCTGTCCCCACTCCGCGGGGTGCAGGTACGTACCCAGCTCTTCCGCGGGCTTGACCTCCTCAACTGGAATGCGGTGTGCGTTGGCGAAGGGATCCTGGCGAATGCCGGTGACCTGCCAGGAGACCTTGACGTGCGCCAGGTCAGTGCGGATGACGAAGCGGTTGGCGTGAATCTCCTCCTCGACGATGGCCTGGGCGAATCGTCCGATCACCGTGAGCTGGTAACGGAAGTCGCGATTGAGCGTCTCGAACCACTCGGGCAGCACCACCACGGCGCGCCCCTCGTCGTCAGTAACGACGTTGCCGTTGTAGATGTTCATCATGTCCGGGGACTCGACGAAAGAGTGGTAGAGGTACTTGTTCTCGGGATCCAGGGGGTGATCGATCTTGAAGGAGCCAGAGGCCTTGGAGAGAGCTCCATTCACGTGGACCTTGCCAGCAAAATACCCCGCCCAGCCAGAATCTGTATCCCCGAACACGGCGCGGCCAGACTCCGAGTAGGCTGACAGAGCCGCCCCCGACTTCGTGACCGCCCCGTTCGCCAGCTTGACGCTGCTCACTCCGCCGTCGGCAAGGCCGAAAGCGTTGGCGCCGACCTCGATGCCGGCGCCCCAAGAGACCCTTGACGACAGACGAAAGCGGGAACAAGGGAAGAGGGTGCCGAAATATCTTTCTTGCGTCTCGTTCTACTATTTGACTCGATTCCGGTCAATCGCCCGACCAGTCGTCTGGAGGCGTCGCGAACGAGTCACGGGCGGCAACCGGCCGGCGGGTGGCTCTGTCTTGGCCGGTGGCGAGACTGGCGGCTTGGCGTCAGGGGCGGGAGCGGTCGCGCAACGGCTCGACTGCGAACACGACGCCGGTCAGAACCTCCACTTCGTGCCGGAGCAACTCCACGAGGTCGAAGTCAAGCCGTCCGGAGGCCTGCAGGAGCGCCGCCCGCGCCACCCACTGGCGCAGCGGGCTGCCCTCCCCGAGCACGCCGATGATCACGTGGTTGGAAACGGGGGGGCTGCCGGCGGCGGCGCTGCCCGCGCCGGCGCGCAAGAGGTAGGCGGCGGGAAAGGACCCGGCAATGGTCGCCACCTGCCGCTGGTACAACTCGTTGACGTGCGGCCCCCAGATGTTGGACGCCACCACCCCGCCCGGGGGCAGGCGGGAGCGTACGAGGCGGAAGAACTCCACGGTGGCGAGATGGTGAGGGATGGCCTCCCCTCCGTAGGCATCAAGGAAGATGACGTCGAAGACCTCGCGGGTGCGGCCGAGAAAGGTGCGGGCGTCCACCACCTCGACCCGCGTGGTCAGGGTCGGCACGAGGCCGAAAAACTCCCGGCACACCTGCACCACCTCGGGGTCGATCTCGACGATGGTCTGGCGCACGTAGGGGAACGACCGCTGCATCGCACGGGTGAGCGAACCGCCGCCCAGCCCGACCACCAGGACGCGGCGCGGGTTGGGATGCAGCGCCATGCTGGCGAGCATGGAGCGCAGGTACGGAAAAACCAGTTCGGTGGGTCGCGCGCGGCGCATGCACGACTGCAGCACCGCGCCGGGGGGAAATTCCAGGCATCGCAGCCCAGTCGCGGCATAGTCGGTGACGCGGATGCGACCGTAGGGTGAGGTGCGCTCGGCGCGCACCACACCGGCGGCTGGCTGCGCCTCGGCCGCGGTGGCGGCGAGCATGAGCGCCATGGCGAGCGCCCTCATCGCGCGTCTCATCCTGCGCACGCTAGCACCGTTGTCGGCGCTCGCCAAGCGCGGGGGTCCTCCGCAGGGCCAAGGTAGGGTGGCCCCTGCGGGTCGAGCCCCCTCGCTTGCGCCGGCATCGTGCCAGGGGATTCCCCGCGACCTCCCCGGGCATCGACGTGGAGCCCGCGCCTTCGCCCCGCGATCGCCGGGGCTCCAGCCGGCTCGCCTGCGCCCTGCCTCCTCCCAACAGTTGCGCGCGGCGCAACGGAATTGGGCGCAAGTGGATCAGCTCTCGCCAGCCTGCATCCGCTGCGCCTTGAGCACGCAGATCGCCGCCATGTTGACGATGTCGTTGACCTCGACACCGCGCTGCAGCACGTGCACCGGCGCGTGCACCCCGGCGAGGATGGGACCGATGGCTTCCACCTTGCCCAGCCTCCACAGCAGCTTGTAGACGATGTTGGCGGAATCCAGGTCGGGGCAGACGAGGATGTTGGCATCGCCCTGGATGGCCGAGAAGGGATAGGTCTCGGCCGCGATCGACGGCTCGACCGCCGTGTCGGCTTGCATTTCGCCGTCCACCACCAGCTCCGGCCAGCGCTGCCTGGCGATCTCCACCGCCCGCCGCACCTTGCGCGTGCGCTCATCGTCGTTGGAGCCGAAGTTGGAGTAGGAGAGCATGGCCACCCGCGGCTCCACATCGAAGTAGTTGCGCGCCACGGTCGAGGCCAGATAGGCGATCTCCGCCAGGTCCTCGGCGGTGGGGTCGACGTTCACGGTGGTGTCGGCAACAAAGATCATGCGGTCCTCGAAGAGCAGCAGGTAGATGCCCGCCGCCTTGGTGAGGCCCGGGTAGGTGTGATGCACCTGCAGCGCCGGCCGGATGGTCTCCGGGTAGTGCATGGTCAGACCGGAGATGAGTCCATCGGCGTCGGCCTCGTGCACCATCATGTTGCCGAAGTAGACGGGATCGGCGATGGCCTTGGCGGCGTCCTCCGGGCCCACCCCGCGGCGCCAGCGCAGCTCGTGGAACCGCTGCAGGTAAGCAGCCCGCCGGGACGAGGTGCGCGGGTCGATGACCTCCACTTTGTGCCGGGGCAGTTCGTGCTCATCCAGCAGGCGGTTGATCTCATCCTCGTTGCCGAGCAGCACCGGCATGCAGATCCTCTCTTCCACCAGGATCTTGGCGGCGCGGACGATCTTCGGATGGGTGCCCTCGGCGAACACCACGCGCTTGGGCGACTCCTTGGCGCGGTCGATGACGATGTGCATCACCTGCCGGGTGCGCGACAACCGGGCCTCAAGCTCCCGCACATACTCTTCCCGAGAGGCGAAGGGCTTCATGGCCACGCCGCTGCGAATCGCCGCCTCCGCCACCGCCGGCGCCTCCCACAGCAACACACGGTAGTCGAACGGCTTCGGGATCAGGTAATCGCGCCCGAATTTGAGCGGCTTGCCTCCATAGGCGCGGATCACCGAATCCGGGACGTCCTCCTTGGCCAACGCCGCGAGCGCGTGAGCCGCCGCCAACTTCATCTCCTCGTTGATGGTGGTTGCAGCCACGTCCAGGGCGCCGCGGAAGATGAACGGGAATCCGAGAACGTTGTTGACCTGGTTCGGATAATCGGAGCGGCCGGTGGCCATGACGGCATCCGACCGAACCGCGAACACCTCTTCTGGCGTGATTTCCGGGTCGGGGTTGGCCATGGCGAAGATGATCGGATTCTCGGCCATGGTCTTGACCATTTCGGCGGTGAGCATGCCCTTGGCAGACACCCCGGTGAAGACATCGGCCCCCCGCACCGCGTCCGCCAGCGTGCGGGCGTCAGTTTCCCGCGCGAAGACCTCCTTGTACGGGTTCATCCCCGAGGTCCGGCCCTTGTAGATCACCCCCTTGGTGTCCACCATGATCAGGTTTTCGGGCTTCACACCGAGGGTCAGGTAGAACTTCGCGCAGGCGATTCCCGACGCCCCCGCGCCGCAGAACACCACCTTGACCTCGTCCAGGCGCTTGCCCACCACCTCCACGGCGTTGAGCAGCGCGGCGCCCGAGATGATCGCCGTCCCGTGCTGGTCATCGTGAAACACGGGAATGGAGAGCGTCTTCTTGAGGGTCTCCTCGATCTCGAAGCACTCGGGCGCCTTGATGTCCTCGAGATTGATGCCGCCCAGCGTGGGCTCGATGAGCTGGCAGAACCGGATCACCTCCGCCGGGTCCTCGCTCGCCACCTCGATATCGAACACGTCGATGTCGGCGAAGCGCTTGAACAGGACTCCCTTGCCCTCCATCACCGGCTTCCCGGCAAGTGCCCCGATGTTGCCCAGACCGAGCACCGCCGTGCCGTTGGAGATCACCGCCACCAGGTTGCCCTTGTTGGTGTACTCATACCCCAGCGCCGGATCGCGGTGGATTTCGAGGCAGGGTTCGGCGACGCCGGGCGTGTACGCCAGCGACAGGTCCCGCTGGGTGGCGCAGGGCTTGGTGGGCACGACGGCGGTCTTGCCGTGGCGCTTGCCGGTGTGGTAGGCGAGAGCCTCCTCGCGCGTGATCTTCTTCATCGTCATCTCGTCCTCCGAGCCCCCCGCGTGGCGCGAGTGGGCATAATGAAAAAAGGCACAAGCTGCATCGTACCGCGTCCTCCTGCCCGCGGTCAACCGCCGGGGCGACGAAGGTGAAGAAAAGAAATGGCTTTATCTGCCCTGAACAGCTCCCCCTGCGGCGCGGCGTTCCAGGGGACGCAGAGCGGCCTCGGCGGTGCGCCGCCTGCGGGCATGGCGCGTCATCGCCTGCTCGATCAACCGGCTCACCAGCTCGGGGTAGGGCACTCCGCTCAAGTCGAGCAGCCGCGGGTACATGGAGATGGAGGTGAACCCGGGAATCGCGTTCACCTCGTTGACGAGAAACGTACCCGAGCGATCGAGGAAGAAGTCGACCCGCGCCATCCCCTCGCACCCCAGCGTGTCGAAGGCGGCGAGGGCCAGCTTGCGCACCTCCTGTGCCTCCGCTTCGGTAAGCGGCGCCGGCGCGAGCAGCTGGCAGCCGCTCTCCAGGTACTTGTCCGCATAGTCGTAGAACTCGCGCCCCGGCACGACCTCGCCCGGTACCGAGGCGAGGAGCTCGTCACCCCCCAACACCGCTACTTCGATCTCCCGCCCGGTGACGCCCTCCTCCACGATCGCCAGCTCGTCGTAGGTGAACGCGACGTCCAGGGCGGCCGCGAGCGTGTCCCAGGCGGCGACCTTGCTGATCCCCACCGAGGACCCCAGTCGAGCGGGCTTGACGAACACCGGTAAAGGCAGCCGGCGGCACACCTCGCTCATCTGCTGGCGTGCAGCTCGCCACATCGCCTCGCGCACGGCCACGAACCGCGGCGTGGGCAAACCCGCCTGCTGGAACAGGCGCTTGGTCAGAACCTTGTCCATGGTCACGGCCGACGCCGTCACCCCGCAGCCGGCGTAGGGGAGGTCGAGCATCTCGCACAGCCCCTGGATGGTGCCATCCTCGCCGTACGGGCCGTGCAGCACCGGCAACACCACGTCGACCTCCCGGGCCACCAGGCGCGGATCCAGCCCCAGCTCGCCGCGCACCTCCTCCACCTGGTCGGTTCGGGCCGCGCCCGCCCCCAGCACCCGTCGGGCCTCGTCAGGGCTCGTCCAGCGGCCCGTCCGGTCGATGGCCATGGGGACCACCTCGAACGCCTCCGGGTCCAGCGCGGCAGCCACGGACGCGGCGGACACAACGGACACTTCGTGCTCCCCCGACCTGCCGCCGAACACCACGGCGACCCGCAGTCGTTCGCGCCTCACGCCTGCCTCTCGCTGGCCGCCCGATCTCGAGACGCCCTCGCGGTCAGGACCCGAACACCGAGCGCAGCGAACCCAAAGCCTTGGCGAACGGCCCCCGGGTCTTCTCCTCCAGGATCTTGTCCAGCTCGCCGGCGTCCAGGAAGAGACCGCCGCAATCGGGACAGACATCCACCTCCACCCCGCCCAGCTGCGTCCCCTCGAGATCGTCGCCACACTTGGGGCAGTGCATGAAGTGTTGCTCCTTGCGCTGCTGTCGCTCCGACTCCTCGAGTTTCCTGCGGTGCTCCTCGCGCAGCTTCGCGAGTCGCTCCAGCTCCTGCTTCATGAAGTACTCCTGTTCCTTGTCGCTGGGCCGATCGATCATCCGCCGAGTCTCCTTCCTGGATGCGTATGGTATCCCCACCCGCGGCCGTGCTCCACGAGCCAGCCGGCCACCTCGTCGAGACCGGAGAGCACCGCCAGCGGCCTTGACTGCCGGAGCTCATCCTCGTCCGCCGCGCCGCCACAGACCAGCAGGGCCCGCAGGCCGGCGTTGTCCGCGGTCACCGCGTCGATGGGCATGTCGCCAATCAGCAGCGCCTCGCCGGCGTCAACGCCGAGCGCCCGCAACACCGGGAGCACGGCGGCCGGATCGGGTTTGCACGCCGCGAACGTGTCCGGCCCCGCGACGAGTTCGACCCAGCCGGCCAGGCAAACGTGTTCCAGCCAGGTCCGGCACAGCGCTTCGGCCTTGTTGGACACCACCGCGACGCGCCCTCCGGTGGTCGCGTGCACGAACGACAACAGTTCAGCGGCCCCACGTCGTGCCGGCGTGCCGTCCAGGTACGTGGCGCGATACAGCGCCCCGAAGCGCTCCCCCACGCGCAGCACCAGCGCCTCGTCATCGTGCCCGACGGCATCGTCCAGCAACGGTCTCGCCCCCCGTCCCACGTGCCGTCTCACCCAGTCCAGGTCGCGGCCCGGCAGCCCAAACTCGGCAAGGGCCTGCGCCAGCGCCGAGTGAATGCCGGCAAACGAATCCGCCAGCGTGCCATCCAGGTCGAACAACACCGCCGCTGGCCAGAGATCCACGCTCACCGTTCCTCCGGGTAGAGAAGCAGTCCGCGACGGCGGGCGGCAAAGGCCCGGCAGAACCTCCCCCAGGCGGCGAAGAGATTGGCCTCCTCCTCGCGCCCCTCAATGACCGCCCGCGCCATCGGCGAGCCAGTGAGCAGATCGATGGCGGGGACGTCGGCGACGAACTCGTACGGCTCCTGCCGCCAGGCGAAATGCTGGGGCGCCAGGGCGCGCACCTCCCTGAGGAGGATGACCCCGGTGGCCAGCGGGCGCAGGCCAGCTCGGTCCACGACGTGCCACTCCACCCCACCACACACCTCCCCCGCCCACTTGCCGAACTCCGGGCGGAAACGGCAGGCGCGGAAGCGGCACCCTGGCAAGTGGCGCTGGTTCAGGCGCCTCGCCAACTCCTCCCCATCCAGCCAGGGCGCCCCGATGAGCTGAAACGGCCGCGTCGTTCCCCGTCCCTCCGAGAGGTTCGTCGCCTCCACCAGGCAGGCACCCGGGTACACCGCGGCGGTGGTCAGCGTCGGCATGTTGGGCGAGGGCGCGACCCACGGCAGACCAGTCTCGTCCCACCACACCCGCCGCCGCCACCCCCGACACGGCACCACGGTCAGCGCCAGGTCGTCGTGACGCTCCTCGCGCACCAGCAGCGCCAGCTCGCCCAGGGTCAGCCCGTGACGCACCGGCACCGGGAGTTCCGAAACGAACGAGCGGCACGCCGGCAGCACCGATCCCCCCTCCAGCGCCACGCCGCCCAAGGGGTTGGGTCGGTCGCAGACGATCACCTCGACGCCGGCTGCGGCGCACGCCGCCATGACGTGCGCCATGGTGGCAGCGAAGGTGTAGTACCGGCAGCCGATGTCTGGCAGGTCGACGACCACCGCCTCCACATCGGCGAGCTCCTCGGGGCGAGGCGCCAGGGTCGCGGCGCCGGCGCCGTAGAGGGAACGCACGGGCACACCCACCCGCTCCTCGAAACCGTCGCCCACCGCTTCCATGTCCTGCGCGACGCCATAAAGCCCGTGTTCCGGAGCGAAAAGGCGGACAAGAGTGCCGCCGCACTCCGCCAGTACTCGCCACGCCGGTTCGAGAAGCGCTGTCACCGCCCCCTGGTTGGCCAGCAATGCGAAGCGCCGGCCGGCCAACAGCGCCGCATCGCGGCCCAGCAGCTCAAGTCCGGTCAACACCAGCGCCACGGGCAGGCAGTATAGATGCTCGGCCGCGACCACGCCCCATTCCGACGAGGGCCAGCACCGGCGGGCAGCTCACGAGAACAGGTAGGCCTTGAGATTGGCCAGCGCCGGGAAGGTGCTGCCCAGCTCCACCCTCACCATCGCCAGCCCGACGAGCGCCTGAAACGCCGCCAGGAAGTAGAACCAAAGCCGCGCCAGTGGCCCGCTCCCGGCCGCGGCGAGCAGCCCCAACACCGGCAACGGCAACAGCACCCTCGTGTAGGCGTACGCCTCCACGGTCACGTGGCGCGACAGCACCACCGAGAGCAGCGCGAAGAGCAGGAAGGCGGCGGACGGCGCCTCGCGCACGAAGCGGCGGGCCAGAACCACGGCCCCGGCGAAGCCGGTGAGGATCGCCAGCATCCCCCACAACTCCATTCCGACCGCCCCGGCGCCGCCCCCGGCCAGGCTGGCCACCTTCGCGCCAACCCAGGAAAACGGCGCGCCGACGTTGCCCCCCGCCGCCAGCGGCGAGCCGCCCAGGTGCAGCGCCAACACCGTCCGCCACGCGCCATACACGCCCGCCGGCACCACGGCGCACAGCGCCGCGACGCGGCGCCTCCCGGCGGAAAGCTCGGCGACCGCAGCGCCGAGCGCCGCCAGCACCATTGTCTCGCGGGTCAAGGTCGCCGCGATCATCAGCAGCAGTGCCCATCCGCGGCGCTGCCGTGCCAGCAACCAGAGTCCTCCCACGGCCAGGGCCACGGCCAGGGCATCGGGGGTGGCGCGCAGGGTCGAAGCGGCCACCCCGCCGCTCACCCCCACCGCCAGCGCCCACCACGGCGACACCCCGCGCTCCGCCAGCCATCCCGCTGAAAGCCCTACCAGCGCCAGCGCTCCGGTCCAGCACAGCAGCAGGTAGATCCACACCGCCGCCCGGGGCTGCCCCAGGGCAGCGAGCCACGCCGCCAGCGGCGCACCCACCCGCGCCGCGCGATAGCCCGGCGAGTCCAGGTGCAGCATCGTTTCGGCCTTGAGAACGAGCGGGTCGGTGGCGAGGACGGCGTAGAACTGGCCGTCGTAGCCGTACTGCGAGGCCACTGGCACTCCGGCCAGCGCCTCGGGGCGCGAGAAGGCCGCGCCAGCACACAGGAAGCCCCGCACATCCCCGTCAAACCTCCCCAGCGCCAGCGCCGCGAGCAGGCACGCCCACGCCACCCCGCACGCCACCGTTGCGACCACCCACGGCCTTGCCAGGACAGCTCTCATCGCCGCGGCACTGTAGAACCCGCCGGCGCCGCCGTCAATCAACGGCGGTGCTACGATCCGCCGGGGAGGGCTTCAGCGGTGGACCGTGACACCTTCATCCGTCATGCCGAACAGCTGCTGCCCCATACGGTCTTCGCCCCGCTCGGCATCCGCGTCGAGCGCTACGACCCCGAGTGCTTCGAGGTCACGCTCGACATCGACGACCGCCACCGGCAGCCCTTTGGCATCCTGCATGGCGGCGTCTCGGCGATGCTCGCCGAGTCGGCGGCCTCCTTCGCGGCGGCCATGAACGTCGATCTTTCCCGCACCATTGTCGCCGGGGTGGACCTCAACGCCACGCACCTCAAGGCCAAGCGCAACGGCACGATCGTGGCGACGGCCCGCCCGCTCTACCGCGGCCGCACCACCCACGTGTACGCCGTCGACGTCACCGACGAGGGCGGCGATCTGGTCTGTGCCGCCCGCTGCACCATCGCCATCCGGCCCCGCAAGGGGTCATCCCCGCCGGGCTCGTAGCCGATTCGTCGCCTCTTCCACCTGCCAAGCAGACGGCATCGCGATCTGCCCCCGCCAGGTCAGTCTCGGCTAGCATCTTCCCAGGGGAGAATTCCACGTGCGAAGGAAGGGGCGATCGCTGCGGCGAGACGGCGGCGGGTTACCGCTGGCGGGTGTCGTGCTGCTGGAATTCGGCGCCATCGTGGCCGCCGTGGTGCTCGGCTTCATGGTCAACGAGTGGCGCGAGGATCGTCTTTGCGCCCGCAAGGTGGAAACGGCGCTGGCCAGCCTGGCCAGAGAGATGCTCCACAACCATCGTTCCCTGGAAGATGTCTACGCCTACCACGCCACGATCCTGGCGAGTCTCGAGGACATCCCCGCGGACCAGCGAACCTCCACACTTCGGCTATCAGCTCCCGGGCTGGCGGGGCGCCAGCCTACCCGGCCTGCGTTCTTCGACGTTCTCCATGCTGGTGAGCACCGGGAGCATCGCCGATCTGCCATGCGAGCACGCGGATGATCTCGCGCTCGTCTACAACCTCCAGAAGGTGATCGAGACGTTGGACGAGATCAACCTCACCCGCTTCGCCACCGACTGCCTTCACCAATGCCCGCACCATGTACCACACCTTCTACCCCTACACCGAGCTGGTGCCGTCGCTATTGGCCCTGTACCAGGAATACGGTCGCCGCGTCCTGGCCGCCCACGGGTACGATCTCGACGTCGAACACGAACGCTTGCGCGCCGTGGTCGAGGAGCACCGGCGGGATTACCTCGCTCAGCACGCGTCCCGAAACACCCCAGCAAGGCGATAGCGGCTTCTCGCCGCCGGGCGGTGGGCGACAGGCCGAGGGATCGTGGGTAGACTGGCGAGGTGCGCCTCGATCTGCTCCCTACCCCGGTGTTGGCCGTCTGCGGCTGGAGCGGGGCCGGCAAGACGACGTTGCTGGAGGCAGCGATCCCCCGGCTCGCCGCCCGCGGCCTGCGCGTCGCGGTGGTCAAGCACGACGCGCACGGCGTCCAGGTGGACCGCGCCGGCAAGGACTCCGACCGCCTGTTCCGCGCCGGGGCGACCGTGGTGCTGCAGGCTCCAGAGGAGAGCTTCGGCCGTCTCGCCGCGAGCCCCGAAGCGAGTCTCGAGCGCTTCCTGTCCGCCCTGGCAAGCGCGCACGACCTGCTGCTGGTGGAGGGCCACAAGGACACGCCGCTCCCCAAGGTCTGGCTCGCCGACCGGCAGGGCAGCGCGGCGCCCGACAGCGTCCGGCACCTGCTCGCCACACTGAGCTGGGAGGGAGAGCGCCTCGCCTCCTTTCTGCACCTGGCCGAGGAGTTGCTGCGCCGACACTTTGCGGCTCGCCCCCTGCTCGGCGGCGTGCTGGTGGGAGGGACATCGTCACGCATGGGGCGGCCCAAGCATCTGGCGAGGGTAGGCGGGCTGACCCTGCTGGAGCGCGCCTGCGGCGCCCTGGCGGCCCACACCGCCGAGGTCGTGTTGCTGGGCCGAGCCAGGGGGACGGCGCGCCGCACCTCACTACCCGACGCCCCGGGGACACGCGGCCCGCTGGCGGGAATTCTGTCGGCGCTGCGCTGGCACCCCTGCGCCGCCTGGCTGATCACCGCCTGCGACATGCCGGCGCTGACCGCCGACGCACTGGCGTGGGTGCTGGCTCAGCGCCGCCCGGGCGCCTGGGCGGTCATTCCAGCCGACCCGGACGGCAGGCTCGAGCCCCTGGCCGCCGCCTGGGAACCGCAAGCTGCGCGGCTGCTGGAGGATCTCGTCCTGCACGGTGAAGCAGCTCCACGGCTGGTGGCGCGGCACGACAAGGCCACCACGCCTCCCCTGCCGGCCGAGCTTTCCCCGGCGTTCCTCAACGTCAATACGCTCTCTGACCTTGCGGCGCTGCGGCGATCACGCCGGCGAGGCGTGCCTTCCTAGCCGCCGGTCAGCTCCCGGTAGCGGAAGCACTCCACCAGGTGGTCGTTGACCAGGCCGCATGCCTGCATGTGGGCGTACATCACGGTCGGGCCAACGAAGGTGAATCCCCTCTTCTTGAGCGCAACGCTCAGCGCCTCCGCCTCCCGGGTGACCGCAGGGATCTCCTGCAAGGTACTCCACCTGTTCACCTTCGGTGCGCCATCCACAAACCGCCAGATGAACGCGTCGAAAGAACCCGCCGCCGCCTTCACTTCCAGGAAGGCGCGGGCGTTGGCGACCGCGGCGCGGATCTTGGCGCGGTTACGGATAATGCCGGTGTCTTGAAGCAGTTCGGCGATCTGGCGCTCATCGAAGGCGGCGACCACCTGTGGGTCGAAGCCCGCGAAGGCGCGGCGATACCCCTCCCGGCGATGCAGGATGGTGCGCCACGAGAGCCCTGCCTGCGCCCCCTCGAGAATCAGAAACTCGAAGTGGATCCGGTCGTCGTGCACCGGCGCACCCCACTCCAGATCGTGGTACGCCAACATGAGTGGGTCATCGCCGGGCCAGGGGCATCGGATGCGCATGGCCTACCCTATCAGAGATCCGCAGGCGCTTCCTCTGGCGACCTGTCCTTCCTGACGGCGCCGCCTCTGCCGCCGGAGGGCGACAACGGCAGTAGGCGCCACCCGGCGCCAGCCGGGACGATCACACCGCCGGGGGCCGGGTGGAGGCACGCCAGCGGGCCGGATCGAGGGGAGCAGGGGGCCGCGCCGCTGGGCCACTCCCCGCCAGTCAGTTGGGCAAGCGGGACGGCCGTGGCGCCTCTGGACCCCAGGGTGACCACCCACACCTCGCCGTCCTGGGTACTGGCGAGGAGGCGGCCGTCCGCCAGCAGCCTGGCGCCGTTGACGCCACCGCGGGGCCAGCTTCCCCGACTCTCGCCCGAATCGACCGCCACCGTCTCCACTCCGCGCTCGCCGCTCACCACCGCGATGCCGTTGGCCGGGTCAACATCCTGGATGATGCGCCGCCCCTCCTCCCCCCGCTGCCGCCAGACCACTCCAACTGGCGAGCGGTAGCGCACGAGGTCCCCACCCGCCGTCACCACCAGCGCGTCGGCGGGGCTCAGGGCCATGGCACCGGCGAAGTCTGCGGCGGCGATGGCCCACACCTGTTCGTCGGCGAACCGGTAGGTCACCACCGTACCGGCTCCATCGGGGATGTCCTCGCCCAACCCCAGCTGCGAGCGCAGGCGAGCATCCAGCGCCGCGAACTCGAAGATTCCCTGGCCATCGGCGGTCAGCCGGGCGCCGTGAGAAGGGAAACGTTCGCCGATGCCGCTGTTGGGCCAGATCAACCTCTCGATGCCGTCCCCGACCCCCACGGCCGCCCGCGCCGGCGAGCCGTCCTCGGGCAGCGCGAAGGCATAGGTGACGACGCCGCCTGCGAACTCCATCAGTTCCACCGGACCCGGCGGAGCCGGCACGGCGGCCACCGCGTGGCGCAGATCGGCAGCGAGAATGGTGATTTCGCCTCCGCGCCACACGCCGACCCGCCCCGTCGCGCGCTCCACTGCCACCCCGTGGGGCGCCGCGGCCATGGCGGCGAGCAGCACCGAGACCAACATCGCCGCAGCATACACGAGCGCCCCGCCCGAGGGCGGGGCGCCCTGTCGCACCTCTTACCTCAAGTCGCCGCTACTGCGGCAGTGGGAACGGACGCGGAGCGAAGGCGTCGAACACCGGCTTCATCGAGAAAAAGTGGGGGTCGAACTGAGGCGACCCGGGGGGGGTACCGAGAATGGTCCCCGACTGGCCCAGCGGGATCATGCTCTCCAGCCGCACCGGCCCGGTGGCGCCATACTCGAGCACGTGGGCGAAGGTGGAGCGCGAGGCGAACGGAGTGGTGCCCAGCTCGCCGAGCAGCGGGTGCCGGTACCGGATCACCCCCCGCTCGCGGTTCCACGGCTGTGGCCCGAGCGCGGCCAGCACCGAGTCCAGCGCGGCGACGATGATGCCGTCGGCGGTGGTGGGCTTGCCGCTGCCCGATCGGTCCGCAAACCAGTTGACCAGCTTGGGCACCGAGGCCGACGGCCCGGCCAGGGCGTGCAGGAGGACGTTGAAGAGAAGCGCTTGCCCCTGGCTGCCGATCGTCGCCCCGGCGGCCTGCAGTTCGTCCTCGAAGGTCAGCCGAATAACTTCCTTCACCCAAGCGTCCTGCAGCACCCAGGCGTCCGCCCGTGTCGGCCCCGCCACCCATTGCGAGGGGCCGCCCGCCACGAAATGGCCGTCCCAGGCGTCCAGCAGCGCCACCGCCACGGCCCGCGCCGGCGTCGAGTCGGACGCTACCGCCTGCTTGAAGCGCTCGCCCACGAACGCCCAGGTGTTGCCGCCACCGCCGAAGGAGTCGGTCGTGGCGATGTGCAGCGCCAGGTCGCGGACATCTTCGTAGGTGAGGTTGTTGTGGCTTGCCAGGTACTCCTGGATGACGTGGGCGCGGTGGGCGGGCCCGAAGGTGTAGCCGATGTCGTTGGCCGAGTTTTCGTACCATACGGCGGCCTTGTTGTTCCAGCCGCCGTAGAACCCTTGCCGCGTGTTGCGATCGTGGGCGCGGGGCTTGAGCTGCAACGGCTGTGGCCACTCCTGCGTGCCGTCGCCCTTCAGCGGGAAGCGCGGGTCCACTCCCGCCGGCCGCACCGGATCGTGTCCCGACATCCAGTAGGCGATGTTGCCGTCCCGGTCGGCGTAGCAGAAGTGCTGGCTGACGCCGGCCAGCTCCAGGGCCGCACCGAACTCGTCCATGGAGGTGGCGCGCGCTACCCCCAAAGCGAACGCCACAACCTTGGTCTCGACGTCCCAGTGGGCGTACTTCCACGACACGATGATCGGCGGCGGGTTGGTGGGGTCGAAGGGTACGGGTTCGACCACCGGACCGCGGGGCGTGCGGAAGATCGGTACGGTCACCGGCGCCGCACCCGCCACCTTGAACGTCTCCATTCTGTGCAGCGACACCGCGGCTGGCGCCTCGAAGTAGAAGTCGGCGGTGTGCGCGTGCCCGACCTGCATCGACCAGGCGTGGTGCGGCGTGCGCCCGACGATGATGCCGGGAATGCCAGCGACGGTCATCCCAGAGACGGACAGCCCGCCGCCATGAATGGACCCCTCAAGGGTAATGGCCGGCGCGGAAAACCCCATCTGCGGACCTGAATAAATGATGGGATTCCCGGAGGCGGTCTTGTCACCCGATACCACCCAGGCGTAGCTGCCCATCTTGGGGAGCACGCCGAGCGCTTGGAGTTGCTCGTCGCGATGCTGCCAGCGCTGGCGCAGCCGGGTGGCCGCGTCCGCAAGACCGGCGGGCAGCTCGCCGGGGAGACGCGGCGCCGCGGGGGCCGCGGCCGACGATTCGATGCCGGAAGCCGGGATCATGGTTTGCGCGGCGGGGTCGTTGCGCCAGCGCAGGTCCGCGAACATCGCCATCCCCTCTGCCCCGAAGGCGGCGGTGAGTTGTTGCACCAGCGCGGCGTTGTCAAGCTGACCGGTGTCCAGCGCCTCGGGGTCGAAGTTGCGCTGCAGCATCGCGGCCCAGGCCAGCACGTCGGCGATGGTCCAGTCGGCGGCCATGACCGGCTGGCCAAGCTGCCCGGAAAGCGCCTTGAACTCGAAAGGAACGAGGGAGGCATCGGCGCGCAGCTCGGCAATGCGCCGGTTGAAGCCGTCCACATAGCCACGGATGACCACCTTGGATTCGGCGTCGAGGGCGTCGTAGGCGGCCTGATATTCCGCCTCTGAACGGCCGATGACACGCGCCAGCACGTCCTGCTCGAGGTAGGATGCGCCGAAAAGCTCTGCCAGGGTGCCGCGCGACTGCCGGCGGAACAGCTCCGCCTGCCACAGCCGGTCGCTGGCCACCGCGTAGCCCATCGCTTCGAACACGTCGTACAGCGTGCCACCGGTGATGAACCAGACCCCGCGCTCGTCACGCAGCGTCGCCACCGGCGCCACCTCCGACATCCCCGCCTTGGCGGCGGCGTACTGGAAGAAGGCATCGTTGGTGCCGTTGGTCACTACCGAGAGGTAGGCAAAGGCGTTACCGTTGCATCCCGAGACGCAGCGCACCGACACCGAACCGGCGCCGGTGAAACCTCCGTTGGCCCGCAGCTGGTCGACGGCCCACGGCGATACGACCCGATCCCACGACCGCACCACGCCGCCTGTGCCGTTGATCGCATCGACACGGAACGTCTGCGCCGTCCCGGAAGCGTTGGCGATGCCCACGTTGACCCGCGTCGCTGCCTCCTCCATGGGGGCGGGAAAGAGCACCGCACCGTCCTCACCAAAGCCGGAACCGAAAGCGACCGAGCCGGTACCCTGCCCAACCGTGCCGCCCCGAGCCGGGGTGAAGGTGCGCGAGGTCACCACCACGGGCTGCGTCGACCACCAGGTCAGCACATACTTTCCGCCCGCCGAAGCGGGCGCCACGGCGTGCACGATGTCGTCGATGGCCATCGCCCCGTCAGCGGCCGGCAATGCAAACGTACGGGACACGGGCGAGCCGGAGGGCGCATGCAGACTCATGGTGACCTGGGCGGGCGCGCTCCCCGCCGCCTGCCGGACGTACACCGAGGTCGTCCAGACGCTTCCCGCCAGCCCGGGCAGGTGCGCCACCACCGGGATCACTCCCTGCGTCATCGGTTCGAGGGTCTGGCCGCCGGCGGGCATCGAAGCGAGAACGGCCAATACCGTTGTTGCGATGAGGATTCCCTTCTTCATCGGACCTCTCCCTTCCCTGGCGATTCTGAAATCAGTATCGAGGAGACAATCCTCGAGCGCAAGAGTGCGCCCGGCGCCAGCGCCGATGGTGCTACTCGAAGAGCCGCGCGAAGGGAGCCCCTGGCGGCAGGGCCGCGAGCCGTGCGAACGCTGCGGCCGCCTCGCCGTCAATCACCCCGACGCCGACCGCGACACCGCCAGAACGCGGCAATACCCATCCGGGCGCGCCCCGAGACCGCTTCTTGTCGCGGGCCACGAACGGCTGTACCTGCGCCCAGGTCAGGTCGCCAAGTGGCGGCAGGGGGCGCAGGAGCTCGATCCGCCGCGCCCACTCCCGCGCCGTAGCCGCTTCCAGGAGACCGCGCTGCACGGACAGGAGCAGCGCCTCCAGCAGGCCCCAGGCCACCGCCTCGCCGTGCAGAAACCGGCTGTAGGCGGCAGCCGCCTCCAGAGCATGCCCCAGCGTGTGGCCCAGATTCAGCGCGGCGCGCGGTCCCGCCTCGCGCTCGTCGGAGGCGACGACGTCGGCCTTGACGCGCACCGCCGCAGCGATCAACTCGGCGGGAACCTCCCGGCCATGGTGCACCACCCCCTCCAGATGGGCATCCAGGTGATGGGTCAAGATTCCCGGGGCGATCAGCGCCGCCTTCACCATCTCGGCGAGCCCGGCACGTACCTGCCGGCCATCGAGGGTGGCGAGGACGCCCGGATCGGCGATCACGGCGCGCGGGTGCCAGAAGGTACCAGCCAGGTTCTTGCCCGCCTCCAGATCGATGCCAGTCTTGCCTCCGACGGCGGCGTCGACCATCCCCAGCAGCGTGGTCGGTACGGCCACCCAGGCGATGCCGCGCAGCGCCACCGAGGCGGCGAAACCGGCCAGATCGGTGACCACGCCACCGCCGACAGCCACCAGCGCATCCCCTCGCTCCACGCCGAACCCGATGAGCCAGCCGAGGATCTGCTCCACCGCCGGCCATCGTTTGTGCTGCTCCCCGGCCGGCAAGGCGAGCAACGGCGCATCGAGGCGGTCAGCGACTCGCTCGGCCCACAGCGGCGCGACGATCTCGTCCGAGACGACGTACACCCGCCGGGCTCGCGCCGCCTCGCCCACCAGGCGGGGAAGTTCGTCAAGGGCGCCGCGCCCCAGGTGGTACGGCGCCTCCCCCGAGGCGCTGCGCAGCGCCAGCGTCATCACGCCGGAGATCTCCTCGCCCGCAGCATGCGCATCGCCACCATCGCCGCACCGAAGCCGTTGTCGATGTTGACCACGGCGACTCCGGGGGCGCAGGCGTTGAGCATGGCGAGCAACGGCGCCAGACCTCCGAACGCCGCGCCGTACCCCACCGAAGTTGGCACCGCCACCACCGGCGCCGCCACCAGCCCGGCGACCACCGAGGGCAGCGCCCCCTCCATGCCGGCCACCACGATCACCACGTCCGCGACGCGCAGGTCGTCGAGGTGGGCGAGCAAGCGGTGCAACCCGGCGACCCCTACGTCTCGCAAGCGCACCGCTCGGGCGCCGAGCGCCTCGACGGTCACCGCCGCCTCCTCGGCCACCGGCAGATCCGAAGTACCGGCGCACACCACCGCCACCGCGGCGCCGATCGGTTCCGCCCCGGGCAGAACCACGATCCGCGCCGTTGGATGCGCCTCCGCCTCCGGCACCGAGGCCAGGATCGCCGCCTCGTGCTCCTGGGAAGCGCGCGTGGCCAGCACCGGGCGCCCGGCCCGTGCCAGGATCGAGAAGGCCTCCGCCGCCTGGGCCGGCGTCTTGCCGGAACACAGCACCGCCTCTCCCTGGCCGGTGCGCAGCCAGCGATGGGAGTCGGCCAGCACCTCGGCGGAGCCGATGAAAGGAAGTTGGGCCAGTCGCTCCGCCGCCTCCTCGGGGGTCAGCCGGCCGCGGGCGATGTCGTTCAGGACCTCAAGAAGCGCAGTGCGCTGCACAGCGGAATGATAGACCATCGGGCGCCGCCAACCCCGCACGGCCCCCGCCGACCGGGGACGCCCGCGCCTACACAGGCACGCGCGGCAGCAGCGGCGAGATCCCGGCCAGGATCTCGTAGTTGATCGTCCCGGCGTGCTCGGCCAGCTCCTCGGCGGTCACTCGCTCCTCCCCGTCCGCCCCGATCAAAGTGGCGACATCGCCCTCACGCACGCCGGGGATGTCGGTAACATCCACCATGGTCATGTTCATGCACACCCGCCCGGCCACCGGGGCCGTGCGTCCGTGCAGCAGCACCCGGGCGCGATTGGAGAGGGCGCGCGGCAGCCCCTCCGCGTAGCCCACCGGCAACACCGCGATCTGCGACAGCCGGGTAGGACGAAAGGTCAACCCGTACCCGACCGGCGCCCCCGCGGGCACCGTCTTCACCTGCCCGACCACCGCCCGCCACGTCAGCGCCGGCTGCAGCCGCACCCCGTCGCGGCCGTGCGCCAGCAGCCACGAGAGGTACGTCTCCTTGGACGGCCAGTGGCCGTACAATGAGATGCCCACCCGAACGAGGGAGAAGTCCGCGTCGCGAAACAGCAGCGCCGCAGCAGAACAGGCGGCGTGCACCCAAGGCACCTCCCCGACCGCCGCGCGCACCGCCGTCACCGCCTGGCGAAACCTCTCCAGCTGCTGCAGGGCGTAGCTGTGGTCGGTGGTGTCCTCGATGTTGGCGAAATGGGTGGCCACCCCGACGACGGCAAGGCCGCGCGCCACGGCGGCGCGGGCCAGCTCGGCCGCCTCCTCGGGGGGCACGCCCTGCCGATTGGTCCCGGTATCCACCTTCACGTGCACCGCAAGCCGGCGACCCAGCCGCACTGCGTGCGCGGCCATCGATTCCAGCACCTGCCGAGCAGAGAGCAGCACGTGCACCCGCTCGTCGACCACATCCGCCACCTGGCCCGGCGCCAGGTATCCCATGGCCAGCACCGGCAGCCCGAGATCCAACCGAAGCAGGGCGCGGATCTCTCCGGCGCTGTGCACGCCCAGCATCGCTGCGCCGTTTTCCGCACAGTGTCTCGCCACCAGCTCCAACCCGTGCCCGTAGGCGTTGGCCTTGACCACCGCCAGGATCCCCGCCGAGGAACGCACCAAGGACCGGAAGAGCTGCAGGTTGTGGGTCAGCGCCGGACGCGACACTTCAACCCACGAGGTCATTCTCTCCGCCAGCACTCGCGCAGTGTACCGCGACGCCTCCCCCGAGCTCCCGGTCGGACTCGCCAGCGAATCGACGCCAGTGGCACAATAGCGGCGTGGCGACTGAAGGAGGACTTAGCGGACTGGCGCGGCGGGTGGCCGCCCGCTTGGAGGAGCTGTACAATCGCTACTCTCGCGCCTTCTGGACGTTGCATTCGATCTGGGCGCTCTTCTGGGGAGCCGGCGTGCTCGTGCTGGCGCACAACCGGCACGGGTATCTTCCCTGGGTCGTGAGCTTCCTCGCCCTCACCTGGGCCTCGACGCTGTTCTTCACCCGCGCCATCTCGTCGGTGCAGAGCAAGGCGATGCGCTACGCCCAGGAATTCGTCTCCTATCTGACGCGGGTCATGTACCAGGGCACCCTGTTCTTCTTGATTCCGTTCTACGCCTACTCCGCCACGTTGTTCTCGGCCAACGCCATCTTCGTGGGCTTCCTGCTCGCCCTGGCGGTCTTCTCCTGTTTCGACCTTCCCTTCGACCGGCTGCTGCGGCGCAGTCGGACCTTCGCCCTCACGTTCTTCGCCCTGGTCACCTTCGCCGCCCTGAACTTCTTCTTTCCCCTCATCTTCCAAACCCGACTGCACGTCGGGACGTACCTCGCGGTGGTGCTCGCGGTGGCCGCAGCGCTCCCCCTGGCCTACTCGTTCGCGGAGTTGCTCCGTCCCCGCCTGGCACTCAAGGCGGCACTGATCCTGCTCATCGCCTTGCTGGGGGCACGCGCGGTGCGTCCGCTGGTGCCGCCGGTGCCGCTGCGACTCGCCAAGGTGCGTTTCGCAGCCGAGCTCGATGCCGCGACCCTGTCCAGCCCGCGGGACTGGGCCGACCTCATCCCGGCCGCCGAGCTGGCTCAGGGCAGACTCTACGTGGTCGCGACCATCTTCGCGCCCACCAGTATCCCCACCACGGTGATCATCAGAGTGTTGCGCGCCGGCGTGGTGGTGCGCAGCTCCCAGGTGGTCGAACTGCTGGCACACGAGAAGGGCTTTCGCGTGTGGGATGCCGTGCCCTTGAGTCTTCTTGAGGGCGCCAGCGCCGCCCGCCGGGCCGAGGGCCCACTGGCGGTGGAAGTGTGGACGGCCGAGGGGCACCTGCTGGGCAGGGCCGCGGCCCGAATCAACTGAGCGACGGCTCAGGAACTCACACCTCCGTGCCCGTCGTGGCCGTGCCCGTGACGGTGACCGCCCCGGCCCCTCGCACCGGCGGCGGGGGCGTTTGAGTCACCGGGAAGGGACGAGTATCCTTGCTCGTTTGAGGTGGGTATGCCGAAGACGGTAGTCGACAAGATCGTGGAAGTCTTCCTTGGATCGACCCATGAGCGCGAGATCAAGCGTCTGGCGCCCAGGGGCGAGGAAATCAACGCCCTCGAGCCGGAGATCGCCGCCTTGAGCGACGAATCCCTGCGCGCTCGCATCGCCGCCATTCGCGAGCAGATCGTCGCCGCGACCGCCGAGCTCCCCGCACAGCCCAGGGAACGTCGCGCCTTCATCCAGGAGGTCCTCGACGAGCACCTCAACGAGGTCTTCGCGATCGTCCGCGAGGCCGGCAAGCGCACCCTCGGCATGCGCCATTTCGACGTTCAGTTGATAGGCGGCATGGTGCTGCACGACGGCAAGATCGCCGAGATGCGCACGGGTGAAGGCAAGACGCTGGTGGCGACACTTCCAGTCGTGCTCAACGCCCTGACAGGCCATGGCGTGCACGTGGTCACTGTGAACGACTACCTGGCGCGGCGCGACGCGGAGTGGATGGGCCAGATCTACACGTTCCTCGGGCTGAGCGTGGGATGCATCCAGAACCAGATGGGGGACGTTGAACGGCGCCAGGCCTACCTCGCCGACATCACCTACGGCACCAACAACGAGTTCGGCTTCGACTACCTGCGCGACAACATGAAGTTCGAACTCGAGAACATGGTGCAGCGCGGTCACATCTTCGCCATCGTCGACGAGGTGGACTCGATCCTGGTGGACGAGGCGCGCACGCCGCTGATCATCTCCGGCCCGTCGGAGATCTCCGTGGACCTCTACTACAAGGTTGATCGCATCATCCCCAAGCTGGTACGCGGCGAAGAGCTCAAGGACAAGTACGGCAACCGCTCGGTGACCGGTGATTACCTGGTGGAGGAGAAGACCCACACCGCCGCCTTGACCGATGAGGGCGTGGCCAAGGCCGAGAAGCTGCTTGGGGTTCCCAACCTCTACGACCCCAACAACATCGAGGTTCTACACTCGGTCAACCAGGCGCTCCGCGCCCACTCCCTGTACCAGAAGGACCACCACTACATCGTCAAGGACGGGCAGGTGATCATCGTCGACGAGTTCACCGGGCGGTTGATGCCGGGGCGCCGCTGGTCGGATGGGCTGCACCAGGCTGTGGAGGCCAAGGAAGGCGTCAAGATCGAGGCGGAGAACCAGACGCTGGCCACCATCACGTTGCAGAACTACTTCCGCATGTACGAGAAGCTGGCCGGCATGACGGGCACGGCCGAGACCGAGGCGGACGAGTTGGGGCACATCTACGGCCTGGACGTGGTGGTCATCCCCACCAACCAGCCGATGATCCGCGTCGACCACCCCGACGTCATCTACCGCACCGAGAAGGAGAAGTGGAAGGCGGTGGTGGAGCAAATCCTGGAGCTTCGCGAGCAGGGGCAGCCGGTCTTGGTGGGGACGGTGTCCATCGAGAAGTCCGAGAAGCTCTCCGAGATGCTCAAGCGCCGCGGCGTGGCGCACGTCGTGCTCAACGCCAAGTACCACGAGCGCGAAGCGGCGATCGTCGCGCAAGCCGGGCGGCACGGCGCCGTGACCATCGCCACCAACATGGCCGGGCGTGGTACCGACATCATTCTCGGCGGCAACCCGGAAGGACTGGCGCGCTCGGAAGCCGACCCCCACAACGAGCCCGATGCCCATGCCGCAGCCCTTGCCAAGTACCGGCAGAAGTGCGCCGGGGAGAAGGAGAAGGTGCTCGGAGCCGGAGGCCTGTTCATCCTCGGCACCGAGCGGCACGAGGCGCGGCGCATCGACAACCAGCTGCGCGGGCGCTCCGGACGACAGGGGGACCCCGGCGCGAGCCGGTTCATTCTCTCCCTCGAAGACGACCTCATGCGCATTTTCGCCTCCGACCGCCTGCGCGAGTTGATGCGCCGGCTGGGGATGGACGAGGACATCCCCATCGAATCGCGCATGGTCACCCGCTCCATCGAGCGCGCGCAAAAGCAGGTCGAAGGGCGCAACTTCGAGACCCGCAAGCACTTGCTCAAGTACGACGACGTCATGAACAAGCAGCGCGAGTCGGTATACCGGCTGCGACGGGACATCCTCGAGGGCCGCAACGTCCGGGACTGGATCCTGCGCGCCTCGCGCGACATCGTGGGTGCTGCCATCGACGCCAACTGCCCGGAAGAGAAGCACTTCGACGAGTGGGATCGGGACGGGCTGGAGCGCGAGCTGAAGGAGATGTTCGGCCTGTCGCTGGCCGACGGCGACGTGGCGTGGGAGCAGGCCACGCGGCCGGGGCTGGAGCAGGCGCTCACCGCCGCCATGGAGGCGCGCTACGAGACGCGCCGCACCACTCTCGGCGATGATGCGTTCGAGCGCCTGGAGAAGTACATCCTCATCTCGGTGCTGGACGCCCAGTGGAAGGACCATCTCCTCGCCCTGGATCACCTCAAGGAAGGCATCAGCATGCGCGCCTACGCCCAGCGAGACCCGCTGGTGGAGTACAAGCGCGAGTCGTTCGAGCTGTTTCAGGACATGATGGAGCGGGTCGAGGACCAGGTGATCAAGTACCTTTTCCGCGTCGAACTGGTGGAGGACGTGCCCCAGCGCAGGCGGCAGGTGCAGACCTACTCCTCGAAGGCCGAGGCCAGCGCCCTGGCCGGCGAGCGACCGGAAGCGAGGCAGTCGCCGGGGGCCGGACCACCCACCACCGTTCGCCGGCAGACCCCCAAGGTGGGGCGTAACCATCCCTGTCCCTGCGGCTCCGGCAAGAAGTACAAGAAATGCTGCGGCGCCAACCTGGGCGCGGCCTCGTGAGCGTGCTCGCGTGCCCGCGACGCCGGCCCGCCGCGGACCTGAACCGCGTCCTCCTGGCTTGGGCTGGAGGTGCCGGCCCAGCAGGCCCCACCCCCCCGACCGACACGGCGGGTAGGCCATGGACCTCTGGCAGGTTCTGATCCAGGTGCTCGTCGTGCTGGGGGCCGCCCTGGCGCTCGGCATGGTGTTCGAGCGCCTCGGCCAGAGCGCCATCCTCGGCTACCTCGCCGCCGGCGTGCTGCTCGGGCCGGGGGCATTCAACCTGGTGACCTCGGGACCGGCGCTGGCGGCTCTGTCCGAGCTGGGCGTGGCTCTGCTGCTCTTCTCCATCGGCCTGGAGTTCTCCTGGTCCCGCCTCAAGCGCTTCGGGGTCGTGGCGTTGGGTGGCGGCATCCTGCAGGTCACGCTGACCATCGCCCTCGCCGCCGGCGTCCTCGTGCTCATCGGCCTCTCGGGCAACGTCGCCCTGGCCGTCGGGGCGATGGTGGCGCTTTCCAGCACCGCCACGGTGCTGCGTATCCTCACCGATCGCGCCGAGCTGGACGCCGTGCACGGTCGCAGCGCGGTCGGCATCCTGCTCCTGCAGGACATAGCCCTGGTCCCGCTGGTACTGCTGGTGACTATCCTGGGGGGCGGCGGCACCTCCGCCTCGGCGCTCCTCGCCATCGCTCGCTCCATCGCCCTGGGCGGCGGCTTCGTGTTCCTCGCCTACCTCGTGCTCAATTTCTTGCTGCCGCGCCTGCTGCACTCGGCGGCGGGGAGCCGCGAGCTGGGGATTCTGCTGGCAGTGGTGACCTGTCTGGGCGCCACCATGGGCGCCCACGCCCTCGAGCTCTCGCCGGCGCTGGGCGCCTTTGTGGCCGGAATGCTGCTTGCCGAGTCGCCCTTCGCCACCCAGGTCCGCGCCGACGTGTCCGGCCTGCGCACCCTGTTCCTCACCGTCTTCTTCGTCGCCGCCGGGATGCTCGCGGATCTCACCTGGATCGCCGCGCACTGGGGACGGTTCCTGCTCGTCGTGCTCGTGGTGCTGGTGACCAAGTCGCTCGTCCTCTGGGCGATCCTCCGCACCCTCGGAGTGCCCAGCCGGCACGCGCTCGCCACCGGCGTCTGCCTGGCCCAGGTAGGGGAGTTCTCATTCGTCCTCGCCGAAATCGCCCGCGGCAGCCTTCTCGGCGATGACGCCTTCTCGCTCATGGTTGCCGCCACCGTCGGCACTCTCTTCCTGACCCCATACCTGGTGGCCTCGGCCCCTCGACTGGCGGCGTGGAGCGATCGCGTGTTGGGACGGGCGGTGACCGCCCCCCCGGCCTTGCCACCCCGGCGTCCGGGACGCCAGGAGGGACACATCATCGTGGTGGGATACGGACCCGCCGGGGCGGGGGTGGCGGAGGCGCTCCTCGCCGCCAGGATGACGCCACTGGTGGTGGATCTGAATCCGCGCACCGCCGAGGCGACCGGCCGCGCAGGGGTGGAGGCACTGGTGGGCGACGCCCGCCAGGAGGATGTGCTGCGCCACGCCCACGTGGAGACGGCCCGCGCCGTGGTCGTGACCCTGCCCGACTATCGCGCCACCGAGCTGGTGCTGCGCCTGGCCCGTATCCTCAACCCATCAGCGCGACTCATCGCCCGCGCCCGCTACCACATCTTCTCCCCATCCCTGGCCGCCGCCGGCGCACAAGCCATCGTCGACGAGGAACACGAGGTCGGCCGGCTGCTGGGTAACGTCACGCTGCAGGAGCTGGGCGCCACACCAGGGTAGCCGGTCGCCCCTTGCAACCTCGGCATGGGTGAGGCAGACTTCGCCATGGCTGATCACACGATCCCGCTGGCTCTCACCTTCGATGACGTCCTGCTTCTCCCCGGGCGCTCCTTGGTGCACCCGCTGCAGGTGGACGTCTCATCCCAGCTGACCCGCGGCATCCGCCTCAACATCCCGGTGCTGACCGCCGCCATGGACACCGTCACCGAGGCGCACATGGGCATTGCCATGGCCCAGCACGGCGGTCTCGGCGTCATCCACCGCAACATGACCCCCGAACGGCAGGCCGAAGAGGTGGACATGGTCAAGCGATCCGAGTCAGGGATGATCGTCGACCCGGTCACCATCCGCCCCAACCAGCTGGTGAGCGAGGCGCTCGAGGTCATGGCGCGCTTCCGCATCTCGGGCCTGCCGGTGGTGGACGAGCATGGCCACCTCAAGGGCATCCTCACCAACCGCGACCTGCGTTTCTGCACCGAGACCCACCGCCCCATCGCCGACTTCATGACCTCCGACCGCCTGGTGACGGCGCCCGTCGGCACCACCCTCGATGAGGCCAAGGCACTGCTCCACCGGCACCGCATCGAGAAGCTCCTCATCGTCGGGGACGACGGCGGCCTCAAAGGGCTCATCACCGTCAAGGACATCAAGAAGGCGCAGGAGTACCCGAGCGCTTGCAAGGACTCACTCGGCCGGTTGCGGGTCGCCGCCGCCGTGGGCTCCGGCCCCGACCTGGAGGAGCGGTGCCGCGCTCTGGTCGGGGCGAAGGCGGACGTGCTATGCCTCGACTCCTCCCACGGGCACTCGGAGAAAGTCATGGCGGCGGCGCGGCTGATCAAGGAGAAGTTCCCCGAGGTGCCTCTGATCGCCGGCAACGTCGCCACCTACGAGGGAGCGCGCGACCTCATCGCCCTCGGCGTGGACGCCGTCAAGGTCGGCATCGGGCCGGGCTCCATCTGCACCACCCGCGTTGTCACCGGCGCCGGCGTGCCGCAGTTCTCGGCCATCCAGGAGTGCGCCCGCGCCTGCCGGGAAGCCGGCGTCCCCCTGATCGCCGACGGCGGCATCAAGTACTCAGGCGACATCACCAAGGCGCTCGCGGCGGGCGCCGACACGGTGATGATCGGATCGCTCTTCGCCGGCGTGGACGAGTCCCCGGGCGAGCAGATCCTCTACCAGGGGCGGACCTTCAAGGCGTACCGCGGCATGGGTTCCCTGGGCGCCATGAAGACGGGCGAGGGCTCACGCGACCGTTACTTCCAGGCCGACGAGCATCTCACCAAACTGGTGCCCGAAGGAATCGAAGGCATCGTGCCATACAAGGGGCCGCTCGCCGCCCAGCTCACCCAGCTGGTGGGCGGCCTGCGCGCCGGCATGGGGCTGACCGGCTGCGAGAGCATCCCCGCCCTGCAGCAGCGCGCCCGCTTCGTACGGACCACCGCCGCTGGCCTGAAGGAGTCTCACGCGCACGACGTGATCATCACCAAGGAAGCCCCCAACTACCGCGTCGAGCCATAGCGGGGGACGGTCTACTTCCGCCACACCGCCTGCAGGGTCTTCTTCTTGCGCAGCCGGTGGGCGGCCGGCGTCACCTCCACATGCGCCCGCGCCGGCCCCCCAGCTTCTGCGTGACCACCCCGATGAACTCCTCCGGGCAGTCGATGATGAGTCTCTCCCTGGGCTCGTGCCGCCCCCCGTGCTCGACCCGCGTGACCACCTCAGGCTTCCCCACCGACATCTCGTACCCCTCGCGGCGCATCATCTCCACTGAGGATGGCGAGCTGCAGTTCCCCCCGGCCAACCACCTGGAAGGCGTCCGGTGTGTCCCAGGCTTGCACTCGGATGGAGACGTTGGTCAGCAGCTCCGTGTCGAGCCGCCCCTTGAGCTTGCGCGAGGTGACGTGCTGCCCCTCGCGCCCCGCCATCGGCGAGGCGTTGATGCCGATGACCATGGCGATGGTCGGCTCGTCGACGGGGATGGGCGGCAGCCGATGCGGGTCGTCCCGGCCGGCCAGCGTGTCGCCGATCCCCACTTCGGGCAGACCAGCCACCGCCACGATGTCCCCGGCGCAGCCCTCCTCCCACTCGGTGCGGCGAAGACCCTCGTACCTCAAAACCTGAGTGACCCTGGCGGGGGACACCGCGCGGCCGCGAGCGCAGCGGGCGATCTCCTGGGCGCGGCGGAGGCGCCCGGCGACCACCCGGCCGGCCGCCAGGCGCCCCAGGGAAGTCGTCGTAGTCGAGGCTGGTGACGAGCATCTGCAGCGGCACCTGCTCATCGAAGCGCGGCGGCGGCACGGTGCGCAGGATCTCGTCGAACAGCGGCTCCAGCGTCTCCTCACGACCATCGGCGGTACGCCGGCAGGTGCCCTTGCGGGCGTTGCAGTACAGCTCCGGGAAGCCGCGCTGGCCTTCCTCGGCGTCGAGATCGATGAGCACATCGTAGACCTCGTCCAGCACCGCGGCGGGGCGGGCGTCGGGGCGGTCGATCTTGTTGATCACCACGATGGGCGGCAGCCCCGGCTCCAGCGCCTTGGTGAGCACGAAGCGGGTCTGCGGCAGCGGCCCCTCGCTGGCGTCGACCAACAGCATGACGCCGTCGACCATGGCCAGGGTGCGTTCCACCTCGCCGCCGAAATCGGCGTGCCCGGGCGTGTCGACGATGTTGATGCGCGTGCCCCGGTCCGAGATCGCCGTGTTCTTGGCCATGATCGTGATGCCCTTCTCGCGCTCCAGGTCGATGGAGTCCATGACTCGCTCGGCGAGGACCTGGTTGTCGCGGAAGATCCCCCCTGCCATAACATGGCGTCGACCAGCGTGGTCTGGCCGTGGTCCACGTGGGCGATGATCGCCAGATTTGGGATGTCGTCTCGTTTCGCCAGTACCATTGCACGCCGCCTTGTCCCGCCGGTGCCTCAGCTTGAGGGTATCAGTTGGGTTCGCCGCAAGGGGGCTCGGGGCGCCGATGATGGCCGGCGGACTTTTCGCTCCGAGTGGCTCGCGCCGCTGGGGCGGCGCGTGTGGCCGCGGCCGCTCGCCGGCGGTGAGCTCCGGCTCGCCTGACAACGAGGGCGCGAGCCGTATCGCAGCGTACGGCACAGCGCCCGAGTCCCCGAGCACACCTGCCAGCACGGCGAAACCCGCCCTTGCAGCAGAATCCAACTGAGATTTCCGGATTCAGACACCACGATGGCCGAGAGGCGCGCTCCCGGCCGCCGCCAAGTATGGCGCGGCGAGGTCATGGATGGGCTCGCCGGATCGTGATCACCCCTCGGCGCGCCTTCATGTCACCCCACAGAAGATGCCCCGCCATCCAAGAACACGGCGGGCGGGACCTCGCGATCCCGCCCGCCGCAGCTGTGTGATCTGGGTTCGCGGGGGGCCGATGGGCGACCCCCCCAAGATGCAATGCCTCAGTACATGTCGCCCATGCCGCCGCCCGGCATGCCGCCGCCGGGGGCTTCCTTCTTCTCCTCGGGGATCTCGGCCACCAGCGCCTCGGTGGTGAGCAGCAGCCCCGCGATCGAGGAGGCGTTGAGCAGCGCGTTCTTGGTCACCTTCGCCGGGTCGATGACACCCGCCTCGACCAGGTCCTCGAGCTGCATGGTCTGGGCGTTGTAGCCCCAGTTGCCGCCCTTGGCGCGGATCTCGCGCACCAGCACGGCGGCCTCGTCGATGCCGGCGTTCTTGATGATCTGGCGAGTCGGCTCCTCGAGGGCGCGCAGCACGATCTGCACGCCGGTCGCGACGTCGCCGCGCTGGTCCTTCATCAGGTTCTCGACCGAATCGATGGCCCGCACCAGGGCCACACCGCCGCCGGGAACGATCCCCTCCTCGACGGCCGCCTTGGTGGCGTGCAGCGCATCCTCGACGCGCGCCTTCTTCTCCTTCATCTCGGTCTCGGTGGCGGCGCCGATCTTGATCTGCGCCACACCGCCGACCAGCTTGGCCAGCCGCTCCTGCAGCTTCTCGCGGTCGTAGTCGGAGGTGGTGTCCTCAACCTGCTTGCGGATCTGCTTGACGCGGCCGGCGATCGCCTCACGCTTCTTGGGGTCGGCGTCGTCCACCACGACGGTGGTGTTGTCCTTGTCGACGGTGACCTTCTTGGCGGTGCCCAGGTCCTCCCACTTGACGTTCTCGAGCTTGATGCCGAGATCCTCGGAGATGAGCTTTCCGCCGGTGAGAATGGCGATGTCCTCGAGCATGGCCTTGCGGCGGTCGCCGAACCCGGGGGCCTTGACGCCCACCACCTGCAGCGTGCCGCGCAGCTTGTTCACCACCAGCGTGGCGAGAGCCTCGCCCTCGACGTCCTCGGCGACGATAAGGAGGGGCTTGCCCTGCTTGGCCACCTGCTCCAGGAGGGGGAGCAGGTCCTTCATGGAGGAGATCTTCTTCTCGAAAAGGAGGACCTTGGCACCCTCGTACACGCACTCCATGCGTTCCGCGTCGGTGACGAAGTAGGGCGACAGGTAGCCGCGGTCGAATTGCATCCCCTCGACGATCTCCAGGGTGGTGTCCATGGTCTTGGACTCCTCGACGGTGATCACGCCGTCCTTGCCCACCTTGTCCATCGCCTCGGCGATGATGCGGCCGATCTCCTCGTCAGCGTTGGCCGAAATCGTGCCGACGTGAGCGATCGCCTTGCCCTCGACCGGCTTGGACAGGCCGGCGATGGCCTTGACGGCATCCTTGACCGCCAGGTCGATGCCGCGCTTGAGATCCATGGGGTTGGCGCCGGCGGTGACGTTCTTGATCCCCTCGCGGTAGATCGCCTGGGCCAGCACGGTGGCGGTGGTGGTGCCGTCACCGGCCACGTCGGAGGTCTTGGAAGCCACCTCGCGCACCATCTGCGCGCCCATGTTCTCCAGCCTGTCCTTCAACTCCACTTCCTTGGCCACGGTGACCCCGTCCTTGGTGATGACGGGCGAGCCGAACTTCTTCTCCAGAACAACGTTGCGACCCTTGGGGCCGAGCGTCACCTTGACCGCCTCGGCAAGCTTGTTGACGCCGCGGAGGATCGCCTGACGCGCGTCCTCGGAATAGACAATCTGCTTGGCCATCTTCTCCCTCCTTCTCCCCTACTTCTCGACCACGCCGAGGATCTCGTCCTCGCGCACGATCACCAACTCGTCGTCGCCGATCTTGATGTCGGTGCCCGAGTACTTGCCGATCAGTACGCGGTCGCCGGCCTTGACATCCATCGGGATGCGCTTGCCGTCCTCATCGCGCTTGCCGTCCCCAACGGCCACAACCTCGGCTTCCTGGGGCTTCTCCTTGGCGGTGTCCGGGATGATGATCCCGCCGCGTACCGTCTCCTCGGCCTCTAGCCGGCGGAGCACAACGCGATCGTGAAGTGGACGTACCTTCATACTCTGCTCTCCTTTCTCTACAGAACCTCTGATCATGTACTTGCGAGGCCGGCGGGCGAGGCGTTGGCACTCTCTCCTGCCGACTGCCAAAATCTAGTATCTCAGTCTTTGATTGTCAACCCCCACAAGACCGGACTCAGATCTTGTCGTGCCTCATGAAGTCGCCTCCCTGGTACCCGCCGCACCCGGGAGTGGTCGCCGCGCCACAACCGTGCGCAGCGCCTCGCGGTGGCCTCGCCACAGCGCCCGCACCTGGTCGCGGCCGCGCGGGCCGCCGCCGGCCGCCAGCACCGTCGCCCGCGCACCCACGTAGAGGGTATGGACAAGCGCCAGATAGAGGCGGTAGGCGCGTGGCTGGAACGGGCGCAGGCGCGTTCGGGAAAGGTGCTCCAGGTAGAGGGGCGAGCGCTCCCGCGACCCGGTCGCGCCTCCCAGATGGTGGACCGCCGGTGCAGTTGGTACGAACCGCAGCGAGTACCCCCGCCGCCGCAGCCGCAGGCAAAGATCCAGGTCCTCGTTATAGAGGAAGAAGGAGGGGTCGAATCCACCCACCTCCCGCCACGCCCGAGGTGACACGGCCATCGCCGCGCCCGGGATGAACCCCACCTTCCGGGCGCGCCGCGCCCGCCACGGGGAGCGAGCTTGACTCACCGTACCGAGGAGGAAGTTGATGTGCCCGCCCGCATACCAAAGGGCGCCGCCGGCGCTCCCCAGGTAGAGCGGCCCGGCGGCCGCGCCCGTGCCGCTCTTCGCCAGCTCGGCGTGGACGGCCGCCAGATAACCGGGGAGCAACTCGATGTCGTGGTTGAGGACAACCAGCACCGCCCACCCATCCTCGCCCAGCGCCCCGACTCCGGCGTTGGCGCCGGCGCCGAAACCGGGGTTGTGGGGCAGGCGGAGCACGTGCTCACCGGCGAACGGCTCGCTGGGATAGGTGCCGGAGTTGTCCACAACCACCACCCGCCGGCGTACCGGCGAGGGATCGCCGAAAACCGACGCGACGCACTGCCGGGTCGGCGTGGGATCGCCGAAGTGCACCACCACCACCCCGGCAAGCGGATCTCCGCTGACCCGGTTCACGGCCCCGCGTCTCCTGCCATCGTGCGAGGCCTGGAGGCGGCTACCGCCCCCAGAAGGACCACCACAATGCCCGCAGCGCTGTGCGCCAGCACGGCCACGCAGGCGCTTCCAGCCACGCCCCAGCGCGGCACGGCAAGCAGGTTCCCGGCCGCCACCGCCGCCACGAGCGCACCCTGACTGGCCAGCGACCACGCCTGGCGCCGGGTGGCGGCGAGGATTACGCCCATCAGCATGGCCGCCGAGGCGCCCGGCAGCAGCCACGCCAGCACGCTCACCAGCTCCGCAGCCTCGCCGTAATCCGGCCCGAAGACGCCCAGCACCAGCCGCCGTCTGAGAACGTAAAGCAGCGCGGCGAGCAGAGTTCCCATCAAGCCGCCCGCCACCGCCAGCGCCATCACGTGTCCTGGTCGGACCCGGCCCTCTTCACAGGCGCGTGACACGCTGGGGTACGCGGCAAGCGCCAGCATCTGGCTGGCGGCAACCAGGCTCCAGACAGCGGCATGGGCGACACCGTACTGCCCGACGCTGGCGGCGGGCGTCCCCAGGGAGGCCTGGATGAGGCTATCGGCCCTGATCAGCAGCTGGGTCGCCACGGCCAGGCCGAGAAACAGCAACCCCTCACGGCGCAACACGTCCTCGCCGGGACCCATCCCCTCCCCCCCCTCGCGGCGCAGCAGCCGGTTCGCACTCGCGACAGCTGCCACCGCCCCGAGTGAGAACGCCAACCCGGGCGCCCACGCCGGCGTCCCCAGCAAGACGGCGCCGGCCAGCAGGGTGAGGGCGACCGCCAGCTCGATCCCGCGCGCTCCGACCTCGACCTCCATCCGGTCCCGCCCCTTGAACGCCGCCGTCGCCACCACCAGGCGAGCGCGCAGCACCGCGTACGGGGCAAACGCCAGCATGGCCCAGCGCAGCTCCGCCGAGCGCCACGCCAGCCCCGCCGCACCGACAACCAGCAGCGGCACCGCCCACCCCAGGATGCCGCGCTGCACCCGCCGTGCGGCCTTGACCAGCGAGCGCACCGTATCCGGGCCGCGCCGCGCCACCTCCCGGATGACCACCTCCGGTTGCCCGGCGGCCAGCACCTGGGCCGCCACCAGGGCAGCGCCGAAGGCGACGGTGAACACACCCATGGCGGCCGGCCCGCCGCCGCGGGCGATGACGATCCCTGCCAGCAGCAGCCCACCTTTCAGCGCCACCTCTCCGCCGGCCAGCCAGGCGAGGTTGCGGCGCACCACCCCCCAGCCGCTCATCGCCGGCGGCCGCCGAGCGCCGCGCTCACCGTGCGCAGCAGGATGAGCAGGTAGAGCCCCAGGGAACGCTCACGGATGAAGAAGAGGTCGTACTCGAGCTTGCGCCGGTGCTCCTCGATAGTGACCGCCGAGGGCATGTTCACCTGTGCCCAACCGGTGAGACCCGGCGCCACGGCAAGACGAAACGGGTAGTACGGGATCTCCGCCGCCAGCTGAGCGACGAACTCGGGCCGCTCCGGGCGCGGGCCAACCAACGACATCTCCCCGAGAAGCACGTTCACCACCTGCGTCAGCTCGTCCAGGCGCAGGCGCCGCAGCACTCGGCCGAGCGGGGTGACCCTGGGATCGTCGTGGGCGGCGAAACGCGGGCCGTCCTTCTCCGCATCACGCCGCATGGTGCGCAGTTTCACCATGGTGAACTCGCGCCCCAGCCGGCCGACGCGCCGCTGGCGATACAGCACCGGCCGCCCGTCGCAGACCAGCACCGCCAGCGCCGCCAGCGCCACGACCGGCAGGCTGACCAGGAGCAGGACCGTGGCCACCGCCACATCCAGAACCCGCGTCGCACGGTTGAACAGAGTCCAGTGCACCGCCCCGAAACCCGGCTGATGGAGGAAGCTCGCCGGGGCCATCTCGTCCAGCGGCAGGCGCCCCTCCAGCCAGGCCCACACCTCCGCCGCCGCCACCACCGGCACCCCGGAGAAGTGCAATGCGGCGACGTCGCCAGGCACGTGTCCACCCCGCCCGATCACGACCACCGCCTCCGCTCCCTCCCGCGCTGCCGCCTCGCCCAGCTCCTGGGCGTTGCCCCACGCCACCGCCACGGGCTGCCACGGCGACAGGGGGTGCCTGGCGAGTACCGCGCACAGGGCCGCTACGCCCTCACCATCCCCTGTCACCAGCGCCCGCGGCCGCGGCCGCCGAAGCAGCCAGGTGCGCGCGGCCAGCCGTCCCAGCCAGGCGAGCAACGCCCAGCCGGCCGCCGTGAGGACCATGATGCCCCGGCCGAACTCCCAGTGCGGTGTCAGGTACATCGCGACGATGACCCCGGCCGCCCAGGCAGCCGCGGCGGCGGCGACCCGCACCGCGACCTCGCGCCGCCGCCGCAGCCCGACCGGCTCGTACAGCTCGGCGGCCGCGGCCACTGCGAACATCAGGAGGCACGCCGTCGCCAGGAAGGCAGGGTGATCGGCCAGTAATCCCAGCTTCGCACCGCGCCAGGAGCTGTCGAAGCGCAGCAGATGAGCACCCCACACCGCCACCGAAAGCGCCGCCGCGTCAGCGAGCGCCAGCGCCGCCCGCAGGCGCGGAGCGTGGGGGAGAAAGCTGGTCACGTCCCCTCGCTCGCGCTCCTAGCTGCCCAGGAAGAACTCGGCCATGGCCGCCACCACCCGCTCCCGCTCCGCCGCCTCCACCTCCGGGAAGATCGGCAACGCCAGGACCTCCTCCGTGGCGCGCTCCGATTCGGGGAAGTCGCCGCGACGATAGCCGAGGGAAGCGAAACACGTCTGCTCGTGCAGCGAGATCGGATAGTAGACCTCACTGCCGATGCCGCGGGCGGCGAGAAACTCGCGCAGCGCGTCGCGGCGCGGAACGCGGACCACGTACTGGTGGTATACGTGTCCCCTCCCGGGGAGCTCCGGCGGCGGCACGACAGCGGCATTCAGCCCGGCCTCGGTGAAGAGCCCCCGGTAGTGGGCCGCCCCGGCGCGCCGGCGAGCAATCCAGCCGTCCAGCCGGGGCAGCTTGGCGCGCAAGATCGCCGCCTGCAGGGCGTCGAGGCGGAAATTGCCGCCGACGAAGTGGTGCACGTAGCGCGGCCGCATGCCGTGCACCCGCACATCTTGAAGGCGCTGAGCAAGGGCGTCGTCGTTGGTGGTCAGCAGGCCGCCGTCCCCGAACGCGCCCAGGTTCTTGGTGGGAAAGAACGAGAAGCACCCCACGGTGCCAAGGCCGCCGGTCGAGATGCCTTCGTAGCGGCAACCGATGGACTGGCAGCAGTCCTCGACGATGGGCACACCGGCCGCGGCGGTCCGCAGCGCGTCCATATCCGCGGCCTGACCGAACAGGTGGACCGGGATAATCGCCTTGGTCCGCTCGGTGCGTGCGGCGGCCACGGCGTCGGGATCGATGTTGAAGTCGTCCGGCCGGATATCGGCGAACACCGGCTTCGCCCCAAGCCTGACGATCACCCCGGCGGTGGCGAAGAAGGTGAACGGCGTGGTGATCACCTCGTCGCCGTGGCCCACATCCAGCGCCATGAGGGCGGCCAGCAGCGCGTCCGTTCCCGACGACACGCCGATGGCGTGCGCCACCCCGAGATACGCCTCGCAGTCCCTTTCGAGGCCGGCCACCTCGGGGCCGAGGATGAACTGCTGCGTAGCGCACACCCGTTCAATGGCCGCGCGCACGTCGTCACCGACCTCGCGCCACTGCCGTTTCAGGTCGAACAGCGGAACTGGAGCCTTGTCGTCCACCATGGTCACTCCCAGAAGATGACGCCTCGCGGGCGAGGCCGCACGATTCCCAGGCGGAGCAGCCACGCCGCCACCGCCAGCCCGGCCACGAAGCCTCCGATATGCGCGAAGAATGCGACCCCGCCGCCGCCGGAGGCGTCGGCGAGCGACAGCGTACCCGAGAAGAACTGAATCACAAACCACATGATGAGAAACAGCGGCGCCGGCAGCTCCGCCACCGTGAAGAAGAACCCAAGAAAGACGAAAGTCCTCACCCGGGCCCACGGGAACCACACCAGGTACGCCCCCAGCACCCCGGCGACGGCGCCGGAGGCACCCACCATGGGAACCGTTGAAGAGGGGTCGACGATCGCCTGGGCCAGCGTCGCCGCCAGCCCGCAGGCCAGATAGAAACCGGCGAAGGCGCCATGGCCCAGCACGTCCTCGACGTTGTCGCCGAACACCCACAGGAACCACATGTTGCCGATGATGTGCAGCCAGCCGCCGTGGAGGAACATCGACACGACGCCGGCCCGGAGCGTCTGCGGGAACGTCGTATCGAACTGGCCCGGGTGGAAGAGGTGTGCCGGCACAAACGCCCAGCGCTGGAAGAAACCGGGAAGCTGCGGTCCCAGGAGGAGTTCGTAGATGAAAACGACCCCGCAGACCACCACGATACCGGTGGTCACGACCGGGCGGCGCCGGGACGGGATGGTGTCCCGCAGCGGGAACATCGGCGAGGGAGTATAGCCCGCCGCCCCCGGCCGGCGGCGTCAGGGCCTAAAGATCAGTGTGGCGGCGCGCTCCAGCCACTCGGCGTCAACCTCGTCGAAGGCGGCGTGGCGGGTGCTGTCCACGTCCAGAACCCCGGCCACGGCCCCCGCAGCATCGCGCAGCGGCACCACGATCTCCGAGCGGGAGCGGACATCGCAGGCGATGTGCCCGGGGAAGGCGTGCACGTCCGCCACCACCACGGTCTCGCCGCGGTCCACACCCGTCCAGCACACTCCGGTGTGGCGGGGCAACAGCACCAGGCACGCCACCGGCCCCTGGTACGGCCCAATCACCAGGTCACCGTCGCGCAACAGATAGAACCCCGTCCAGGAAAAGGCCGGCTGCTTGTGGTGCAGAACCGCCGCCACCGTGGCCATGCGCGCCACCGGGTCGCTGCTCTTGCCTACAAGCCCCTCGAGTTGATCGACGATCCGCTGGTACCGCGACGCCTTGCCGCTGACCGCCACTGCCGTGCCCTCCGCGCACCCCGAACGGTACACCACTCCACCGCGTGCGGCGCTCACGCCGCGCCCCGCCGCCGTTGCAGCAGTACGGCGGCCAGCGCCGCCGCCATGATCCCGGCCAGCGCCAGCCCCGATCCGCGCAGGCCCAGCCACGGAAAGGCGAACAGCCCAACGCAAAGAGCTCCCAGTGCCGCTCCCGCGTCGTCGGCGGCAAACCCGCGGCCGGCGCCGCGCCTCTCGTCCCCGCCGCCGGCCAGGGTGGCGAGAGCTGGAAACGCGCAACCGGTGCAGGCGCCGGCCGCCACCAGCAGAGGAACGATGACCGCGCGCGGCCAGAGTAACGGCAGGCCGCTGGCGATTGCCAGAGACACGCCCGCGCCCCCCACCAGCGCTGCCGCCAACCACTCAAGGGGCGCGCCACCGCGACCGGCCCGCCCCGCACCAGCCGCCAGGCCGGCCATGAACAGACCGGACAGCACCCCCACCTCGGCGTACACCGACCCCTCGGCCGCCTGCCATGCAGCCAGCAGCAGAACCCACCACCCCATGGAGCAAAACCCGACGCACGCAGCCAGCGGTGCTGCCGGCGCCCCCCGGGCCAGCGTCCAGGCGACCAGCAGGCAACCCAGGGCCACGACCCCTGCCAGCGCCGGCCACCCGGGCGCCAGCAACATCTTGGCCGCCGCCAGAGTCGCCCGAAACCCCGAGCGCCCCTCCGCGTGCAGAGCGGCCAGGAGCACGGCACGCGGGTGCCCCGCCGTACTGGGGGGCTCCTGGGCACGGTGCAGGAACTCGGCCAGAGCCCGCCGCCGGTGCTCGTCGAGCCGATCACCCAGCATGGCAGGAGCGAAGGCCGCGTCCACCTCGCCCCGCGCCTGCCAGCGCACCGCCAGGGCCCCCGCCGTCACGCCGGCGTCCACCCCCTCCCGCCCCGCCACCAGCAGGACCTCCTCGCCTGGAATCCCGACCACTTCGGGCAGCGCCGCCGCCAGGGTCGCCGCCAGGGTCGCCAGCAGCTCCCCCCCGGCTCCCGCCAGGTAGGTGTCGGTCACGGTTGTGCGAACCACCACCACTCCTCCGGGAGCAAGGCGCCCGGCGCAGGCGCGCAGGAACTCCAGGGTGCGCGTGCGGTGGCGCCGCAGGGTCGCGGGATCTCCGTCGAGGAGCAGGATGAGGTCAACCTCCTCGCCCGCCGCAACCACCCTCACCGGGTCATCGGTGCGCACCTCCACCCGCGGGTCCGCCACGGCGAGCGACACCGTCTCCCCGAGCCAGGCCGGGAGCCGGCGCGCCAGTTCCGGGTCGTCCTCGACGACGACAAGCCGTTTCAGCGGGTGGGCGAGCAGCGCCGGCACCACCCCAGTCCCCAGGCACCCCACGCACAGCACCCTCCGGGGAGCGGGATGCAGGAGAGCGAGCAGGTGCCCGCGTGAGCCGCTGGAGTACGCGTCGGGGGCGGTGGCTGTCAGGGCCCCATCACCGTACACCGCCAAAGGCGGCCCCGACCCCAGCTCCAGGCGCTGTTGACGCGTATTGGTCCAGGCCAGCAGATCGCCCGGCCGCCCCGTCCAATCCCAGGCGAGGCGCGCCAAGACGGCCTCGGTCCAGGGGGCCGCCAGGGCTACGGCGAGGGCCAGAACAGTCGCAGCCGCCCAGGCAGGACCCCGCCCCGCCACCACCCCCACCACCACCAGCGCAGCGGCCAGCGCCGTGGCGCTGCCCAGTCCGGCCAGCGCAAAGGTGAACACCGTGCCGCCAACAAAAGCCCCTGCTGCCTCCAGCGCCCAGGCGCGGCCGGCGGCCCCGGCGCCCCCCAGAGCAGCCGCGAGCAACGGAAAGCACCATCCACCGACGGCGGCCACCGGGAACACCGCCGCGGCCCAAAGCCAGGCCGCGCGCCCCGTCGCCATCACCTCCCCCGGCGCCGCACCGGCCAGCAGCGGCCCTGCCCGCAGCAACACCACGGCACCCAGGCTAGCCAGCAACATCAGCGGCGGCCCCCATGCTCCCAGTCCCGGTCTGCCCACCCTCACGCCCAGCCGCGCCCCGGCCGACATGCCCGCCAGCCACACCGACAGCACCGCACCCCAGGCCAGCTCCGAGCCCCCGGCCAGCGCCATGCTCTCCCTCAACAGTACCGCCTGGGAAACGCCGCAAGCCCACCCCAGGGCGAGCAGAGCCCCCCGGGGCCGACCGCCGGTGCCGCCGTACATGTCCTGATTATCCCCTACCGCTGCATCCCTTGCCGCCTGTTTGACAAGCACTGCGACTGTGGGCGCCCGACGAGGCGGGCTCCTTGTTAGAATCACGGGGCGCGGTTCGCGTGGCAGGACACAAAGGAGACACGGCACCATGGCTTCCTTCGATCTCATCGTCATCGGCTCGGGTCCCGGCGGCTACGTCGCCGCCATCCGCGCGGCGCAGCTCGGGCTGGCCACCTGCGTGGTCGAGAAGGACCCGTTTCTGGGAGGCACCTGCCTGCACCGCGGGTGCATCCCCACCAAGGCGTTGCTGCACACCGCCGACGTCCTGCAGCAGGCGCGCGAAGGTGCCAAGGTCGGCGTGGTGTGCGCCGGCGTCGAACTGGATCTCAAGGCGGCCCACGCGCACAAGCGCAAGGTGGTGACCAAGAACGCCAAGGGGATCGAGTTCCTGTTCCGCAAAAACAAGGTGACGTGGATGCAGGGCACAGGCTCGCTGCGCGGCGGAGGCAAGGTCGAGGTTGGCAAGCCCGACGGCTCCAGCGAGACCCTTGACGCCCGCTTCATCCTGCTGGCCACCGGCTCCCGCTGCGGCGACCTCCCCCACGTCAAGGCGGACGGGGAGCGCATCATCAACTCCGACCACGCCCTCGAACTGCAGCAGGTACCGGATTCCCTCCTCGTCGTGGGGGCCGGCGCCGTCGGCATGGAGTTCGCCTCCGTCTACGCCCGGTACGGCGCCAGGGTCACCGTGCTGGAATTGCTCGACCGCGTGCTGCCGCTGGAGGACCAGGACGTTTCCAGCGAGGTGGCGCGAGCCTTCAAGAAGCAGGGCATCGAGGTGCACACGTCGGTGACTATTGAGGAGGTGCACACCGACTCCGGCAGAGTGCGAGCGAGGGGCACGAAGGCCCCCGGCGAAGAGGTCGTCTTCGAGGCCGAGCGTCTCCTCGTCGCCGTCGGGCGGCGCGCGGTAACGGAGGGGTTGGGGCTGGAGAACACCCAGGTGAAGGTGGAGCGCGGCCGGGTCGTGGTCGATGGCGCGTACCGCACCGATGAGGCAGGGGTGTACGCCATTGGCGACCTCATCGACACGCCGTGGCTGGCGCACGTCGCCTCCGCCGAGGGGGTGGCGGCCGTCGAGCACATGGCCGGCATGACTCCGCCCGCCATCAACTACCGCCACGTGCCCAACTGCACCTACTGCTCGCCGGAGGTGGGGTCGATCGGCCTCACCGAAGCGCAGGCGAGGGAAGCGGGCGCCGAGGTGCGCGCCGGCTCTTTCCCGTTTTCCGCCATCGGCAAGGCGGCCATTCTCAACGCGTCGGGGGGCTTCGTGAAGATCGTCGCCGACGCTCGCCACGACGAGGTGCTGGGAGTGCACATCGTCGGGCCTCACGCCACCGAGTTGATTGCCGAGGCGGCGGCGGCACTGCGGGGCGAGCTGACGGTAGAGGAGTTGATCCGTACCATTCACGCCCACCCCACCTTGCACGAGGCGATTCACGAAGCCGCGGAGGCCGTCCACGGCGCCGCCATCCACATCTAGGAATGGGGCGGGCGCCCGCCACCTTGACCGAGGCGAGCGTCGAGCCTGACGAGGGAGAGAGCGATGCCGACCAACGTTGTCATGCCGCAGATGGGCGAGTCGATCACCGAGGGCATCATCGTCCGGTGGTTCAAGGAGGAAGGGCAGGAGATCGCCAAGGATGAGCCGCTGCTCGAGATTTCCACCGACAAGGTCGACGCCGAGGTCCCCTCGCCGGCCACCGGGCGCGTCGCCCGTATCCTGCGCAAGCCCGGCGACACGGTGCCGGTGGACGAGGTGATTGCGGTCATTGCCGCAGCCGGCGAAGAACCCCAAGCGCCCCCCGCCGCCGCACCCGCCACGGAGCAGAAACAGGCGGCGCCACCCGCCTCGGCCGCGGCCACGCCGCCGCCGGAGGCGGCCGAACCACAGCCGGCCGCCAGCGCCGGAGCGCCCACCGAGAAGGAAGTGTTACGGCAGCGCTCGTCGCCCCTGGCCCGGCGCATCGCCGCCGAGCACGGGGTCGACCTCGCCCAGGTGCAGGGAACCGGAATTCACGGGCGGGTCACCAAGGCGGACATCGTCGCGCACGTCGAGAGAACCGTTCCCCCCGCCGCCTCGGCTCCCACTCCCGCGGCGGCGCCTCGGCCCACCCGCCCGGCGGCCGCCACCACCCCCGGCGCCCCCTCGTACGCTACCGGCGCCACCATGGGGCCGTCACGCGGTTTCGAGGGGGACGAGCTGCGGGAGCCGATGTCAATCATGCGGCAGCGCATCGCCGAGCACATGGTGGAATCCCGCCGCACCTCGCCACACGTGCACACCGTCTTCGAGGTGGACTTCTCGCGGGTCGTCGCCCTGCGCCAGCGGGCCAAGGATACCTTCCTCTCCCAGCATGGGTTGCGACTCACGTACACGCCGTTCGTGATGGCCGCCGCGGTCGAGGCGCTCAGGAGCTTCCCCGTCCTCAACGCTTCCCTCGATGGCAACGAGGTCGTCTACCACCGGCACATCAACGTCGGTGTGGCGGTGGCGCTGCCCCACGGCCTCATCGTGCCCGTGGTCAAACGCGCCGAGGAACTCTCGCTCGTCGGCCTGCAGCGCGCCATCACCGATCTGGCCGACCGCGCCCGGAACAAGCAGCTCAAGCCGGATGACGTGCACGGTTCGACCTTCTCCATCACCAACCCCGGACCCTACGGCGGTCTCTTCGGCCTGCCGGTGATCAACCAGCCGAACGTGGCGATCCTGCACGTCGGCCACATCCACCGGCGGCCAACAGTGGTCGCCGACGACGAAGGTCGCGAGGCGCTGGCGATCCGTGACATGGCCTTCATGGCGCTCTCCTTCGACCATCGCCTGATCGACGGCGCCACCGCCGATCAGTTCATGGCGTACCTGAAGGGCATCATCGAGGCCGGGAACTTCGTTCTCTCGTAGTCGAGCGAGCGCAGCAAGACGCCGGGCGCGGCCGCCGGTGGCCTTTCGCCAGCCGGCGCACCGGCGCGAGAGCCGGCAAAGTGCGGTATCCTGCCGTGGGCATGGTGGTCACTGCAGCGTTGGGACCTGCCTGGGGCGGGCGTTGGACCGGCGGGAGGCACGCCAGTGCCCCTTAGCGGCAACCTGCGCACCATGCCGTTCGCGGACCTGATGCAGTGGCTCGCCATGAGCCACAAGACCGGGACGCTGGTGGTGCGCGGGCGGAAATTCACCAAGCGCATCTTCTTCTCTCAGGGTGCCGTCTGCGCCGTCGCCTCGGACAACCCGCGGGAACGGCTGGGGTACTTCCTCGTCGGCTGGCGCTACCTCAGCCAGGATCAGCTTCGGGAGCTGCTGGAACAGCAGGAGCAACAGCAGCGGGCCCTGGGAGAGCTGGCGGTCCAGCTCGGTCTCGTCCCGCCGGACGACATGCAGCGGTTGCTGCGGGTGCGCGCGGAGGAGGTGATCTTCGACCTCATGCTGTGGCAAGAGGGGGACTTTCGCTTCCTCGATGACAACCTGCCGACCCGCCTGTACCGCGAGCTCACGCTCACCGTCGACCACTTCCTCCTGGAGGGGGCGCGCCGGCAGGACGAGGTGCGGCGCATGGCGGCGGCGATTCCGTCCTCTTCGCACATCCCTCGGCTGGTTCGCAGCGTCAAGCGTTCCGCCCTGCAGCCGGCGCAGCTCGCGCTCCTCGACAAGATCGACGGCGCTCGCAGCGTCGAGAGCATCGCCCTGGAGTGCCGCCTGCCCGAGATCGACATCCTCCGTTTTGTCTTTAAGGGGGTGCAGCAGGGCGCGTTCAAGGTGCTCCCCCCCTCCGGCGAGCCACCGCCCATCCCCGGCGGCCTCGAGGACGGCTGGAGCGAGACGCTGCGGGAGGCCGAGACCAGTCTCTCGCTGGGCGATTTGGTGCAGGCGTACGAGTTGATCGCCCGGGTCCGCGCCAACTACCCGGGAAACGCCGAGGCCAAAGAGAAGGCGCTGGCGCTGGAGATCCGCATTCGCGGTCTGATCGAAAACACCGCCGCCTCGCGCGATGTCATCCTGGAACTGGCGGTGGACCTGACGCAGGCGACGCACCTGCGCTTTTCTCCCGAGGAGGCGTTTGTGCTCTCCCGCGTCAACGGCCGCTACACCCTTCCCCAGGTACTGGCCCTGTTCCCCGGCGAGAAGCTCCTCGGCCGCCTCATCGTCTATGCGCTCTTGCAGCAGGGCATCCTGAAGTTCCGTGAATCGCAGGCGGTGGAGAAGCTGCACCGGCGATAGTCACCGAACGCCTGGCGCGCGGCGCAGGGGGATGCGCCGTCGCACGGAAGAGGAGATGACGCTGCGGGATGCGACTTGCCGTCGAACTCCGCTCCTCCGCCCTGCGCATCCGCCTGGAGGCAGGCGGAAGACTGGGAGGCCAGGCCAGATCGAGCCCGAAGTCCAATCAGCGAGTCTGGCGATGACCTCTCCAGCCTGGAGACCATGCCCTCGAGCCAGCTGGGGCGAACCGCAATACGCCCGATGCCGGTGTCTTTCTCCCCGCAAGTGGCGTACTCTTGCCGCGGGGCGCGAGGCCCGGCACATCTTGAGCGGGAGGTCGCGGTGGGCAAGGCTTCGAGAGTAGCCATGGGCGTGGCGGCGGCGGCCGCGGTGGCCGCGGTGACGTGGTTCGGATTGGCACGGAAGAAGGCGGAGGCGCCCGCATATCTGACCGCCACCATCGACCGCGGCACCGTCGTGCAGGTGGTCGGCACCACCGGGACGCTGACCGCTCTGACCACGGTCAAGGTGGGTTCGCAGGTCTCGGGCATCGTTGCCACCCTGCATGCCGACTTCAACGACCGGGTTCGCCGCGGCCAGGTGCTGGCGACACTGGATTCGACCCCATTCGAGGCCGCCGTGAACCAGACCCGCGCGCAGCTGCAGCGCGCGCGCGTCGGCGCTCTCGACGCTCAGGCGAAGTACCGGCGCCAGCAGGCACTCTTCGAGTCCGGCCTGTCGTCCGAGGACCAGCTGGATTCGGCGCGAGCATCGTTCCACCAGGCCCAGGCGCAGGTCGCCGAGCTGGAGGCAGCGCTGGAACGCGCCGAGACCAACCTGCGATACTCGGTGATTCGCGCTCCCATCGACGGCGTCGTGGTCTCCCGCGATTACGATGTGGGCCAGACCGTGGCGGCATCCTTCCAGGCCCCTACCCTGTTCACAATCGCCGAGGACCTCACTCGCATGCAACTCACCTGCGACGTGGACGAGGCGGACATCGGCCAGGTGCGCATCGGCCAACCAGTGACCTTCAGTGTCGATACGTTTCCCGAGAAGGAGTTCCCAGGTCGCGTCGCCCAGGTGCGGCTGTCGCCCAAGACCGCCAACAACGTGGTCACCTACCCGGTGATGGCCGACGTGGCCAACCCGGACCTCACCCTGCTGCCGGGCATGACCGCGGAGGTACGCATCGAGGTGGCGCGGGCCGTCGACGCCCTGCGCGTGCCCTCGGCAGCGCTGCGCTTCCGCCCCGAGATTCTCGGCCTGCAGATCGCCCGATCCGACGACGCCGATTCGGGGGGGCGCGGGCTTGACAGCGCCCCACGGCCCGGCGGCGGTAGCGGCAGAAGCGGCGCTCCCGTCGAGGTGTATGTGAGTGGCGATGATCAGGGCGCCCCCCTCCGGCCGGTACGCCTCGAGCCCGGCATCACCGATGGGCGCTTCGTCGAGATCCGGGGCGGCATGCTGCGCGGCGGCGAACGCGTGGTGGTTGGCGTGGCCACCGCCCAGAGCGGTGATGCCGGCGGGCTCGCCGGCATGACCCCCATGGGTCGCCGGAGGTAGCATCGGATGCTGAGCATCGCCCAGACCTACAAGGTGGCGTTCACCGCCCTGCGTCGCAACCCCATGCGCAGCCTGCTCACCATGCTGGGGGTGATCATCGGCGTGGGGTGCGTGGTGGCCATGGTGGCCATCGGCCAGGGGGCCTCGGCGGCCATCCAGACCCAGATTGGGGCGCTAGGCACCAACTTCATGATCATCTTTCCCGGCTCGAGGTCGGCCTCCGGAGTACGGCACGGCATTGGCTCGGTGCAGTCGCTCACCGAGGAGGACGCCGAAGCCATCCGGCGAGAGTGCCCCTCGGTGGCGCTGGCCGAGCCGGGCGTGCGCACGGGGGGCCAGATTGTCGTAGGTAATCGCAACTGGTTCAGCACCATCCAGGGAACCGGCGCCGACTATCCCACGATTCGCGCCTGGGCGGTGGACAGGGGGGCGTACTTCAGCGACAGCGATGTGCGCGGGGCCACCAAGGTCGTGGTTCTCGGTTCGACCGTGGCCGAGAACCTCTTCGGCAGGGCCGATCCGGTGGGCGAGATTGTGAGACTGCGCGGGGTTCCATTCCGGGTCATCGGCGTTCTCGAACGCAAGGGCGGTTCGATGATGGGGCAGGACCAGGACGATGTCGTATGTGTTCCCTACAGCACGGCGCAGAAGCGACTCCTGGGCATCACCCACATCCATACCATCATGGTGTCCGCCCTCTCCCCCCGGCACATGGACCGCGCCGCCGACGAAATCACCCAGCTGCTGCGCCAGCGGCACCGCCTCATGCGCGGCCAGGACGATGACTTCGTCATCCGCTCGCAGCAGGAGATCGCCTCCATGGCGACGCAGATGGCGTCGGTACTGACCATGCTGCTGGGGGCCATCGCCTCCGTGTCGCTGCTCGTCGGCGGAATCGGTATCATGAACATCATGCTCGTATCGGTCACCGAGCGCACCCGAGAGATCGGCGTGCGGAGGGCCCTCGGCGCCCGGCGCGGCGAGATCCGCTGGCAGTTCCTCATCGAATCGTCCCTCATCTCCGGCCTGGGGGGAGTCGCCGGCATCGGCATCGGTGCGCTGGTGGCGCGGCTCATCGCCCGACTGGGGGGTTGGCCGGTCCTCGTGCAGCCGCAGGTCGTTCTCGCCGCCTTCGTCTTCGCCGGCCTGGTGGGGATCTTCTTCGGCATTTACCCGGCCGCCAAGGCGGCCCGCCTCGACCCCATCGAAGCTCTCCGCTACGAGTAAGGCAGGGGCGGCGGCGCGACCGGCTCGAAGCGCGCCTGGCACGGTGGCCCCGCAGCGAAAAGGTACGTCTGCACGACCGCACCGTGCAATGCAAGGATCGTCGAGCACACCGTACCGAACGGCCCGAAGTGGCGGCAGAACGGGTCAGCGCCGCGATGATCGGCGAGCAGGCGCGCCAGTGCCGGAGCCAGGTCACCGGTGCCCCCGTGGGTCGCTGGCCCGAGTGCTCGCAAGGCTGCCTGGGTGCGCAAACCGTCCCCACCGAGCGCGTCGTTGCCCAGCGCGAAGAGCGGGTCCTCCACCGGCTCGATACGCGCCTCCGGATAGTTGGTCGCCACGAACGCCGCCGCCGTGTCCGCCAGCATCAGATTGAACGCCCCGTAGCTGTCCACATCAACCTCGGCCAGCAGCGCCAGGGCGTCGGCCAGCGAACCCTGCGTCGCCGCCTCCAGGACGAGCTGCCCGCGCGACCGGCGGCCGGAGCGGGCACCCAAGTTGGCGTTAGTGACGCCCACCACGAACCCCGACGCCAGGTTGACGGCCAGCCACGTTCCCCCGCCCTCCAGATCGACCCCGCCAAACACCGGCGGGTGGTGGGAGATCAAGGTCGGGGACCGCCAGGGCCTGGCCACGCGCTCGTCACGGTTGGCCGCCAACCACAGCCGGCAGGCCGCTGGATCGCGCACGGCGAGGAGCAGGCACACGGAAATCCGAAGAAACTAGTCCCGCTCGGCCAACTCGCGCAGCAGCGCGACGAGCAGGCGAACGCCGAAACCCGTCGCCCCGGCGGGCAGCCCGTTCTGGCTCTTGGGCAGATAGGCGACCCCGGCAATGTCCAGGTGCGCCCAGCGTACGCCCTCGGGGACGAACTCCTTCAGGAACGCCGCGGAGGCGGGCAGGGAGCCCCAACGCGAGCCGGAGTTCTTGATGTCGGCCCACTCCGACCGCAACAGCTCGCGGTACTCGGGCCGCAGCGGCAGCCGCCACAAGCGATCGCCGGTGAGCCGGCCGAGCCGCTGCAACTGCTCGGCGAGCCCCTCGTCGTTGCAGAACATTCCGGCCAGCTCGTGGCCCAGCGCGACGACGCAGGCGCCGGTGAGCGTGGCCAGGTCCACGGCCACCTGCGGGCGGAAGCGGGCGGAGTAGGCAAGCACGTCGGCCAGGATCACCCTGCCCTCGGCATCGGTGTTGTCGATCTCCACAGTAGTGCCGTTGCACAGCTTGATGATGTCGCCGGGCTTGAGAGCGCTGCCGGAGGGGAGATTCTCCACCAGCGGCACGAGGCCGGTCACCTTCAGCGCCGGCTGCTCCTCGGCTACCGCCTGCATGGCCGCCACCACCGCGGCCGCCCCCGCCATGTCGTACTTCATCTCCGCCATGTTGGCGGCGGGCTTCAGGGAGATCCCGCCGGCATCGAAGGTGACACCCTTACCGACGAACACCACCGAGGCGCGCGGCTTCTTCGCCCGATATTCGAAGCGCAGTAATCGGGGCTCCTCGACAGACCCCTTGCCGACCGCGAGAACCCCGCCGAGGCCGTCCTTCTCCAGGTCCTTCCGTCCCATGGCGGTGACGCGCACCGGCGAGGAGGCGAACATCTTCGCCGCCTCCGCGGCGAACTGAGTCGGGGTCAGGTCGTTGCCGGGACGGTTGCCCAGGTCCCGGGCCAGCCGTACCAGGATGTCCATGGCGCGCGCGGCATCCAGCAGCGCCCCTAAAGCCTCCTCGCTCTCTCCGGCGAGGGGGACGACGTGCACCCCGTCCACCTTGGTGGCCTCATCCGGACGCGAGCGGAAGCGATCGAAGCGGTAATCCGAGAGCGCCAGCTCGGCGAGAGTGAAAGCGCGCGCATCCGCAGCGTCGACATCATCCGGGACGTGCGGAATGGCCACAGCGATCTGGTACTCGTGGTTCTTCCCAGCCTGCTCAAGCATGCGGCGCAGCAACCGCCGCATGGCGGGCACGGTGAACTCACCGGACTTGCCGATCCCGAAGCAGGCAATGCGATGGTACGAGGAGATCGGACTGGCGGTGACCAGCACCTCGCCCTCGACCCCGCGAACACCCAGCTCCTTGACCACGGATGCGACGGCTTGCTTCTCCTTGACCGGCAGGGAAAGGCCCTTCACGGGATCGTATCCCTCGGCGGTCACCAGGTAGAGACAGTCGAGCGGTTCGTCAGGGGCAGCTCGGTATTGCAGAAGATCGGCCATCAAACCCCCCGGATGAAAGCACGCCCTGACGCAGGGCGGCGCGGGATTATATCACAAGTCATTCAGTACGTTCCGGAAAAGCACGAGCGCAGGGTCCAGATCACCCTGGAGATGCGGCGCAACTGAACTCGCCTCCTCATCCGCCGCCTCGACGCCCACCGGCGCCTCCCGAGTCGGCGATCATACTACAATTTCACGGGTTCTGCCACTGTCCGGGGAACTCCGCGAGCTTCCTGCCGCCATGGGCTAGAATGCGTTGATGCTGGCTCTGCTCCTCGCCGCCACCTGCTCACTGCACCCCCCTGCCCTGGAAGGCGATTTCGGCCGGCGGTCGCTGCCCTGGCTGCCTCCCGATCTCGCCCGCCAGGTGGTGCGCCACGAGCGCGCGTTTACGGCCGGATACGCCGCGGCGGGCCGCTGGCCCGAGGAGTTCCACCGGCTCGGTGGCAACCCCAACGTGGAGATGGCCATCGCCGCCCAGTGCGAACGCCTGGTGCAGGCTATCCGCAAGCAGCGACCGTTCGATGAGGTGGTCAGCGGCTTCGGCGCCCTGGCCCACCTGACGCTGGACCACGCCTCGCCCTTTCTTTCCACCGGCGGCTCGGACCCTCACGCCACCGCGTTTCGTTCATTCATGAAGCGCGCCCTTCCGCGCATTCCGATCGTCTTCTACGGCCAGGAGAACGGTCTCCTGCGTTCTTCGCGAGGCGATATTCAGCCGTTCCTGGCGCGCAAGCGGCAGGCGGTCTCGCCGCTGGCTCCGCTCATCAGAGAGGATATGGACCGCCTCGGAGGGCCGGCCAACTGGCACCTCCTCGACGATCGTTCCACCACCTTCGGGGCGGCGTCGCTGACGCTCAACCACGCCGCGAGCGACTTCGTCAACCTCGCCTCGTGGGTATGGCGGCAAGGCGGCGGCCTCGTCCCCGCCATCCCGCAGGAAAGCGACACGTTCCTCGTCTGGAAAGGAGAACCGCAACCCCGTGAAGCCCCTGGCTCTATTATCCGTATCCGAAAAGCGGGGAATTGAGGCGCTTGCCCGCGGCCTGGCAGACCTGGGCTTTGACCTTCTTTCCACAGGTGGAACTGCGGCCACTCTGCAGCGCGCCGGGATAGGGGTGCGCGAGGTCAGTTCGCTCACCGGCACGCCCGAGGTCCTGGGAGGCCGCGTGAAAACGCTGCACCCGCGGATCTTCGCCGCCATCCTCGCCGATCTCGACGAGGAAGAGCACCGCCGACTCCTCGCCGAATGGGGTCTCCCACCCATCGCGGTGGTGGCAGTCAATCTCTATCCCTACCGGGAGACCGTTGCCCGGCCAGGCGTGGAGCGCGGCGAGGTGGTCGAGAACATCGACATCGGCGGGCCCTCGCTGCTGCGCGCCGCTGCCAAGAACCACCGCCACGTGACAGTGCTGGTGGACCCCGACGACTACCCGGCGGCGCTGGAGGATCTCTCAGGAGGCGGCAGCCTCGAGTTTCGGCGGCTCGTCGCCGTCAAGGCGTTTCGCCACACGGCCGCCTACGACGCCGCCATCGCCGCGTCGTTGCCGCGCTTTCTCGGTCTCCCCCGCGCCCTGCTGCACGAAGCTGTGGCACCCTGGCTCGACGCCTCGGAGCTGCCGCTGCGCTACGGCGAAAACCCCCATCAGAGCGCCGTCCTCGCTCGCGCCCCAGGCACCGGTGGCCTGGGGGGCTTTCGCCAGCTCCAGGGCAAGGAGTTGTCCTTCAACAATCTGATGGACACCGACGGGGCGTGGCGGCTGGCGCACGACCTGCCCGCGCCGGGTGTAGCCATCATCAAGCACGCCGCGCCGTGCGGTGTCGGCCTCGGGACCTCGGCGGCCCAGGCGTACGCCCGCGCCCTCGCTTGCGACCCCGTATCGGCCTTCGGCGGCGTCATCGCCTCCACGCTCCCCATCGACGCCGAGGCGGCACGCGCCATCAATGAGCTCTTCGCCGAGGTGGTGGTGGCCCGCGAGATCTCCCCGGAGGCCGAGGCGAGTTTTCGCGCCAAGAAGAACCTGCGTGTCCTCCTTGCCTCCGCACCCCGGCCGGGCCTTCCCCGTCTCAGGGTCATCGACGGCGGCTTGCTGGCCCAGGATCCAGACGAGGGCTGGGACGAGCAGTGGCGACCCGTGAGCCGGCGGCACCCCACCAGGGAGGAAGAGGAAGCCCTCACCCTCGCCTGGCGGGTGGCCAAGCACGCGCTTTCCAACGCCGTTGTCATCGCCTCGCCCGCCGCCTCGCTGGGCATCGGCGCCGGCCAGCCGAGCCGGCTCGATTCGTGCCGCATCGCTGTCGCCAAGGCGCGCACTGGAGGCCTTTCCCTCGCCGGCACCGCCGCCGGCTCGGACGCGTTCTTCCCCTTCCCGGACGGGGTGGAGACGTTGGCCGAGGCCGGTGTGACCGCCATCGCGCAACCGGGCGGCTCGATCCGCGACGCGGAAGTCATTGCCGCTGCTGACCGGCTGGGCGTGGCCATGGTATTCACCGGTCGCCGCCATTTCCGCCACTGACCATGGTCGGCGTTGTCCTCGCCGTGGCGCTCGCCGCCCCGCCGGTCGTCGACCTGGAAACGGTGGCTGCGGCCGTGCGCAGCGCCCCGGCGTGGGAGGTGCCCTTCACTCAGAGCTACGTGCCCGCCGGCTTCAGCCGGGGCACCGAGGAAGCCGGCACGCTGCTGCTTCGGCCGCCCGATGCAGCGCGCTTCGAATATGGGGAGCGGGTCTTCGCGGTGCACGGCACGGTGGCGCGGCTGGTGGACCTCGAAGCCGGGACCTGCGAGGCGGTGCGGCTCTCGCCGGATTCGCTGGATCGGCTGCCGCTGGCGGCGGTCCTCGACCCCGGCGCGGCGCACGCCACCTTTGCAGTCGAGGCGGCGTCGCACACCCTCACCCTCACCCCGCGGGGCACCAGCGGCAACGTGGCCAGGATCGTGCTCAATGTCGCCCCCGGCGGCCTGCCAAGCCAGATCGTGGTGCACGATTCGAATGGCGACCGAAACGAATTTCGCTTCCAGCGCTGGCGGCGCCGCAGCGCTCCCTCGGACCGCGCCTTTGCACCTTCGCTGCCGGGTCTACCGCCGTGCGCACCGGAAGACGGATGACACCCCGGTCCGTTCCCACTACCATGTGGCGTGGCCGAGGGGCCACGGAAGGGAGCGGCACCTGAACGCACGCACGGCTGCGGCGGCGCGATTGAGCGGCGGGCCCATGGCTGCCGCCTTCAAACTCATCACACCCCGGCTGGGGGAGGTGGAGCGGTTCATCGGCGCGCAACTGGCCGACGCCCCCAACACGGTGCGCGAGGCCGGTTCCTACGTGTTCGAGGGCGGGGGCAAGCGGCTGCGTCCTACGATGGTCCTGCTCGTCTCGCGCATGCTGGGCTATGAGGGGGATCGCGACGTGCGCTACGGAGCGGTGATCGAGATGATTCACACCGCCACCCTGGTGCACGACGACATCATCGATCATGCCGCCCTGCGGCGCGGCCGGCCCACCGCCAACCACAAGTGGGGCAACCAGTTGACGGTGCTGCTGGGGGACTGGCTGTACACCCGTTCGATGGAGCTGGCTCTGGAGGTTGACGACATTCCCGTCATGCGTGTGCTCTCCCGCGCCACCATCGAGATGATCGAGGGCGAGATGATCGGCCTGCAAGTCAGCGGCCGACTGGACACCGACGAGGCGACGTACATGGACATCGTACGCCGCAAGACCGCCGGCATCTTCTCCGCCGCCACCTCCATTCCGGCGCTCTTCGACCCGGCCTTCGCGTCCCACCGCGGCGCATTGACGGAGTACGGCACGCACCTGGGAGTGTGCTTCCAGATCGCCGACGACCTCTTGGATCTCACCGCCTCCGAATCAAGCCTGGGCAAACCGGTCTTCTCTGACCTGCGCGAGGGCAAGCTCACCCTTCCCTTCATCCGCCTTCTCCCTCGCCTCTCCCAGTCGGAGCGGAGGGCCCTGGCCCAGGTACTGGCCACAGGGCAGCTGAGCGGCGAGCTGGAGGGAGAGATTCGCGCCCTGATCGAGCGCCACCGTATCGTTGCTGAAGTGCGCGGCGTCGCCCAGGCCTTCGCCGAGCGCGCCACCGCATGCGCCACCCTTCTCCCGCCCGGAATCGAACGTGACGCCCTCGCCGAAGCCCCCCGCTACGTCATCGAGCGCGAGTTCTGACGGAGGGAAAGGCCGTGTCTTTGGACCTGGCGCGGGAGGTGTTGCAGGGGGAGGCGGAGGCGATCCTCCGCCTGCGCGACCGCCTGGATGAGACCTTCGTGCGGGCCATCGACCTGCTGGCCGCCTGCCGGGGGCGGGTGGTGTGGACGGGCATGGGCAAGTCCGGCATCATCTGCCGCAAGATCGCCGCCACCATGGCCTCCACCGGGACGCCGGCGATGTTCCTTCACCCGGCGGAGGCGATCCACGGCGACCTGGGGATGGTCACGACCGCCGACGTGGTGGTGGCAGTCTCGAACTCCGGCACGACCGACGAGTTGCTTCGGCTGGTGGAGTACCTCAAACGCCTGGGAACCCCCCTGCTGGCCCTGACCTCCAACCCCTCCTCACCGCTGGCGGAACACGCGGATGTTCATCTGGACCTCGGCGTCACCCGCGAAGTCTGCCCCAACAACCTCGCTCCCACCGCTTCCACCACCGCCTCGCTGGCGCTCGGCGACGCGCTGGCGATCGCCCTGTCCGTGCGCAAGGGATTCAAGACTGAAGACTTTGCGCGGCTTCACCCGGGCGGCAGACTGGGCCTGCGCCTGCGCACGGTAGCTGAGCTGATGCACGGCGGCGAGCAGGTGCCGCGGGTGGGCGCCACCACGCCGATGAAGGACGTGATCTACGAGATGTCCCGCAAGGGTCTGGGGATCGCCACCGTCCAGAACGAGGCAGGAGTCCTGCTGGGGGTCATCACCGACGGCGATCTGCGCCGCCTCATGGAGGCGCACGCCGATCCCCTCGCCCTCACCGCCGGTGATGTAATGCACGAGGGCGGTGTCGTCATCGCTCCTGACGCCCTTGCCACCGAGGCGCTGCGCCTGCTCGAGGAGCGGCGCATCACCTCGGTGGTGGTGGCGTCCGGCGACCGCAGCGTGCTCGGCATCTTGCACGTCCACGACCTGTGGGGGATCGAGCTGCACTGAGCGCACCGCCCGCGCCATTTTGAGGGGCCACCGCAAGAATCGCCACAGTCCGCCGCCCGTGCGCTTCTCCTCCCGGGGGGCCGGCGGCCCCCCGCAGCCCCAGTGAATTCTGGCGCGCGTCGCTCACCTGCAGCGCCCCCAGCCACCCGCACACCCAGCCCGCCTGCGATGCCACGGCGGGTCATGTCTGTGACTGTCCATGGCGGTGCCCGTGTCGGTGCCCGTGTCGGTGCCCGTGTCAGTGCTGTCAACGGCCACGCGAATCTGAGGGTTTCTGACACTGTTGCCGGTTGATTGG